>JAEDJI010000016.1 GCA_016296435.1 Bacilli bacterium | reverse complement strand
GTTATCTAATTTTTTTAGGAATATAAGAGGTAAGTAGTAAATAAATGTTTCACGTAAAACATTAAATTAGTATTATATATAAATATAAAAATTGTTATTTTATTTTATATATTTATATTAATTAGTTTACCTTCTGAAAAATGTATTGTAGTTACAAAAATTAGTCTGCAAATTATTTCCCGGGAAATAATTTATTTAAAATATAGATAATATTAAATTGTTAATAAGTAGTTTTATATATGTTTCACGTGAAACATATACTTTCTTTATTAGTATTTGTGAGTAAATTATATTTTTTTTAACTTAATTTAAATGTTTTAATCTTAATTTTATTATAAATTATTATTAATGTTTCACGTGAAACATTGAATTATTTATTTATATTTAAATATAAGAAATTTATTATTAATTTATTTTATATATTTGTATTAATTAGTTATCTTCTTAAAAATGTGTTGTTGGTACAAAAATCAGTCTGCAAATTATTTCCCGGGAAATAATTTATTTAAAATATAGATAATATTAAATTGTTAATAAGTAGTTTTATATATGTTTCACGTGAAACATTTGGTTGTTATTAAATAATTACATTATGTCATGGACTTTGTTTGTTTTATTTGATACAATAGTTATAGTATTTTTGGGGGTGATATTATTGCTTATTTAGCTTTATATAGAAAGTATAGACCAACCTGTTTTGATGAGGTTGCTGGGCAAAATTATATTATTAAAATACTTAAAAATTCCATTGCTAAGGGATGTGTTTCTCATGCGTATTTATTTGCTGGTCCAAGAGGTACTGGTAAGACTAGTTTGGCAAAAATAATAGCTAAAACTATTAATTGTTTTAATTTGAATGGTTTTACTTTTTGTAATGAATGTGATAGTTGTGTTTCTTTTAATAAAAAAAATAACCCTGATATTATTGAAATGGATGCTGCTTCAAATAATGGCGTTGAAGAAATTAGAAAAATTAGAGATAGTATTAATTTAATGCCAAGTATTTCAAAATATAAGGTTTATATCATTGATGAAGTACATATGTTATCTACTGAAGCTTTTAATGCTTTGTTAAAAACTCTTGAAGAGCCTCCTGCTCACGTTATTTTTATACTAGCAACTACAGAATTTTATAAAATTCCAGAAACAATTATTTCAAGGTGTCAATGCTTTAATTTTGAACGTATTTCAGATACTGAAATTGTTAATAAATTAAAATATATTGTAGATTGTGAAAATATTAATATTGATGCAAAGGTTTTGAATTTAATTGCAAAATATAGTGATGGTGGAATGAGAGATTCTATTAGTATGTTGGATAAGTTGGTTTCTTATTCAGATAAAATTACTGTTGATGATTATTATACTTTGAAAGGAATTGTAAATGATGAGTGTTTAAAGTCCCTTGCTAGTTATATTTTTAATTGTGATATTTCTAATATTTTAATTCTTTTAACTGAATTGGAAAATTCAGGAAAGGATGTCGTTATTTTATTGGAAAGTTTTATGGAATATCTTAAGTCTTGTTTGGTTGCAGAAGATAATGGTAGTTTTAATTCTATTTATAATTTAATTATTGAATTAAATGATTTAGATATATTATTAAAAAAGAGTAGTAATAAGAAAATTATTTTTGAAGTAGGAATTATTGAAATTGTTAATAAATTATTTAAAAATAAAACAAATGTTTGTGTTGATGTTAATAATGGTAATTTGTCTGTTAAAAAGGAAGATGTTGTTTCTAGTAATAACGATGCTGATGTTGTTAAAGATGTGGTCGAATCTTATAAAGTGTGTTATAATAAAGATGTCAGAATTAATAATGCTTTTGCGTTGGCTGACAAGAGTCTTTTAAATGATTTAAGAATAAAATGGGTTTTATTTTCTAAAGTAGTTTCTGATTCAAAGAATTCTTTGTTTATTTCTTATTTACTTGATAGTACTTTAAGAGTTGCAGGTAAGTATGAATTAATTTTATCTGTTAAGTATGATTCTATTCTTAAGAATGTTGATAATAATATTTCTGATATTGAATCTGTTTTTAATGATATTATGAATTCTAACTATAAACTTGTTTTTGTTAATGATTCAGATTGGGATAAATTGAAAAATGATTATATTAAAAAAACACGAAATGGAATTGTTTATAGTTATATTGAAGAAGATGCAAAGGTTGATGATAATGAGGTTTCTTCTTGTGATACTATGAATAATAATAGTGAAGTATTGGCTACTTCGTTATTTGGTGATGATATTGTTGAATTAAAATAGGAGGAATGGATAATTATGAATATGCAAAATTTAATGAAACAAGCGCAAGCTATGCAAAAAGAAATTACAAATATTAAAAATGAAATTGATAATTCTACTTTTGAAGGAAGCAGTTCATTAGTTAAGGTTATGGTTAATGGAAAAAAAGAGGTTTTAAGTGTTAAAATTTCTTCTTATGTTTCTGATTTAGGTGATGATATTTCTATGTTAGAAGATATGATTGTTTTAGCTATGAATGATGCATTTTTAAAAGTGAATAAAACTACTGCTGAAAAAATGGGAAAATATTCTAATATGATGTCTGGATTGATGTGATAATATGTTACCAAAGAGTTTAGTGGATTTAATCGAATATTTTAAAAAATTTCCTGGCATTGGTGAAAAAACAGCTGAAAGGTTGGCTTTTTCTGTGCTTAATTTTGATATTGAAGAAGTTACTGAATTTAGTAAGGCATTGTGCAATGCTAAATCGAATATTAAGCCTTGTAGTGTTTGTGGGACTTTGACAGAAAGTGATATATGTTTTATTTGTAGGGATGATTCACGTGATTCTGATAGTATTTTAGTTGTTGAGAATTCTAAGGATGTTTTTTTGTTTGAAAGAATTGGAAATTATAATGGTTATTATCATGTCCTTGGTGGACTGATTTCTCCGCTTGATGAAATTGGTCCTGATGATTTATCTATTAATTTATTGTTAGAAAGAGTTAGGAATAATAATATAAAGGAAGTTGTTCTTGCTATTAAAACAGGTATAGAAGCTGACACAACTGCTTTATATATAAAAAAGTTGCTAGAAAAGGACGGCATAATTGTGACTAGAATAGCTAATGGTATTCCTATTGGTGCGGATATGGAATATATTGATGTTCTTACTTTGGAAACTGCTTTAAATAACAGAAAGGAAGTATTTTAATAGAATGTAATCATATATTTTTTTGAGGTGTTATTATTGAAAAAAAGATTGTGTTTTATTGGAAAAAAATTTCTTTTAGCGCCATTTATAATTTATATATATGACTTAATAATGGGTACTTCAGTTTATTTTATTCCAATTAATATTGCTACAATTTTGGTTGTGGGATTATTTGATATATTTGGATTAATTTTGTTAATAATTTTGTTGTTAATTTTATAGTGAGGTGATGGGCATGTTAGAAAAATATGAAAAAACACAAAGTATTTTTTATAATTATATTACAAATTCTGTTTATAATGGTTATATTTCTCATGCTTATTTGATTGAAACTAATGGTGTTTCTTATGGATATGATTTAGCTGTTTCACTCGCTAAGTTTTTTCTTTGTTTTGATAAAGAGCCTATTCAACAAAAGGTAATACTTGAAGAAATTGATAAAAACATATATTCTGATTTACATATTATAAATAATCTAGATGGTAAAATAAAAAAAGAAGATGTTAGTTTTTTAAAATATATTTTTTCTTTTAAATCTCAAAATAATAACAGAAGGGTTTATATAATTAATAATGCTAATTTACTTAATGTTTCTTCATCAAATTCATTACTTAAATTTTTGGAAGATCCAGATGATGATATAGTTGCAATTTTAGTAGCTAATAGTAGGTATGATTTGTTGGATACTATTGTTTCGCGTTGTCAGGTTTTATCTTTAAACAATAATGAATCGTTTATTGAAAGGTTAATTTGGAATAATTATGATGAAAATTTAGATTATTTCAATTTTGTTAATGGTAAAATATCTAATATGATTAATTTATATTGTTTAATGGAATTAAGTGATGTTTTTTTACTTACGAATGAGTATATGTATAGTATTAAAAACGAGATTATTAATTTTTTTCTAGTTGGTTTAGCTTTTTATTATGATGTTTTTAATTTATACTATAATAGAGATGTAAAGTTTATAGATGGTTTTAATGATGAAAAAGTAAATGTTATGAAAAATAATACAATTGGTGATATAATAAAGAAGATTAATATAATTAATTTATTTATTAACAAATCTAAATCTAATGTTAATAAAGATTTGTTAATTGATGATTTCACTTTTAAAATGTTGGGAGATGATTAAATGGTTGAAGTATTTGGCGTATGTTTTACTAGTTCTAATAAAATATATTACTTTTTGCCTAATGGTAATGAAATAAAAAAAGAAGATTGTGTTATTGTGGAAACTGAACGTGGTCAACAATTTGGTGTGGTTTGTACTGACAAAATTGTTGTGGATAAGAAACGTATTTCTTTTGAACTTAAAAATATTTTAAAAGTTGCTGATTCTAATGATGTTAGGATGCATGAAAAAAATATTAAAGATGCAGAACTTGCAATTGAATGTGCCAATAAATTTGTTAAAGAATTAGATTTGGATATGAAAATATTGGATGCTTCTTTTACTTTTAATCGTTCACAACTTTTGTTTAACTTTTTAGCAGATGCAAGGGTTGATTTTAGGGAACTTGCTAAAAAGCTTGCTTATGTATATAAAATTAGAATTGAACTTAGACAAATTGGAGTTCGTGATAAAGCAAAATGTGTTGGTGGTTATGGCGTTTGTGGTAAAAAATTGTGTTGTTCTACATTTTTAAATGATTTAAATAGTGTTTCTATTAATATGGCTAAGAATCAAAATCTTGCCTTAAACCCTCAAAAAATTAATGGTGTATGTGGAAGATTAATGTGTTGTTTGGATTATGAAAATGAATTATATAGTGAGTATAAAAAGGATTTCCCTAAAGTTGGAGAAATAATATCTAATGATTCTTATAGAGGAAAAGTTGTGTATATTGATTTATTCAAAAGAATGTATAAAATAGAATTAGAAGATGGTAAAATTATGGATGTGATGTTATGAAATTAATTGTTGGTATAGGCAATCCGGGTAAGGAGTATAAAAATACTAGACATAATATTGGTTTTAATATTTTAGATAATTATGCTTCTTTTCATTCAGTTAAAATTACAAAAGAAAAATATAATGGTTTATACGCTGATTTTGTTTTAAATGGTGAAAAAATTATTCTATTAAAACCTTTATCTTATGTTAATTTATCGGGAATTGTTGTAAAAAAATATATGGATTATTTCAAAATTTCAGTTGAGGATGTTTTAATTATAAGTGATGATTTAGATTTGGATTTTGGAAAAATTAGACTTCGTTTGTCTGGTTCTTCTGGTGGTCATAATGGTCTTAAGAATATTGAGGAAAATTTGGGTACTAAAAATTATAAACGGATGAAGTTTGGTATTTCTAATAATAAAAATATTGATACTAAGGATTATGTTTTGGGAAGTTTGTCTTTTGATGAGGTTAAGAAATTTAATGAAATATTGCCTGTTACTATTAAAATTTTAGATGATTTCGTGGTTTTGTCTTTTGTTAATTTGATGAATAAGTATAATTAGGGTGTGGTACTATGAGTGTTTTTGATGAGGTAAGTGCATTTTCTTATAAAAATAACATTAGTTTATTTGGTTTAACTAATGAATTTTTTGCTATTGTTATTAATAACTTTTTTAATTGTGTTGATGATGGTTTATTAATAGTTACTCCAAGTATGTTTGAAGCTAGAAAAATATATGATGCTATAAACAGATATAATGACAATTGTTTTTTATTTGAGAATGATAGTTTATCTTTTATTAATGCATTTGCTGCTAGTCCTATTCTTAAAACTGAAAGACTTTCGATTTTAAATGAACTTTTAAATAATAATAAAAGAATTGTGGTTACTGATTTGGTTGGTTATTTAAGACATTTACCTCCAGTTAGTGATTATACAAATAAAATCATCAAACTTTCGGTTGGGGATAATATTTCTATTGAAAATATTATTTCACAGCTTGATGATTTAGGATATAAAAAGGAAAATTTAGTTGTGAAAATGGGCGATTTTGCTGTTAGAGGTTATATTTTAGATATCTTTTTAATTGGTAGTGATAATCCCATAAGAATAGAATTTTTTGGTGATGATATTGAATCTATTCGTTTTTTTAATTCAGATGATCAAAGATCAATTTCAAGTGTTGATTTTATTGAAATATATCCTAATGACGAAATTAGTACTAGTGAGTATGTAAATATTTCTTCTTATTTAGGAAATTGTTATACTGTTATTAAAGATTATAATCAAATTTGTGTTTCATATAAAAATATGGTTCAAGAATTTTTTGATTATAATAGAGGTGAGTCTTTATTTTTTGAATTAGATGAAATTTCTTTGGATAAGGTTATTTATTATAACGATTTTGATAATTATAAGCAAAATAATAATTTTATTGATTTTGGTGTTTCAAATTTGGATTATAATGGTAATGGCATTGGATATTTTAATGATTATGTTAAAAAGTGTTTGCTTTTAAAAAAAACAATAATTATTTGTTTGTCTAATATAAATAATATTGATGATTTATTTGATTTTTCATATGTTTTTACAGATATAAATAATATATTTGATGGAAGAGTTAACATTGTTACTTTTCCTTTGGGTGAAGGTTTTTCTATTAATAATTATATTTTTCTTAGTGAAAAGGAATTGTTTAATAGATCTTTAATTAAGAAAAAAGATGTTAAATTTAAGTATTCTAAGAGAATAAATGATATTACTAAAATTAATATTGGTGATTATGTTGTTCATCAAGCTTGTGGTATTGGTATTTATAATGGGATTAAAACAATTACTAAAAATGGTGTTTTGAATGACTATATAGAAATTCTTTATGCTAATGGGGATAAATTGTTTATTCCTGTTTCTAAGATAGATTTAATTAGTAAGTTTTCTGGTAAGGAAGGGTATGTTCCAAAAATTAATTCTTTAAATAGTAATGTGTGGGAAAAGACTAAAAGAAGAGTCAGTAATAAAATTAAGTATGAAGCAGAAAGGCTTCTTAGGGTGCAAGCGGAACGAAAGTTAAAAAAAGGGTTTGCTTTTAGTAAAGATAATGAACTTCAGACTATGTTTGATAATGAGTTTTTATATGAAGCTACTGATGATCAAATTAGAGCTACTATGGAAATAAAAAAGGATATGGAAAGTAATATTCCAATGGATAGATTGCTTTGTGGTGATGTTGGTTATGGTAAGACGGAGGTTGCTTTTAGAGCTATGTTTAAAGCTGTTTTAGATAATAAGCAAGTTATGTATCTTTGTCCTACTACTCTTTTATCTAGACAGCAATATTTGAGTGCTATTGATAGATTTAAAAATTTTCCTGTTAGAATAGAATTATTAAATAGGTTTGTTTCTCCTAAAAATGCGAAAAGAATAATAGATGATTTTAATGATGGTAATGTTGATATTTTATTTGGTACGCATAGAATACTTAGTAATGATATTAAACCTAAGGATTTAGGATTATTAGTTATTGATGAAGAACAACGTTTTGGAGTGGCACATAAAGAAAAAATTAAAGAATATAAAAGTAATATTGATGTGCTTACTCTTACTGCAACTCCTATACCAAGGACATTGCAAATGGCTATTTTTGGTCTTAAGGATTTATCTTTAATTGAAACGCCTCCGAAAGATAGGCATGCTGTACAAACTTATGTGCTTGCATTTGATAAAAATATTATTAGAGATATTATATATAGGGAACTATCACGTGATGGTCAAGTTTTCATCTTATATAATAGAGTTGATGATATTGAATTGAAAGTTAGAGAAATACAGATGATTGTTCCTGAAGCAAGGATTGCTTTTGCTCATGGAAAAATGAATAAAGATGATCTTGAGAATATAATGAATGATTTTGTTCTTTACAAGTATGATGTTTTGATATGTACTACTATTATAGAAACTGGAGTTGATATTCCTAATGTTAATACTCTCATTGTTTATAATTCTGATTGGTTTGGTCTTAGTCAGTTGTATCAAATAAGAGGTAGAGTTGGTCGAAGTGACAGAATTGCTTATGCTTATTTGACACATGAAAAAAATAAAGTTTTAACTGAAAATTCTATGAAAAGGCTTCAAGTACTTAAAGATTTTACTGAGCTTGGAAGCGGTTTTACTATTGCCGCACGTGATTTATCAATAAGAGGTTCTGGTGATATTTTGGGAAGCGAACAGGCTGGTTATATTGATTGCGTTGGTATTGATTTATATATGAAAATGTTAAATGATGAAATATTAAAATTGAAGGGAATTGAAGTTTCAAATGAAAATGAAGATGTTATTAGTAATTTAGAAATTAATAATCATATTTCTGATTTTTATACTACTAGTGATGAGTTGAAAATTGAATTTCATAAGCTTATAAATAGTATTGATTCTTATGAAAAATATGATTTAGTTTACAATGAACTTACAGATAGATTTGGTAGACTTAATGATGAAATTATTTTGTATATGAATAAAGAGTTGTTTGAAAATTACAGTAAAAAGATTGGAATATCTAGAATAGTAGAAGATGGTTTTAGTATATCAGTGATGTTTGATATTATTAGGTCAAATTCTATTGATTATGAAGATTTAATTACGAAATCACTTAAGATTAGTAATCGATTTGTATTTTCTTATAAACATAATTGTTTATTTATTAAAATTTTGAAAAATAGTGGGGAAGATAATCCAATAGTTTTATTTAATAAACTTTTTAAAGAAATATAGTTTTATAACTATGTTTTTTTTTATGAATAGTTTTATTTTTTTATGGAAAAATAATTATGAAAGAGAGGAAAGTTAATGAAGACTATTGGTGTTGTTAGAAGAATAGATGAACTAGGAAGAATTGTTATTCCTAAAGAAATTAGGAAAACTTTAAAAATAAAAGATGGTGAATTATTAGAAATATTTTTAGATGGTGGGAATATAATTTTAAAGAAGTATTCTCATTTTGATAATTTAAAGGATTTTTATGATAAATTTGTTGATAGTATTTCGGTTTGTATCAATAAAACGGTTTTGATTACTGATAGATGTAGAGTAATTGCTGGTTCAGGTGCTTTAAAGAATAATTATGTTGGTTTAGATATTTCTTTTGATGTGGAGAAAATTATTAATGGAAGAACTAATATTTTTTCTTATGTTGTTAATAGTTTTAGTATAGTTAAGGGTAGAATAGATGTTATTGGATATATTGTTTGTCCAATTATAGTTGAGGGTGATGCTATTGGGAGTTTAATTATAGTTTCTGATTCTTGTAATTTTGATTCGTTTGAAGAACGTATTGCAATTATGTATTCTAAATTTTTAAGCAAATATATTGAAATATGATTTTTGTTATGTTATAATCTTAGACAAATGTGATGAAGAAAAGTTAGAACAATTTTGAAGTTTTAGAGAGTTTGTGTTTGGTGAAAACAAATATTTTGAATTGTTTGATATGATTTTTGGAACAGGTCTTACCCGCAGGGATGCGTTAAAAAAATAAGTTTGTAATTTTGCAAAATTAAGGTGGTACCACGGAATATTTCGTCCTTAGAGATATTTCGTTTTTTATTTATTGGAGGGATGATTATGAAAGAAAAATTTTATATTAGTACTGCAATTGCTTATACTTCTGCTAAACCACATATTGGAAATACGTATGAGATTGTTTTAACAGATGCTATCGCCAGATATAAGAGACTTAAAGGATATGATGTTTATTTTCAAACTGGTACTGATGAGCATGGTTTAAAAATAGAACAAAAAGCAGCAGAGGCTGGTGTTTCTTGTCATCAATATGTTGATGCTATTGCTAATGAAATTAAAAGTATTTGGGATGTTATGAATACTAGTTATGATAGTTTTGTTAGAACTACTGATCCATTGCATATCGAAAAAGTTCAAAAAATTTTTAAAAAGTTATACGATAAAGGTGATATTTATAAAGGTGAATATAAAGGACTTTATTGTACTCCTTGTGAGTCTTTTTGGACTAAAACTCAATTAATTGATGAAAAGTGTCCTGATTGTGGTAGAGAAGTTTATGAAACAAGTGAAGAAGCTTATTTTTTTAGAATGAGTAATTATGCTTCTTGGCTTGAGGATTATATTAATAAAAATCCACATTTTATTCAACCTGAATCTAGAAAGAACGAAATGATAAATAATTTCATTAAACCGGGTCTTGAGGATTTATGTGTTTCGCGTTCGTCTTTTAAATGGGGAATACCTGTATCATTTGATGAAAATCATATTGTTTATGTTTGGATTGATGCTTTAACAAACTATATTACTTTTCTAGGTTATAATCCAGATGGTGTATCTGATCAGAATTTTTATAAGTATTGGCCTTGTGATGTACATGTAATTGGTAAAGATATTTTAAGATTTCATACTATTTATTGGCCTATTATATTAAAGGCTCTTGATTTAGAACTTCCTAAAAAAATATTTGGTCATCCTTGGATGCTTTTTGGTAATGACAAAATGAGTAAGAGTAAAGGTAATATAGTTTATGCTGATGATCTAGTTAATGAGTTTGGGGTTGATTCTATTAGATTTTATATGCTTCATGAAATGCCATTTTCATCTGATGGAACTTTTACTAGGGAACTTCTTATAGATAGTATTAATTCAAATTTAGCAAATGTATTAGGTAATTTAGTTAATAGGACTATTGGTATGGTTAATAAATATTTTAATGGTATAGTTGAAAACAAGAGTGTAACTGAAGAAATTGATGTTGCTTTAATTAATTTCGTTTTATCTATTAGAGATGTTGTTGATGAAAAAATGGAAAATTTACGTGTTGCTGATTCTTTGGATGCTATTTTTGATATTTTTAGAAGATGTAATAAATATATTGATGAAACAATGCCATGGGTACTTGCTAAGGACGAAAATTGTTTGGATAGGTTATCAACTGTTTTATATAATTTAGTTGAATCAATTAGATTTGGAGCAGTTTTATTACAACCATATATGCCAGATACTAGTGAAAAAATATTTGATCAATTAAATACAAACATTAAAGATTTTAATAGTTTAGATAAGTTTGGTTATTATGAATCTGGTACGAAGTTAAATGATTCATATGTTTTATTTCAAAGAATCGATTAATAATGTGTAAAAAAGGAGTGTAAAATTTGATATTTTTCTCTTTTTTTGTTTTATATTGTCGAATATTGTTTTATAATTAAGGTGCTGTAAAAATAACAAAAAGGAGATAATTATGGTTGCAGAAAGATTAAAGAGGTATGCAGTAATTATAAGTGTTGTTTTTGTACTAGTTATGATTTATTTGACTAGTATGCATTCTTTTATAGATTTTTTTTATTTTCTGATTATGCTATATGGTGTATATGTATTTGTAGAAACAGATGATGAATAATAAAGGTGGATGATTGTTCATCCGCTTTTATGTTATAATTTTTTTGGAGGTGTACTTATGTTTGATACACATTTACATTTGGTTAATGAAGGATATGATGATATTGACAAAGTTATACAAGAGGCTATTGATTCGGGAGTTTTGTATTTGATTCTTGGCGGTTGCAGCAAAGATGATAATATTTCTAACGTTGAACTTTGCAAAAAATATGATAATTTATTTATGACTGTTGGCTACCATCCTAGTGAAGTTAATAAATTAAATAATTCTGATTTTTTATTATTAGAAGAACAAATTTGTAATAATAAGAATAAAATTATAGGTATTGGAGAAATTGGTTTGGATTATCATTATGGTAAGGATGATAAAAAGTTACAAATAGAAGCATTTAAAAAGCAAATTTCTATTGCAAAAAAATACAATTTACCTGTTGTTATTCATACTAGAGATGCTATGCAAGATACTTATAATATTTTGAAAGACAGCGGTGTTATAGGTGTGATTCATTGTTTTTCTGGAAGTGAAGAAATGGCTAATAAATTTATTAAACTTGGTTTTTATTTGGGAATAGGAGGGGTTGTCACTTTTTCTAATAGTAAACTTGCTGAAGTTGTAAAAAATATAGATTTATCTCATATTATTTTAGAAACTGACTCTCCTTATTTATCGCCGTTTAGAGGTAAAAGAAATGAACCAAAAAATATTAAAGTTATAGCAGAAAAAATTTCATTAATTAAGGGAATGGGTGTTAATGATGTGGCACAAATTACCAGTAATAATGTTGTTAGATTATTTGACTTAGATGTTGAAATATGATACTATTTTAGTAGTTGAGGTGATTTGTTTTGAATCATATAAAGAAAAATATTTTTAAAATATTGATGAGTATTTTTGGCATATTTGGATTCATATTTGTATCTACTGGTTTTGGTGTATTGTATGCTTTAGAGACTGATGAATCGAGTCTTAATACAATTAATAATAATAATAAAGATTTACTTACGTATTCTGATTTAAAAAGTGGGCAATCTGAACTTTTGGAAAAACAATTGAAGCCAGTATTTTATAATAGTATGGAAGAAGCAGTTTTTTATTCCAAGAGCTATCCTACGAGTTTTAAGGCAAAATTAGTTCATTATGGTCCAGATTGTGCTTCTTGTGGAGGACATCTTGGATGTAATGGTCAAAACGCTAAGAATGGAAATATATATTACAATGACAAAGAATATGGTAAAATAAGAGTTGTTGCTGCTTCAACATTGTTACCATGTGGTAGTATTTTAAAAATTAATTTGGATGCTTACGATAATATGTATGTTATAGTTCTTGATAGGGGTGTTGATTCTTCGATGATTGATTTATTAAAAGAGAGTCAAAGATCTAAGTCTCCAGTTAGAACTGTGAATAATGTCGTTTTTGATATAGTTAGATATGGATATTAGTCAATAGATTATTTTTATTGGCTTTTTTATTTATTTTTAAACAGTAAAATATTTTTAAAAATTTTAAAAAAATATTGCAATATTTTTTAAAATATATTATCATTGTTATAGTAAAGGAGGTTAAATATTATGGAAGACAATAATTCTAAGAAAATTTTATTGACTGTTTTAGGAGTTGCAATATTAATAGTTGCAGTTGTTGGTATTTCATTTGCATTATTTACTTCAAATGATCAAATAACTGGTGAAAATTCTATTAAATCTGGAACAGTTACTATGAGTTTCTCAGAAAAGACAAATGGTATTGCTTTGTCTGATGCTTTACCAATGAGTGAAGCTGATGCATTACAAAAATTGACTAATGATGGAGAATATTTCGATTTTGATGTTGTTACAAAAACTTCTAAAGAAGGAACAGTTATTCCATATAAAGTTTCTGTTGCTAAAATTAGTGGTGAATTAAATGACAATCAAATAGCTATTAATCTTCAAAAATTAGAAGCAGGTGGCAATTATACTTCTGTAATATCTGGTAAGAAAGTTAGTGATTTTCCAGATGGCGTAATTGTTGATGCTACTGATAATGCAGGTACTGCTACTGGCAAAATTGATTCTTACAGATTAAGAATTTGGATTGCTGGAGATCAAGATGCTTCCACTATTAATTCTAACTCTAAATATTCTTTAAGAGTTAATGTTAATGGTGGCGTGTAAAAATAATGAAAGGAGTTTAATATAATGGAAAATAATAAAACTATGATTTTATCAATTCTAGGTGTTCTAGTTTTGGTTATTGCTGTTGTTGGTGTTTCATTTGCTATGTATAGTTTTTCAGCACAAGGTACTAAAGAAAATGTAATCACAACAGGTTCAGTTTCTTTAGCAATTGATAAGAAAGGACAATCATTATTTACACTTGATAATGTTTATGGTGTTGATGATGCAACTGGTATTGCTGGTTCTAGTGAAGATGTTGCTACAGGTAACTTTACTTTATCTGCTAATTTATCTGGTGAGATGAATATTCATTATGAAGTTGGTTTTGTTGAATTAACTGAAGGTAATACTAATTTGACTGATAGTATGATAAAGGTTGCTATCAAAGACGGAAGTAACAAATATTATACTAATGCTGGACAAACTGATACTGCTACTGCTGTAACATTAAATAGTTTTGCTGGTAATAAAGGTTATGCTGCTGGTGATACTGGAATGACTGGAATTGAACCAGATACTTATTTGCTAAATAGTTATGTATTTGATAAAGGTATCATTAATACTACTGGAAATCAAAAAACTTATACTATTAATGCATGGATTAGTGATCAATTTGTATTAAAAGGTGGAGAAGAATCTACAGGCAATGTAACAACTAATTCTTGTACAGTTGCTGGTAATGAAACTGAAGAAACTTGTAAAGCTGCTGGTGGTCAATGGACTAATACTCAAACTAAAGAAACTCAATCAGAAACATTTAGTTTTAAAGTTAAAGTATCAGCTGCTCAATATTAATGAATTAATTAAGTGCGACTCTATGTTTTTGTTAGGGTAGACTTTTAATAAGACTTTGCTATATGCAAGGTCTTTTTTTAATTTTCATTAATATATAAGGTAAAAGGCTGATTTTTATATATTAGTAAATAATAAAAATTTAATATTTTTTTTGCTTTTTGACATTTTTTTAGAAATGTTTTATAAAATACTTTTATTTTTTCTGTATTTGTGATATTCTATTGTTATAGTAGTAGTCGGTGGTGAGATTATGAATTCTGATAGAGATAATAAAGATGAAGAACTTTTGGATATATCTTCTGATAAAGAGTTAGTTAGAGTTGCTGATGAAGTTGCCTTTGACATTTTACATCCAGATATTGATAATAATAAACGTCTTTTATTTTTGTTATTATTATTTATTATATTTTTAACATCTATTGTTTCTTTTATGTGCTTTTCAATGGCTGATCGTTTTAATTCAATTAAAAATAATACAATAACTACTGGTTCAGTTTTATTTTCTTTTTCAGATGATAGTAATTATATTAATATGATTGATGTTTATCCAGTGTCTGATGAAGTTGGAATGAAATTAACTGGTAAAAATGAAATGTATGAATTTAATGTTTCAGAAAAGTATTATGGTGATGTTTCAAAAAAGAAGAGTTCTGATTACTCTAATTATGAAGTATCACTTGTATTGAACGATGAAAATACCATCGAACCTAATTATATTAAAATTTATTTGATTAAGAATCAAAAAGAAGTTAAAATTAATGATAAGGTTATTAATAGAATATCTGAACTTCCTAAGAGTAAAGTACAGAATAATGGGTATACTTTAATTAGGAATGAAATTAATGATGACAATTTTGATAATTATACTTTTAGAATGTGGTTATCTAGTGATTATGCTGTTGATAGTGTTTCTAGAGTATTTAAGTGCAAAATTGTTGTTAATAGTTATTGATGAAAGGGTTGGTAGTAGTGAAAAAGAAGTTAAAATTAATTTCTAAAATTATTTCTTCAACTTTATTTATAATACTTTTGTTTATAATGGTTTTTTTACTTGTTTATGTTGTCAGGGTAAAGATTCTTGCTAATAATAAAGATTTAGGAGAAGTAAAACTTAATTTTTATACGATACTTTCTCCAAGTATGTATCCTACAATAAAACCAGGGGATATTATCATTACGTATAAAGAGGATGCTTATTTTAAAGGGGATGTTATTACATTTGTTTCTACTTCAAGTATTAGTAGTGGAAAGACTATTACTCATAGAATATATTCGGATCCTATTGAAATGAATGGAAAGATGCAATATACTACTAAGGGTGATAATAATCCGACTCCTGACAGTGCTCCTGTTAATGAAGATAATGTTTTAGGTAAGGTTTTATTTAAAATACCAAAAGCTGGATATATTCAACAGTTTTTGTTATCTAAGTTTGGATGGGTTTCTGTTATTTTGATTCCTTGTCTTGGTGTAGTAGTATATGATATTTTAAAAATATTTAAAATAGCTAGTAAAAAAACTAGATCTGTGGTTAAAAAGGGTGCTAGAGTTGATGTTGCTCGTGAAGAACTTGCAAAAAAATTAAATGAAGAAAATGATATAAATAAGGAGAAAGAATTATGATGAAAGATTTTTTAAAATTATTTGGTAATATTCTTATAATGTTAGGTATTATGATGGCTTCATTTTTGTTGCTAATTAATCTATATCATTATAGAGAAGTTTCTCATACTTATAACATTGATACTAATGAAAATGTATCTTATAATAATATTAAGGATAATATTTCTAATGCTGAAAGACTACTGTCTCTTGATGTATCTAAGGTTAGTGCAGGCAAATCTGATGCTGCTAGGGCAGTAAAAATTTCTATTAATAAATGTATTGATGCGTATAAAGATGCTAATTTATATAAAAATTCAGGAATACATAGTTTTAAATATTATGATACATATGTTAATATGAATTATTTGTATACTAAAATTAATTCTGAATGTAACAATTTATTAAAATATAATACTAAACCTTATATTGATTCTAATCCTAATATTAAATCTAGTTTTGATGCTATGATTACAAATTATGATAAAGTATTTAATGTTGTTATAAGTAATTCTAATTATATGGAAAAGAAATCTCTAAATACTAATTCTTATTCGTTTACTAGCGAAATGAACAGATTTTCAATTTTTGATGATTTGAGAAGTGACACTGATTTCACTTTGAGAAATTACGATTTAGTTTCATCACTTATTTTAGATTTGTGTACTTGGTATTCTGATGCTTTTGGAGGTGGGTCAAATGAGTAATATATTTTCTAAAGTGTTCTTTTTCTTAAGATATATTTTAATTGTGATAGCTTTTTTATTGATTTTCATGGGAATTATGTTTACTTATCAAAGATTAGAAAAATCTTTATCTGAATCTATTAGTGTTTTACTTCCATTTGTTTTAGTTTTTATGGTTTTTATTATTAATTTGTTTGTTAGTAAGAAAAGCTGTAGCGAAAATTTATTATTTAATTTTGGTACTTTTCTTATCTTAATAGTTGTTGTTTTGATAGGGTTAAGAGCTAAATTTGATACTAATATGTTGATTTATTATAAATATAATATTTCTTATAATTCTGCTTATTTGGCTGATAATCTTGCAATGATTGATTCAATGTTATATATTGTGTTTGCTTCAAATATTTTGTTTATTATTGGTGATTTGTTTGGTAAAAAAGAAGCTAAAAAAAACTTAACTGGAAAATCTAAATAATAATTTTTGTCTTATTACTATAATTTAAATAATGGTAAGTTAATTTATATCTTACCTTTTTTTATTTAAAAAAAAGTGTTATT
>JAEDJI010000015.1 GCA_016296435.1 Bacilli bacterium | reverse complement strand
GCTTGCCTACAAAGAGTTTATAAATAATTATTACAAGTAAAAGAGTAAGAATTATTCTTACTCTTTTACTTTAATTTCTTAATAGTTCTAAGCATTTGATTACAATAACCCATTTCATTATCATACCACGCAACAATCTTAACAAGTTGCCCATCAGAAGTATCTAATACATTAGTTAACAACCCATCAACAACAGCACCATAACTAGTACCAATAACATCACTAGACACAATAGGATCCATTGTAAAATGAACAGTCTCATTACTATTATTTTTAAACATATTATTAATATCATCAGCACTAACTAAACTATTAAGCTCAAGAACCAAATCAATAACACTACCAGTACCAACAGGGACCCTCATCGCAGATCCACTAAGCTTTCCATCTAAAGACGGAATAACCTTTCCAATACCAGAAGCAGCTCCAGTAGAAGTAGGAACAATATTCATAAATGCAGAACGTCCTCTTCTAGATTCAATTCCTTTCTTATGTTCCCCATCCAAAATAACTTGATCATTAGTAACAGCATGAATAGTAGTCATATATCCTTTCTTAATACCAAAATTATTATTAATAAGATTAAGCACAGGAGCTAAACAATTAGTTGTGCAACTAGCAGCACTAATAACTTTCTCACTACCATCTAATATATTATCATTAACATTATAAACAATAGTCTTAACATCACCCTTACAAGGAGCAGAAACAACAACCTTTTTAGCACCACTTTCAATATGCAAATACGCCCCTTCTAACTTAACAAATTTACCAGTACACTCTAAAACAACATCAACATCAAGTGCACCCCATGGAAGATTCAAAGGATCAACCTCAGAAAACACTTTTATTTTTTTGGAACCCACTATTATAGAATCCTCATCATAACTAATATCATTAATTCTATAACTTCCTTGAGTAGTATCATATTTAAGTAAATAAGCAAGTTGTTTAGCATCACATAAATCATTAATTGCTACAACCTCAATATCACTCTCTTCTAAAATTAATCTAAATAATAATCTACCTATTCTACCAAACCCATTAATTGCCACTTTCATAACTATATCCTCCTATTCAAAATAACTATTTCCAATAAATTCTCTAAGTATAGATTCGCTAGGAATTTCTTCACTACTAATTGCAGAAAACATTCCTAAAAAATTAATTAATCTAACAGCCTCATAATAAGAAGGAGACTTGCTATCTATTTCATAAAGCAAAGGTAAAACATAAAGCTTTAATACCCCAATTTCATATATGAGCGAAGTATTATAAATAACATCGGCATTAGAATGATTAGGATAAATAAACTTTCTTTCCCCATCCCTTACATTTTGCCATGTACTAATAGTATGCTCAGCACTATAACCACGAGTTCTATTATCTCTTAAAATCCTACGAATAAGTCTAAGATCAGAATTAGAAACCATGTTATAATTATCTATATTAAGATCAGTAAGAGGAGAAACATAAATCTTATACTTCTTATCATTATCTATATTATAAGTAAGTTCATCATTAAGAGCATGAAGACCCTCTATAATTAATATATCCTTATCACCTAGTTTTAATGTATTACCTAGATACTCTTTAACACCCTTCTTAAAATTAAAAGTAGGTATTTTTACTTCCTCACCACTAAGTAATTTATTTAAATTATCATTAAACAAATCAACATCTATAGCCTTAATACTTTCAAAATCATAATCCCCATTAGGAAGCCTTGGAGTATCCTCCCTCTCAACAAAATAATCATCAATTGACAAAGAAACAGGATTGTAACCAAAACTCTTTAAAAACATCGATAACTTTCTAGCAGTCGTAGTCTTGCCACTTGAAGAAGGTCCAGATAATAAAACAATCCTAATTTTACCTCCAAAATCATATATTTTTCTAGCAATATTTAATAAATCATTACTAGAAATAACCTCAGTTATCTTAATAATATCTCCTATCTTACCACTAGCAACAATTTCATTTATGTCTGAAGAAGTAAATATACCAAGCCTTTTAGCACGCTTATAACAATTATTAAAAGCATCAAGCAATAAATTATAATCCTTTACTTCAGGAGCATCATTTCCAACCGAAGGGAACCCTAATATAAAATTATTATCATCAACTAAAAACAAATCAAATAATGTAAACACTCCAGTACTAATAGGCATATAACTAAAGAAATAATTATAATAATCCCCTATTTTATATAAATTAACATAATGATTAGTCAAATACTTAAAAGTACTAGCTTTTTCAAAATCACCATTATTAATAAAATAATCAATCGCAGCACCCTTATCCACTAAAACCTTTTCAATCTTTAAATCCTTTTCAATAAGTTCCATCATCTTATTCTTAATATTAGTTAAATCATCCTTATTCAAAGCATTATCACTTCTCATTCTAATACCTTTTCCTAAAGAATGACAAGCTTTTAAAGTATTACTTGAACCATATATAAGCTTAAATGCATATAAAAGCACAAAAAGAAGTCCTTTTTTATAAATAGTATTACCAACTGAATCATCCACAGTAACAAACTTAATAGAACAATCTTTATTTAAACAATAATTAAGCTCACAAAATTCATTATCAACAAAACCTGCAAGAATTGAATATTTATACTTATCTCTAAAATCTAAAGCAACCTCTGACAAACTAATTCCTTTATCATACTCATAATAATTATCTAATAAGTTTATTTTTATCTTTTCCATAATGCACCTCTTATCTTTATATATTCTATTTTATCACATATTGTCCTATTTTAATATGAATATTATTAAGATTTTTTAGTATTTTATAAATAGGTGATAAAAATGAATTTAGTTCCAACAGTAATTGAAAAAGAACAAGGAAATGAAAGATGTTATGATATTTACTCAAGATTATTAAAAGAAAGAATAATTCTTCTAAATGGAGAAATAAATGATGACACCGCAAACAGTATCGTTGCACAACTACTATTTCTAGATTCAGAAAACAACGATGATATAAGCATATACATAAACTCCCCTGGAGGATCAATAACATCAGGAATGGCAATATATGACACAATGAATATCATAAAAAGCGACGTTTCAACCATATGTATAGGAATATCCGCGTCAATGGCAGCATTCCTCCTATCAAGTGGTAAAAAAGGAAAAAGATACATACTGCCTAATGCAGAAGTAATGATTCATCAACCATTGGGAGGAGCACAAGGACAAGCAACAGAAATAAAAATTGCAGCAGAACGCATTTTAAAATTAAAAGATAAAATAAATAAAATATTATCAAAAAATACAAACCAATCATTAGAAAAAATACAAAATGACACTGAAAGAGATTACTTTCTTAACGCCGAAGAAGCAAAACAATATGGTATTATCGATAAAATAATTGAAAACATGTAAAAAGTTAGATATAATAAAAGCGGTGATATCTATTGAAAGCATGTGAATTAATATGTAATCTAGAAAGCGGAAAAGGCATCAAAAAAAAAGAATTAAGAAAAATAATTGAAACTATTAATAGTTGCGACTATAAAGTAAATCTTTTCCTAACTGAAAAAAATGGAGACGCAACAGAATACGTAAAAAACATTAAAAAAGCTGATCTTGTACTATCAATCGGTGGTGATGGTACATTTAACGAAATAGTAACAGGAAACTTTCAAAGAAAAGAAAAATTAGTTCTATCACACATTCCAGTAGGAACAACAAACGACATCGGCGCTATGCTTGGACTAGGTAAAAACATAATTAAAAATGTAAAGAGTATTCTAAAAGGTGAAATAAGACAAGTAGACCTAGGACTAATAAACAATCAACCATTTGTGTACGTAACAGGATTCGGTAAATTCATAAATGTTCCATATCAAACATCTAGAAAACTAAAGAAAAAATTAGGTCATATAGCATATCTCATAAATGGTGCCAAAGAATTCTTTCAACAAACAAAACTATATGAACTAGAATACACTATCAACAACGAAACATATCATGGACTATACTCATTAATACTAATATCAAACGCTAACAGAATCGCAGGATTCAACAACATTTATAAAAATGTAAAACTAGACGATAATAAATTAGAAGTAGTATTCTGTAATATAACAAGAAGAAAAGACCTAGTAAAAACAATTATAATGTTAATAAGAACAGGCATAACAAATGCACCGGGTCTATACTGCTATACAACCGATAAACTAACTATAAAATTTAAAGACGAAGTAAAAAATAACTGGACCATAGACGGAGAAAAACTAAAAGAACAAAAAAAAGAATACACTATAACAGTAGATAAAAACTTTAATATGTTACTACCAAAGAAAAACCTAGATAAGTTATTTACCAAATAACATCTAGGTTTTTTTACTCATTTCTAAGCCGATTAGCAATTTCATGTATCTTTCTAAAACGATGACTAAGACCAGACTTAGTAATAGATTTACTAGTCTCATAAGACATAATCTCACTAAGCTCAGATAATGACACCTCCGGATACTTCAGACGATAAATAATAACATTTTTCAATTTATCATCAACTAAATCAATACCCAACTTATCAACAATAATGTTAATATCTTCAATCTGTTTTGACGAAGCATCTATAATCTTATCAACATTAGCCTGTTCACAATTATTAAGTCTATTAGTCATATTCTTATGATCTCTATATATTCTTATATCCTCATAATACATAACAGACTTATTAGCACTAATGAGTCTAAGAAAATCTCCTATCTTTTCCGCTTCCTTCACATAAACCATATAACCTTTATCTCTTTCAATAATTTTACTATTTATATAAAATAAACCAAGTAAATAAGAAATAAACTTAGCGTCAACAAACTTATCAACCAAAAACTCCAAATGATACCTAGAAGTCTTAGGATCATTAACACTACCACTAGCAAGAAAACAACCACGTAAATAATCTCTTTTTAAATCTTCATTAAAAAGAAATATATCATCAATAAAAATTTCATTCCCATCATAATCAATAATCATCAAATCATTAAGTATAAAAGACATCTTATCTGATACAACAACATTATAAGAATTCTTCTTTTTAAAATTATTAATACTCCCCTGATTAATAATAACATCAACATCATAAATACGCTTAAACGTAGTAAATAAAAGTCTTGCAATCTTCGCATTCTCCGTACTAAGAATAAGACAGCCATCAACAATACTATAATTATTACGAACAAACCCAGATAACAAAGCAATTAGATCTTTATCACTATAATCTAAAAAACAAAGTTCATTCTTAACCTCTGTGGCAAAAGACATAAAATCACCTCATCAAATAATTAAATATTGCAGTAGCAAGCTTTAAACTATCATGCCTTATATAATTATTTTCAATAGTAAGCAAATCACTAGATATAACCTCACAATTAAGTTTATCTAAATACAAAGGATCAAATTTAACAAGTTCCTTGTTTTCATATCTAACATACCTATCAATAATCTTTTTAGGTATTACAGTACTAGAAACAAGAACAGCATCAACCTTTTTCTTACCTAAATAAGAATTAAGAATAGCAACATGATCACCAACAGTATAATCATCTGTTTCACCTTTTTGTATAACAGCATTACAAGTATATAAAATTCTAGCTTTACTCATATCAATAGCATTAACTACCTCATCAGCAATTAAATGAGGAATAATACTAGTATATAAACTACCCATACTAAAAACAATAAGATCAGCACTCTTTATTGCATCAATTACTTCCTTAGATACATGAGGAACCTCCTTATAAAAAAATCTCTTATACCTATGTTCCACATCAGGAATATTCTTCTCACCACTTACAATCTTTCCATCAACAGTTTCAGCCATTAAAGTAAGATAATCTTCAGACAAAGGAAGAACCTTATGCTTTACATCCAAAAAATCACTAAGTACTTTTATACTAGAAGAAAGACTACCAGTCATATTATACATAGCAGTAAGAATAAGATTACCTATAGGATGTCCGTCTAAATCACTATAAGTATTAAATCTATAACTAAGTAAATCCTTTATTTCAGGAGGAGCATCAGACAAACTAACAATAGCTTTTCTAATATCCCCCATACCAGGCATAGAAAACTCTTCGCGAAGCTTTCCAGTAGAAGCACCATCATCAGAAACAGTAACAACTGCAATAATATCTACAGGAAACAAATTAAGACCACGAAGCAAATAACTAATACCAGTGCCCCCTCCAAAAACAACAACTTTTTTATTCAAAATATCACCTCAAATATTAAGTATATTATACTACAAAACATAAAAAAAAGGAATAGACAAAGCCTATTCCATTAATTCATCTTCTAAAGCATCAATTGCTTCTTCCTCCATAAGTTGATTCTTAAGTTCATAAGAAACATCTCTATATTGTTTAGCTCCAGTTCCAGCAGGAATTAATTTACCAATAATAACATTTTCTTTAAGACCTTGTAAAGTATCAACCTTACCTTTAATGGAAGCATCAGTAAGTACTCTTGTAGTTTCTTGGAAAGAAGCAGCCGATAAGAACGAATCAGTTTCAAGAGCAGCCTTAGTAATACCAAGAAGAATTGGTTTTCCAACGGCAGGTTTCTTTCCAGTTAAAATTACCTCTTTATTAACATCAGTAAATTCTCTAATACCAACAACAGAACCAATTAAGAAGTTAGTATCCCCACCATCAGAAATTCTAATCTTAGATATCATTCTACTTACTACAACTTCAATATGTTTATCAGAAATATCTACACCCTGAGCACGATAAGCTTTTTGAATTTCTTTTAAGATATATTCTTGAGTAGTAATTCTGTCAGTAACTGCAAGAAGTTCCCTTAAACTAATATTACCTTCAGTTAACTTATCACCAATAGATACAGTATCTCCCTTTTCAACACGAAGTTTAGCACCATAATTAGTAATATGTTCTCTTTCTTCAAGTTTATTCTTAATAATAATCTTATACTTACCATGATCGTCATGAATTTCTTTAACTTTACCATCAATAGTAGCAATGGCAGCTTGTCCTTTAGGATTACGTGCCTCAAACAATTCTTCAACACGAGGTAACCCTTGAGTAATATCTTCACCACCTGCAACCCCACCAGTATGGAATGTTCTCATGGTAAGTTGTGTACCAGGTTCTCCGATAGATTGAGCAGCCATTATACCAACAGCTTCACCAATTTCAACCAAATTACCAGTAGCAAGATTTCTACCATAACATTTTTGACATACACCAGCTCTTGTATTACAAGTAAGTACATTTCTAATTTCAACTGAAGTAACTCCTGCCTTAACAATCTTTTCAGCAAGTTTTTCAGTAATCATTTCATCCTTATCAACAATAACTTCCTTAGTTTCAGGATTAATAACTTTCTTACTAGTATATCTACCAACAATTCTATCATATAATCCTTCAATTACAGTGTTATCCTTTTCATTAATAAACGGCATAACTGTAACACCAAAATCAGTACCACAATCATGTTCCTTAACAATTACATCTTGAGAAACATCAACAAGTCTTCTTGTTAAATATCCTGATGATGCCGTATTAAGTGCAGTATCGGCACTACCTTTACGAGCACTATGAGTAGATAAGAAGAACTCAGATACAGTTAACCCTTCTTTAAATGAAGATATAACTGGTATTTCAATAGTTTTTCCACCTGGTTTAGCCATAAGACCACGCATACCAGAAAGTTGAACAAATTGCGAAATCTTACCACGAGCACCAGACTTCATCATCATAAATATTGGATTTTCAAGAGAAGAATCTGCAATAGATTGAAGTTCAGCTTGAACCTGATCTTTAGCCTTATACCAAGTATTAATAACACTCTCATATCTTTCATCTTCAGTAATTAAACCTCTAGCATATTGTTTATTAATCTTATCTACCATTTTCTTACTATCTGCAATTATTTGAGGTTTAGAACTACTAGTAGCAACATCATGAACAGATACAGTTGTACCACTTATAGTTGAATACTTAAATCCTAAATCTTTCAATCTATCTAGCATAATAGAAGTTTCAGTAGTCTTATAAAGCTTAAATATTTGAGCAATTATATCCTTTAAAGTCTTAACAGGAAACGGACTAACTAAAGGCATTTCACTAATAGCTTTTTTAAGATCTACACCCTTATCTACAAAATACTTACTAGGAGTAACAGTCTCAATATTTTCCTTAGTAGGTTCATTAATATATGGGAATGTATCAGGTAATATTTCATTAAACTTAATCTTACCAACAGTAGTAATCAAATACTTACCACTTTGTTCTTCGGTAAATAACTTATATTTAAATGAATCAACCCTAATAGCAATCCTAGTATGAAGAGGTAAATTTCCTCTGTCATATTCCATAAGAGCTTCATTAGTATCTTTAAATACTCTACCTTCATTAACCTCATCCTTCTTTTCCATTGTTAAGTAATAATTACCTAAAACCATGTCTTGAGCAGGAGTAACAACAGGTTCCCCACTTTTTGGATGAAGAATATTATTAGCACCAAGCATTAACAATCTAGCCTCAGCTTGAGCTTCTTCACTAATTGGTACGTGAACTGCCATTTGGTCTCCATCAAAATCAGCATTAAATGCAGGACAAACAAGTGGATGCAGACGAATAGCCTTACCACCAATTAACTTAGGTTCAAATGCTTGAATACCTAATCTATGAAGAGTAGGAGCACGATTTAGCATAACAGGATGTTCTTTTATTACTTCTTCAACGACATCCCAAACCCTTTCATCTTGATTATCAATAAGTCTTTTAGCAGCCTTAATATTATGAGCAATATCTCTTTCAACCAATCCATTAATTACATGTGGTTTGAAAAGTTCAAGAGCCATTCCCTTAGGAAGACCACATTGATACATTTTTAAACTAGGTCCAACAACAATTACTGAACGTCCTGAATAATCAACACGTTTACCAAGTAAGTTTTGTCTAAATCTACCTTGTTTACCTTTTAACATGCTAGAAAGTGACTTAAGAGGACGATTTCCTGCACCAGTAACACTTTTACCCCTTCTACCATTGTCAAATAAAGCGTCAACTGCTTCTTGAAGCATACGTTTTTCATTTTGAATAATAATAGATGGAGCACCCAAATCAATAAGTCTTTTCAAACGATTATTTCTATTAATAACCCTTCTATATAAATCATTTAAATCTGAAGTAGCAAATCTACCACCATCTAATTGAATCATTGGACGTAGTTCAGGTGGTATAACAGGTATAACATCCAAAACCATCCATTCAGGTTTATTACCAGATGTATAGAAAGCATCTAATATATCAAGTCTCTTTAATAAGCTAGTTCTCTTTTGACCTTGAGCAGTTTCAAGCTTCTTACGAATATCTTCAATTTCCTTACCAAGATCTACTTTCTTTAATAATTCCTTAATGGCCTCAGCTCCCATTCCTACTTTGAAACCATCACCATATTTTTCATAATATGCACGATATTCCTTTTCAGACAACGTTTGCTTATTTTCTAAAGGTGTAATACCCTTATCAATAACAACATAAGAAACAAAATACAATACTTCTTCTAAATCTCTTTGACTCATATCAAGAACAGTCCCCATACGAGATGGAATACCCTTAAAATACCAAATATGAGATACAGGCGTAGCAAGTTCAATATGTCCCATTCTTTCACGTCTAACTTTAGAACGAGTAACTTCAACACCACATCTATCACAAACGATATTTTTATATTTTACACGCTTATATTTACCACATGCACATTCAAAATCTTTAGTAGGACCAAAGATTTTTTCACAAAATAATCCATCTCTTTCAGGTCTTAAAGTACGATAATTAATAGTTTCAGGTTTTTTTACTTCCCCATAAGACCATTCTCTTATCTTATCAGGAGAGGCAATACCAATTTTTAAAGCTTCAATCTTATTAACTTCTAACATTAGTAATTCACCTCACTTTCATTATTCTTATTCTCAAAATCCGAATCATATTCCATATCATCTAAATCATCGAATTCACCCAATTCTTCATCTTCATCAAGTACAACATCTGCTATACCTTCTTTATCAGCTAAAGAAATTTCAACTTCATTAAAATTCATACTTTCTTGAACTTCATCTCTTTCAATTTGTTTCAAATCTAAAACTTCATTTTTATCATTTATTATTTGAATATCAAGTCCTAAAGCTTGGAATTCTTTAATAAGAACCCTAAATGATTCAGGAACACCAGCCTGATCAACCTTTTGTCCTTTTACTAAAGATTCATATACTTTAACACGTCCAACAACATCATCAGACTTAATAGTCATAATTTCTTGTAATGTATGAGCAGCACCATATGCATATAAAGCCCAAACTTCCATTTCCCCAAATCTTTGTCCACCAAATTGTGCTTTTCCTCCAAGTGGTTGTTGAGTAACTAATGAATAAGGCCCTGTAGCACGAGCATGCATCTTATCTTCAACCATGTGATTAAGTTTAATCATATACATGACACCAACTGACACTCTATTATCAAATGGTCTACCAGTACGACCGTCATATAGTATTGTTTTTCCATCTTCAGCCATTCCTGCTTCTTTCATCATAGCAATTACATCTTCTTCTTTAGCACCATCAAATACTGGAGTAGCAACATGAACACCAAGCTTTTTACAAGCCATACCAAGATGTAATTCAAGTACTTGTCCAATATTCATACGTGATGGAACACCAAGAGGATTAAGCATTATATCAACTGGAGTACCATCTGGTAAATATGGCATATCTTCTTCAGGTAATATTAATGAGATAACTCCTTTATTACCATGACGACCTGACATTTTATCCCCAACTTGAATCTTACGTTTTTGAACAATATAAACACGTACCAATTTAGAAACACCTGAAGCAAGTTCATCATTATTCTTCTTAGTAAACACTTTAACATCATGAACAATACCATCACCACCATGTGGAACACGTAAAGAGGTATCTCTTACTTCACGAGTTTTTTCTCCAAAAATAGCATGAAGCAATTTTTCTTCAGAAGTAAGTTCTGCCATTCCCTTTGGAGTAACTTTACCTACTAGAATATCTCCTTCTTTTACTTCAGTACCAATTCTAATAATACCATCAGCATCAAGATTTTTACGAGCCTCTTCACTAACATTTGGAATATCTCTTGTAATTTCTTCAGGACCAAGTTTAGTATCACGACATGGCATTTCATAATCTTCAATATGAATTGAAGTATAAGCATCTTCTTTTACTAGTTTTTCATTCAATATAACAGCATCTTCATAGTTATAACCATTAAATAACATGAACGCTACAGTAACATTCTTACCAAGAGCAAGTTCACCCTTATCACAAGAAGGTCCATCCGCTAAAATAGTAACACCACGTTTTACTTTATCTCCAACTTTTACAATTGGTCTATGATGAAAACAAGTTCCTTGGTTAGATGCAGTAAAATCAGTTAAATAATACTCATCTACTCCACCCTTATTCTTAACAACAACTTTTCTACCATCAACATATGTGACAACACCATCTGCCTTAGCAACAATTGTTGATCCAGAATCTCTTGCAGCAATATATTCAACACCAGTCCCTACAAACGGAGCCTCAGGACGAAGAAGTGGCACAGCTTGACGTTGCATGTTTGAACCCATAAGTGCTCGAGTAGCATCATCATGTTCCAAGAACGGAATACAACTTGTTGTAATAGATACAACTTGTTGAGGTGAAACATCAATATAATCAACTTTATCTGGAGTAGTCAGAATATTTTCGCCATGATAACGAGCAGCTACTGACTCATCTATAATTTTATTATTTTCATCTGTTAACACTGTAGACTGAGATATAACCAAATCTCCTTCTTCATCAGCAGTAAAATATCTTACTTCATCAGTAATAACACTATCTACAACTTTACGATATGGAGTCATAATAAATCCATAATCATCAATCTTAGCATAACTAGCCAAAGTTGTAATAAGTCCAATATTAGGTCCTTCTGGAGATTCAATCGGACAAATTCTACCATAATGCGATTCATTAACGTCACGCACATCCATTCCTGCTCTATCTCTAGAAAGTCCACCAGGGCCTAAAGCAGAAAGACGTCTCTTATGAGTTAATTCTGCTATTGGATTTATTTGATCCATAAATTGTGATAATTGTGAACTACCAAAGAATTCCTTTAGTATAGCAGTAATAGGTCTAATATTAATAAGAGTTTTTGGAGTTACTTCATTGATATCTTGAGTAGTCATTCTTTCACGAATAACCCTTTCCATACGAGTAACACCTACTCTAAATTGATTTTGTAAAAGTTCTCCTACTTGACGAATTCTCCTATTTCCTAAGTGATCAATCTCATCAAAATTACCAACACCATCAAGTAAATTTAAGTAATATGAGCAAGATGCATAAACATCAGAAATAGTTAATCTTTTAGAATTAATGCTTTGATCATTACCAATAACCACTAATTTCTTTTTAGTACCAGGTTTATAAATCTTAACCATTTGTACTTTATTATAAGTATCCAACTCATCATTAATCTTAACTTCCTTAATACCATAACCATTTTCAAATATTGGTTTCAATACTTCAAAAACTTCCTTAGTAACAACCGTATTTTTAGGAACAACAACTTCACCATTAACTTTAATATCTTCTGCTAAAGTTTGATTAAGTATTCTGTCTAATACATTTAACTTAATATTAAACTTATATCTACCAACCTTAGCTAAATCATATCTAAATTCATCAAAAAACCTAGTTATAATTTGATTTTTAGAGCTATCAAGAGTAGCAGGTTCACCTGGTCTTAACTTTTCATATATTTCAATTAAAGCCTCATCAGTATTTCTTGTAGAATCTTTAGCAATAGTATTTTCAAGAAAATCACTATCTCCAAACACCTTAATAATATCATCATCACTAGACAATCCAAATGCACGAAGCAATGTAGTTAAAGGAACTTTTCTAGTTCTATCAATACGTACATATAAAATATCCCTAGCATCAGTTTCAAACTCCAACCAAGTACCACGAGTCGGTATAATTTGCGATGTAATTAAAATTCTACCATTCTTATCCAATTCCTTATTAAAATAAACTGAAGGAGATCTAACAAGTTGTGAAACTATTACACGTTCAGCACCATTTATGACAAAAGTACCACTATCAGTCATAAGTGGCATATCACCCAAGAAAATTTCTTGTTCTTTTACTTCACCAGTTTCATTATTAAAAAGTCTTACATCAACCTTTAAAGGAGCTGCATATGTAGCATACCTTTCTTTACATTCCTTAATAGAATATCTAGGTTCATCAAAATGATAATCACCAAATTCTAATGATAATGTACCAGCAAAGTTTTCTACGGGGAATAAATCATCGAATACTTCTTCAATACCTTTTTCAATAAACCAATTATATGATTTCTTTTGTATTTCCAATAAATCACTTAATTCATAAGTATTTTTTATTTTGGAAAAATTTCTTCTTTTTCTATGGTCACCACAGCTTACTACTTTAAATGCCACAAAAAATCACCCCTACTTTCAAATTTTTAAAACAACAATCTGTCTCCAAATAGACAAATAACCAACTTATATTATTACCACAATTTAGTCAATTTGTCAATTAAAAATACATTTAATTACAAAAAAACCTTTATTTCTATTTAAAATCTCTACTTTGCCTACTAAAGACAAATCTTTAATTACGCTTTTAGCACCTTGATCTTTATTAATAACAAATATTAAAGAACCACCAAGAACTAAATAATCTTTAGCACCAAATAAAAATTTATACAAAATATCCTTTCCTACTCTTATAGGTGGGTTAGTAATAATAAAATCATATTTTTTAGTAATATCAGAATAAATATCACTATAAAAAACATTAGCAACAACTTTATTCTTAGATACATTCATCTTTGCAAGATGAATAGCTCTCTTATTAACATCAACTAAATCATAATTGCCATGAAAAAAAGAAGATAAAATGATCCCAATAACACCATAGCCACAACCAATATCCAAAACATTTCCGTGTATATCCATATCAAGAACAGTATCAATCAAACTCCTACTGCCAAAATCAAGACCACGTTTAGAAAACACTCCATTATCAGTATAAAAACTAAAAGTATTATCTTTAACTTTTACCAATATTTCTTTTATATTACTTTCAATATTATCATTAGTAAAATAGTGAGTCATTTTTCCTCCCTTTTATACGACAAAAAGCCCATTACAAAAACAGGCTTTAAATCAATCAATTATTTTAATTCAATTTCAGCGCCAGCTTCTTCTAATCTAGCTTTTAATTCATTAGCTTCTTCAGCAGGAATATTTTCCTTAACATTTCCACCTGCATCAGCGATATCTTTAGCTTCTTTTAATCCTAAACCAGTAACTTCTCTGATTATTTTAATGACATTAATTTTTGCTGCACCAGCATTTTTAAGAACTACAGTTAATGTAGATGGTCCTTCTTCAACTGTTGCTGAAGGAGCTGCAGATACTGCAACAGCACTTGGATCAACACCAAATTCTTCTTTCATTGCATCAACTAATTCCTTTACTTCTAACAATGTCATTTCTTTTAAAGAGCTAATAAATTCTTCTTTTGTTATTTTTGCCATAATATTTTCCTCCCTTATTTCAATTTATTAATTATTAATTTTCTTTTTGTTCTGTATAAAGATTTAAAGCAATAGATAAATCTTTAACAATTTGAATCATACCACCAGCAAGCATTGTATATAATCCTTCACGTGATGGAATCTTAGCAAATTCGTCTAGTTTATCCTTATCTGCCACATTACCTTCAACCATACCTGCTTTTAGTACTAAAGCACTATTGTTTTTAGAACATTCACTAAGTACTTTTATTGCTGCTATATCATCATTTGAAAAAGCAATAGCAGTAGGCCCTTCCAAGTAACTGTCTAAGTCAATATTCAAATCCTTAAGAGCAATTTTTAGTAATGTGTTTTTATAAACTTTGTAATCTGAATCATTTTCTCTAAGCTTAATTCTTAAATCTTTAGTATCATTATCAGTCATACCACGATAATCAAATAATACAAATGATTTACTACTATTTAACTTATCTTTAATTTCAGATACAATTCCCTGTTTCATTTCTAAAACTTTAACACTTGGCATAAGACACCTCCTTATTATATTTACGTGCCTAAATAAAAGAGTCTTCATACACAAAGACTCTAGATACTTTATAAAAGTCCTCGGTAGGATTTACATCAACACCTACTGTCTTTGGCACTTAAAAATCAAATTCAATAATATTATACACTATTCTATACTAATTGTCAAAACTATTTTGATCAATTCTTACAGATGGACTCATAGTAGCAGAAACACTAATAGATTTTACATAAGTTCCTTTAGCAGTTTGAGGCTTAGCCCTTAAAATAGTCTTAACAAACGCATTTAAGTTTTCAACTAAATCTTCATTACTAAATGAAGCCTTACCTATTACTCCATGAACATTTCCATAACTATCTGTTCTATATTCAACTCTACCTGCCTTAGCTTCAAGTACAGCTTGCTTAACATTATTAGTAACTGTACCAGTCTTAGGATTTGGCATTAAACCTTTTGGTCCTAAAACCTTACCTAATTTACCAAGTTGAGGCATCATATCAGGAGTAGCTATAATTGTATCAAATAAAAACCAATTTTCTTTTTGAATCTTTTCAATCATATCAGTATCTCCAACATAATCAGCACCAGCTTCAACTGCCTCTTTAGCATGATCACCCTTAGCAAGAACTAATACTCTACAAGTTTTACCAGTACCTTTTGGTAAAGTGATAGCACCCCTTAATTGTTGATCAGCCTTTTTAACATCTAAGTTAAGATTCATTGCAACTTCAATTGTTGCATCAAACTTAGTATTAGCAAGTTCTTTAACTAATGAAATAGCATCTTCACTAGTATAAAGTTTTCCTTTTTCAACTTTTGCAACTAGAGTTTTATAATTTTTTCCTCTATTTTTCATTGTTTTAACCTCCTTATGTGGTAATTGCGGTTTTACCTCCCACATAGGGTAACCCTATGTATAATAACTAATTTATTTATTCTGCTATAGTTATTCCCATATTCTTAGCAGTACCTTCAATGATCTTCATTGCTTCTTCAACAGAGTAAGCATTTAAATCAGGTAATTTAATTTCAGCAATTTCTTTTAATTGTTCTTTTGTTAAAGTACCAACAACTTCTTTAGAACCCTTAACAGAGCCTTTTTGAACCTTAGCATACTTTTTAATTAAGAAAGCAGCAGGTGGAGTCTTAATTACAAAATCAAATGTTCTATCATCATAAATAGATATTTCAACTGGTAATACATCTCCCATTTTTTCTCTTGTAGCATCATTGTACTTTGTACAAAATTCACTTAAATTAATTCCTGTAGGACCTAAAACTGTACCAACTGGTGGAGCTGGTGTAGCCTTCCCTGCAGCAATTTGTAATTTAACTTTTCTTGCAACTTCTTTTGCCACGAAAAACACCTCCATATTTTTTGTTAATTCGCGAGTGGTCTTAATAGCACGACCGCAAATAGCTAAATGCCTCCCACTTAAATATATATTTAAAAAAATATATAGCGTCTAAATAATATCATTAAATTAGAAAAAATGCAAGTATTTTATGCTTTTTCTATTTGAGATATTTCAACTTCTACCGAAGTTTCTTGTCCAAACAAATCAAGTAAAACAGTAAGAACTTGATTAGGCAAATCTAAAGATTCTATTTTTCCTTCCATTCCTGCAAATGGACCAGATGTAACTTTAACAAGTTCGCCAACTGCTAAATCAGTAGAAACTTCAAGTCTTGACATGCCCATATTATTAAGTATTTTGTCAACTTCATATGGTTGTAAAGGAGTAGGTTTAGCACCCTTACCACTTGATCCTATAAACCCTGTAACACCTGGAGTATTTCGCACAACAAACCAAGCTTCATCAGTCATAATCATCTCAACAAGAACATATCCTGGAAATAACTTTTTAGTTTTTTCTTTAGTAACTCCATCTTTAACTTCAACTTCTGTTTGTTCTGGAATAATTACTCTAAAAATATAATCTTCCATTCCCATTGAAGAAGCTCTCATAAGCAACTTTTCTTGAACCTTTTTTTCATGTCCAGAATAAGTGTTAACAACATACCACTTTTTATCCATACTATCTTAATCCTTTCAAAAATGCCATCAAAACATTTAAACCATAAAAATATAAAGCTAAAAATATTGTCATACCAAAGCATGCAACTGAATATTTAACCATATATTTTTTATCTGGCCATTTTACTTTAGACATTTCACTTCTTACATTTTTTAACGCTTTCATATTCCACCTCTTAATTATATGTTTTATTCCAAAATAAAAACACTTTCGTGCTTCAACTAAATAATAGCACAAAAATGTTTTAGTGTCAATATTTTTTACCAACGAACTCCTGCTTT
>JAEDJI010000014.1 GCA_016296435.1 Bacilli bacterium | reverse complement strand
TTCCTTTTAATTTTCTTGGCAAAGAAAATTAAAAGGCGATTATTTTTGGTATAAATTGTAAAATAAAAGTCATAAATATTTTAAAGTAAAAAAGTCATAAATTTATTAGTTTTTTTAATGTCTTTAATATACTTATTGTTGTTTTATGTTTTTATAAAGTTTTATAAAAAAAAGTAGTCATTTTTTATTTACTATAACTTAAAAATATGATATAATTCACTTATATAAATGGGAGTGATATAATGAATAGCGAATTTGTAAAAAAAGTTGCACTTTATAAGGAGTTATTTGATGCAAAAACTATTAGTGAAGAACAATACTTAGCTTTTATTAAAGAAGTAGTAAACGAACAAACTAAGGAAGCAGTAGAAAATAAAGATTTAAGCTTTGAAACTAAAAGAGAAGAATTAGTAGAAGAAAACAAAAAGAAATCTCAAGAATTAAAAGATAGAATAAAAAAATACGAAAGACAACATGTACAAGAATATGAAATTGCTTTTGCTATAAAATTCTTATCTCAAATTTATGATTCATATGGAAATAGGGTTTATCCTGATGAACTACTTCAAGATGAAACTAAGTTGTCCTTATATGAAATGCAAAACTTAATTGAAAATATTAAAAATAATGCACCAAAAAGATATAATGAAATAGTTAGTAAAATTGATCCTTCAAAAGTTATTGAATTAGAAGAACCAGCTGTAGAAAATAATGAAAATGAAGAAAAAGAAACTAATATAGGTTTACCTGAAGGCTATAGTAATTATATTGCTAATAATACTGAAGAAGATTTGACTAATATTAATTCAGATGTTAATGTTAATAAAGAACCAGAAGTTGTTGATATAAAACAACCTGAACCCACTATCAGTGTTGACTTAACTAGTGAAGAAAAGGCTAAAAATGATTTTGAAGAGTATATGGCTAAGAATGGTATTACTGATAAAGATAACGAAAATACTTCTGAATTATTAAAAGAAGAAGCTCCAAAAAGGCCTAAGTTAATTACTAGAGCTAAAGATGCCTTAATGAATAATATTAATTCTAAGAATGGTAAAATTAATGCTAATTTAGCTAAAATATTACTTGTAGTAGGAGGTGTTGTTCTAGGTGTTGCAACACTTGGAGCAAGTGGAATTATAACTGCTGCCGCTGTTGGTACTGGTGGTGCCCTTTTAGTCGGGGCTGCATCTGAATATATAAAGAAAGTAAAATAGAATAAGGAAGGGTTTGAGCTTATGAGTTTTAAAAGATATGATGTAATAACCTTTGAAGAAAATGATAAAGTTGTGGTACTAGAATCATTGCTTCATGAAGGTGGAGAATATTTATATGTTGATGAAATAAATAATGATGAAACAGAATTACTTGAAAAGTATAAAGTTTTAGAAGTAGATTATCAAAATGGTACTTTAAATAAAATTACAGATGTTAATTTACTTAGTACATTAATACCTCTTTTTCAAGAAGCACTTAGTAAATATAACTAACAAGAAATCTCTATTGAGATTTTTTTTATTTAAAAATGATTTATATTATTAAATGTCAAATTACTATAAAAACTTTAAAAAATATTGTTATCATGCTATAATAAGTAGGACGGAGGAAAGTATATATGAATAAGTTAACTAAAGAAGAAGTATTACACGTTGCCAATTTAGCACGTTTAGATTTAAGTGAAGAAGAAATAGAAAAATTTTCTTATCAATTAAAAGAAATATTAGACAGCATTAATAAAATAAATGATGTACAAATATCTACTGACGAATTATTTATTGCCCCATGGACTAATAATACTACTTTAAGAGAAGATAATTATAAAGAATATACTATGAAAGAAGATATACTTAATAATTCTTCTTATAGGTTTGATAACTTTATTGAAGTCGGAGGTGTTTTTGATGAGTAAGTATATTGATATGCCTATTTCCGAGATAAATAAATTATTAAAGAATAAAACTATTAAACCTATAGATCTCGTTAATGAATGTTTCTCTAGAATAGAAAAATCTGATTTGAATGCATTTATTACACTTGATAAAGAAAATGCTATAAAAAAGGCTAAAGAATTAGAAAACTTACCTGTTGATAATTTATTATTTGGTATTCCCATTGCTTTAAAAGATAATATAGTCACAAAAAATCTCAAAACAACTTGTGCTTCAAAAATGCTTGAAGATTTTGTTCCTATCTATGATTCTTATGTTAAAGAACTAATAGATAAAAATAATATGATAGTTATAGGAAAAACTAATATGGATGAATTTGCAATGGGTTCTAGCAATCAAACAAGCTTCTTTGGACCAGTTAAAAATCCTTGGAATAAATCTTTAGTATCTGGAGGATCATCCGGAGGATCTGCTGCCTGTGTTTCAGCACACCTTGTACCATTTGCACTTGGTAGTGACACAGGAGGATCAATTAGACAACCATCAGCTTTCTGTGGAACTGTAGGTATGAAACCAACTTATGGAAGAGTTTCTAGATATGGACTTATTGCTTTTGCCTCTAGTATGGATCAAATTGGGCCAATTACAAAAAATGTCTATGAAAATGCCGTATTACTTGATGCAATTTCAGGAAAAGATGAAAGAGATCTAACTAATATAGATAAAGATAAGAATTTTACTAGTTTAATCGGATCACCTGTAAAAGGCATGAAATTAGCTATACCTAGTTTCTATATTAGTGATGTTATCGATAAAGAAATACTTAATAAATTTAATGAAATCAAATATATGCTTATTGATATGGGTATTGAAATTGATATAGTAGATATGAAATATTTAGAAAATGCAGTAAGTCTTTATCAAATAATTGCTCTTGGAGAAGCCAGCAGTAACCTAGCACGTTTTGATGGTATAAAATATGGCTATTCATATAAAAAAGCAAAAAATCTTGAAGAACTTTATAAAAAAACTAGAAGCCTAGGCTTTGGAGATGAAGTAAAAAGAAGAATAATGGTAGGGTCATTCTTACTTAGTGGTAAAAATAAAAATGAATATTATGATAAAGCACTTATGCTAAGAAATGCCTTTAATATAGAATTTGATAAAGTATTTAAAGACTATGATTTAATAATTGGTCCTACTACTACAACATTACCATATGAAATTGGTAGTAGTCTTAATGATCCAAATAAAGGATTCTTAGATGATATTCTTACAAACCCAGTAAATATGGTAGGATTACCAGCACTTTCTATGCCTATTGGATTTAGTAGTAACCATTTACCAATTGGTATGCAAATAATAGGTAAAAAATTTGATGAAAAAACAATATATAAACTTGCATCATTTATTGAAGAAAAACTTAATCTAGATTTAGGAGGTGCTTATAATGAGTAAATATACTGCAACAATCGGAATAGAAATCCATGTTGAATTAAAAACTAATTCAAAAGTATTTTCTCCTAGTAAAAATGATTATAATAGTACAGCAAACACCAATATTTGTGAAATAGATCTAGGCTATCCTGGTGTTCTTCCTACCTTAAATAAAGGAGTTATTATGAGTGCATTAAAAGCCTGTTTGGGACTTAATTGTAATATTAATAAAAAAATGCACTTTGATAGAAAAAATTATTTTTATCCAGACTTACCTAAAGGGTATCAAATTACCCAAGCAAGAACTCCGATTGGTTGTGATGGTTATGTTTTAGTAGATAATAAAAAAATAAGAATAGAACGTATTCACATTGAAGAGGATACTGCTAAAAGTTTACATGCTAATAATAAAACATACTTAAACTATAATAGAGCAGGTGTTCCCCTTATTGAAATTGTTTCATGTCCTGATATGCATACAAAAGAAGAAGCAATGAAATACTTAGAAAGAATTAGAGAAACCTTATTTTATCTGGGAGTTAGTGATTGTAAAATAGAAGAAGGAAGTATGAGAGCAGACGTTAATGTATCAATTAGTGATAATGATACTCTCGGAACACGAACAGAAATTAAAAATATTGGTTCAATATCTAATGTTGGAATTGCAATTGACTATGAAATAAAAAGACAAGAACAAATTATTGAATCTGGTGGCATTATTGAAGAAGAAACTAGAAAATTTGACAGTGCTACTAATACTACAGTTCTTATGAGAAAAAAGGAAACAGGTAATGACTATCGTTATTTTCCAGAACCAGATATTCCATATTTAGAAATATTTGATGATATGATTTCTAGTGTTAAAGAAAGCATTGTATTACTTCCAGATGAAAGAAGAAAAATATATTTAGAAAGAAATATATTACCTATAAATGTAGAAAAATTAATAAATAATAAAGATTTATCTGACTATTTAAATAACTTTATAGAAACAGATATTAATTTTAAAATAGCAAGTAATCTATTACTTACCGATATATTATCATATTTAAATAAAAATAGACTTAGTATTTTTGATACAAAATTATCTATTAATAAATTTAATGAACTTGTTACTTTACTATCTGATGGTATTATCACCAATAAAATATTTAAAGATATTATGATAGATATATTAGAAAGTGACTCTAGTGTTAAAGACATTTTAAAAGAAAAGAATATTTCATTGGAAACAGATACTGCATCCCTTGAAGAAATAATTAAAAAAGTATTACTCGATAATGAAAAAAGTGTAAATGATTATAAGGCGGGTAAAGAAAATGCTCTTAAATTTTTAATGGGAATGGTTATGAAAGAAGTAAAAGGATCATTTAATCCAAAACTTGTCAATGAAACATTAATTAAAATGTGTAAAAAAATGTAAATTGATTTTATATAAGATATAATGTATAATTACTATAATGAGGTGATTAAATTGAAAAGTAAACTAATTAATGAAATAAAAAAAAATAAGTATACTTCAATAGCAGTAGTGGTATTTATCGCTTTATTACTACTTTTATTTATAATATATAAAGCAGTTATGCCATCACTTGGGACTCCAGTATATGGTAATAGATTAGATGGAATAGAAAAAGTTGAAATAACTACTACTAAAATGGGTGAGCTTGATGAAAAAATTGAAAATGAAAAATATGTCTCTTCTTGTAAAACAAATGTAAGTGGTAAAACAGTTGATATAGTAGTGACAGTTATTGAAGAAACTAAACCAAAAGATGCAAAGAAGATTACAGATGTAATTTTAAAAGAATTTGATGAAGAACAAGTTGCTTATTATGATTTTCAAGTATTTATAAAATCTGAAAATTCAAAAGAAACTGGTTATCCAATAATTGCATATAAAAACAAGAGTAATGATAATTTCTCATACTCTTCAGCTAAGTAGGTGTAAATAATGAAAAATAAATCAAAAAAGAATAATAAAAATAAAAGCAATGGTAACAAATTAACCAAGTTAATTATAATCTTGGTTCTTTTACTTGCTACTGCATTAGGAATTTATTTATTTCTTAATGCTCCAGATAATAGTACTAAACTAACACTATTTGAAAAACAATGGATAGATAAAAATAAAAATAATCTATTCAATATTGAAATCCCTAATAATCTTAATATTTATGGTGAAGATGGGGAAGGTGTTTTATTTGACTATGTAACTTTTTTAGAAAATGAAACAAAATTAACATTTAATAAAAATCCATATAATTACCCATCAGATAATGAAGAACAAGAAAATCAAGCAGGTCTTAGGATGATGGTACTATCTAATAAAGATACACTTAAAAAAGATGACATTATAATCGGAGAAGATAAATATGTTTTAATAAGTATAGACAACACTATTATTGATAATTTTAATGAGTTATCTACTAAAAAGATTGGTATTTTAGAAAATGACAAAGAAATAATTACTAATATTTATAGTAATGATTTTGTAAGTTATTCTAACATTGATAATTTAATTGCGGATATCAAATCTAAAAAAATAGAATATGCTATAGTGCCACGTCATTATTGTCTTTCTAAGATTGTTAATAATCAATTATATATAAATTATGATTTTACTGACTTGTCTAATAAAATAATTTTACGCATGTCAACTAATGATAAGTTAAATAGTGTAGTTAGTAAATATTTATCAAAATATAAAGAAGAATTATTTATAAGTGATTATAATAAAGAATTCATGAGCTTTTATACTAATATTATGAATATTTCTGATGTAGATAGAGTATCTCTTTCTAGTAAAACTTATAAATATGGATATGTTAAAAATAGTGCTTACAACTTAGTAAATAATAAAAAAATATATTCAGTAGCAGGGCAATATATAAATACATTAAAGAACATGAATAATATTGATTTTTCATATGTTAAATATGATACAAAAGAAGAATTATTAAGTGATATTAAATCTAATAAAGTAGACCTTGCTTTTATTGATTTTGAATATAAAGATGATAATACTTTTCATACAAATATCCCATCTTCATCACTAGTAGCACTTAGTAAAAATTATATTAATTTAAATAGTAAAGATGGTTTAATGAATCAAAAAATATATATTTATGGAAACGATAATTTATACAATTATATAAATAACAACTATAATGCTAATATTACTAATATTAAAAAGATAAGTGAATATAATTATGGTGTTCTTTTGATGGATGAAGTTGATTATTTACATAATAGAGATTATTTATCTGATTATAATCTAATCTTTAAAGATTTATACTTATCTGGAAATAGTTTTTATGTTTCAAGTAATGAAACTGTTCTATATTCATTACTTAACTTTATTACAAGCTATGCTGATAACGATAACATAAAAAGTTTAGGTATGAAATCAATTGTAGATAATTCTGTTAATGCTAAAAACTTTAATAGTCTATATATGCTATTATTATCTATTGTACTTATTCCTGTTATTTTGATAATAATAATTGTTATGATTAGTAAAATTAATACTAATTTAAAGAAAACAAAAAAAGAAAATATTTTAAAATATAATGATATGCTTACTTCTTTAAAAAATAGAAATTATCTTAATGCTAATATAGATGCTTGGGATGAAACTAAAATTTATCCTCGTACTATTATTATATTAGATTTAAATAATTTAAAATATGTAAATGATAATTATGGTCATGAGGAAGGAAATAAACTAATTAAAAGAGCTGCTGCTATTCTTATTAATACTCAATTAGAAAAGAGTGAAATAATAAGATCAGATGGAAATGAGTTCTTAGTTTATTTAATTGGTTATAATGAAAAACAAATTAATACATATATAAATAAATTAACAAAAGAATTTGATAAATTACCACATGGTTTCGGAGTTGCTACTGGTTATAGTATGATCGAAGATGAAATTAAAACAATTGACGATGCTATAAACGAAGCTAGTATTGCAATGAGAAAGGATAAGCAGGAGAATAAGTGATGAAACGCGAAGTAAAAAGAATATATCAAAACTTTTTAGATGCTTTAAAGACTCCAGAACTTCGTATTTTGCCAGGGCAACTAGCATTTTATATATTAATGTCAATGATACCAATTATTGCAATTATATCTCTTATTGCCTCAATAATATTTAATAACTTTGACTTAGCTAATGCCCTTAATGGTATAATACCAAGTGCTTTATCTAATATTATTATAAAATTATTAGATAGTACTTCAGTAGGTAATGTAGCATTCATTATTGGATGCTACATCATACTTGGTTCAAATGGACCAAGTGCTATTATAATTGCATCTAATGCTATATATGGATTAGAGCAACCAAATTATTTAAGGTTAAAAATTAAAGCATGTATTATGACTGTGATACTTGTTATCTTATTTTTATTTATAATAATTATTCCTCTTTTAGGAAATATTATCTTTAAAAATATTATGGAATATTTTTCTATAACATATTTAATTAAAGAATATTATGGCTTTATAAGTATTATGAAATTAATAGGTTCCTTCTTAATCATATATATAAGTATTAAACTATTATACACACTAGGACCAGATACATCTGTCAAAAGTAAACATACTACACTAGGTTCTGTTTTTACTACTATTGGTTTTATTGCATCAACTGAATTATTTGCATTTTATATTACTAATATAGCAAGATATGATGAATTATATGGAAACTTTGCTAACATACTTATCTTACTTATTTGGATTTATTTATTAGCATATATCTTCGTGATGGGTATGGCTATAAATGTAAATAGGTATCAAAATAAGGAGTGTAATAATAATGAAAAAGAAATTAAATGATCTCAAAAATAATTTTTTAATAAAAAAAATAAGCGTTTTTATAAAACAATCATATTTATTTTTTGATGAAAATAAAATGTTATTTATTTATATATTTGGTTCTTTATTAAATGGTATTATACTAAGAGCATTTACTACTGGTAATATATTTAGTATATCCCCAATATTTGCAGATCTATTTATTACTATATTCTTTGCATCATTTTACTTTCTATTTAAAAATAAATGGCGTAATGTTTATCTTTATACAATGACTATTCTTGCTACTTTAATTTGTATTTCTAACATAGTTTATTATCGGTATTACAGTTCTTTTATATCAATTACATTTATTTCATTTGCACTAACTAATTATAAAACTGGAGAATCTAATGTAGTAGGTGATCTTATTGAACTTAAATACTTAATACCTTTATGGTTTCCTATATGCATGTATATATTTGATAAAAGACAAAAAAAACAAAAAGAGTTTTTAAAAGCAAAAAGATTCTCTAAAAATAAAAGCCTTAGATTTATGTATATATGGTCTTTAGTATTCCTAGGTCTACTACTTACCACTTTAAAAGGAGTAGACTATGGAAGATTTTATACCCAATGGAATAGAGAATACTTAGTTAGTAAATTCGGAGTATATCTATATCAAGTAAATGATATAGTAAAAAGTTTAGAACCAAAAATGGCAACACTATTTGGTTCAGATAAAGTCTATAAAGAAGTTAATGATTTTTATAGTGATCGTAGTGATAAACAAAACTATAAAAATGAATACACCAATGTATTAAAAGGTAAAAATGTTATTGCAATTCATTTTGAAAGTATGCAAAATGTCCTTATTAATATGAAAATCAATGGTACTGAAATTACTCCAAATCTAAATAGACTAACAAAAGAAGGACTTTACTTTAGTAATTTTCATCCTCAAGTAAGTTTTGGTACAAGTAGTGATACTGAATTTACTATGGCAACATCTCTTCTTCCTGTTAAAAGTGGTTCTGTATTTATAAACTATTCTGATAAAGAATTTGTTTCTATGTATAAGTTACTAAAAGAAAAAGGATATTATACATTCAGTATGCATGCTAATACTGGAGACTTTTGGAATAGAAATATAATGCATAAAAACCTTGGATATGATAAATTCTATGAAAAAAAATCTTATATAGATGATGAAAATATTGGTTTTGGTCTTTCTGATAGATCTTTCATGAGACAATCAGTAGAGTATATAAAACAAATTAATGAAGAACATAAATTATATTATGGTACAATAATAACATTAAGTAACCATACACCATTTTCATATAATAATTTATTTGAAAAATTGGATCTTACTATGACTGTAAATGAAACAAAATATCAATATATGGAAGATACTAAGCTTGGAGATTATTTTGTTTCTTCTCATTATGCAGATGCTCAAATAGGATACTTAATATCACTTCTTGAAGAAAATAAACTTTTAGATAATACAGTACTTGTTATATATGGAGACCATGACGCTAGAATATCTACTTCATTGTGGAATAGATATTACAATTATGACTATGAAACAAATGGTATTCTAAATTCAGACAATCCTAAATATAAAGAATTAGATTACTATTGGCAAGAACTTAACCGAAGTACTCCTCTTATAATATGGAGCAAAGATGAAGAATTTAAAAATAATTATGCTAAAAAAGTAGATACAGCTATGGGTATGTATGATGTATCTGTTACACTTGGTAACATGCTGGGCATTTATAATAAATATGCTTTAGGCACAGATGTTATGAATAAAAAAGATAACTTAGTAGTATTTCCTAATGGTAATTTTTTAACTAATTATGTTTATTACAATAACAAAGGACAATATAAATTGTTAAAAAATATTCCTCTTAGTGAGGACTATATAAATAAAAATAAAGTAAAGGCTGAACAAATACTTGAAATATCTAATGATGTGATAGTTTATAATTATTTTGAAAAAGTATTATCAGACAGTAAATATATAAAGGAGAAATAGTATGAAAAAGAAAAAAATTATTTTAATTATTATAATATTATTACTTATAGTTTTATTAGCAATCGGGGGATACTTTGGTTATAAAACAATTAATAAGAATAAAGATGCAATCGGTGGTGCTGTTGTAGTAGAAAAGATTGATAAACATGGTTACACACTAGAAGAAGATGCTCCAGCAATATATAAAGATTTATTTAAAGAACTTCAAAAAGTTTTAAATAAAGATGAAGTAGACTATGAAGAATATGCAAAATTAGTTGCACAAATGACAGCAGTAGACTTCTATAACTTAGATAATAAGGTATCTAAAAATGATATCGGAGGAGTACAATTTATTTATAGTCCATACAAAGAAAACTTTGTACTTGAAGCATCCGAAACAGTATATAAATACATTGAACATAACTTATACAAAGACAGAACTCAACAATTACCAGTAGTAGATTCATCATATGTTGATAGTATTAAAACTGAAAAATATCAATATAAAAAGATAAAAGATGATGAAGCATACAGTGTAAATGTAAAGCTTACTTATAAAAAAGATATGGGTTATCCTTCAAATGTAGTAGTAAAATTATTACATAATGGTGATAAATTAGAAGTTTACTATATGAAATAAAAAATAATAATAAAATTGATTAATTTAGACTATCCCTTATGGATAGTTTTTTTAATTTTTATTGAAGTACCTTAATTAGTGTGATAAAATTATTCTTGGAGGAATAGTATGAAAAAAATTAAAGAAAATAATATAAATAAAATAATTAAAACAATAGTAGTAGTTCTATCAATCATACTTATTGGAGAACTAATATATATGGGAGCACTTTCTTATAAACAAGACAAAAATAATACTTATTATACTTTTATAAATGGATTAGTTTCCACTGATAAAGGCTTTGTTGGAGTAGGTAATTCAGACTTTAAATATGGGAAAAGTCATAAGAAACAAGAATATTCAAAAGCATTGTTAAATGTTTATAATAACAAATTTAGAGTAAAAAAAGAAATTATGTTAGATCTAGGGAATAATTCATATTATAATGATATAACAAAGGTAGATGATGGATTCATAGTAGTCGGTGCTATTGAAATGAATGACTATCATACTGAAAATGGTGCTAGTGAAGGACTAATTGTTAAGTATGATAAGAACTATAAACAAGTATTTAGAAAAAACTTTAAAATACTAGGAAATACTGAATTTACTAAAGTAAAAGCACTATCTGATGGTAATTTTATAGTGGTAGGAAAAAGTCTATATGAAAAAGATGTAATTGGAAATCATAAGAATGGTGGAGCAATAATAGTTAAATTTGATAAAAACGGAAAAGAATTAAAAAGAGCAAATTATAAAGGTCCATATAAAGGTATATATACCGATATTTTAGTGGAAGAAAATGGCTATGCAGTCGTTGGTAGCATCAATGATTCTGTCGGTGTATTAATGAAATATGATGAAAATTTAAAAGAAAAATGGCATTATCATTACTCATATACAGATACATTAGGTTTTACAAGCATTAATAAAATAGATAATAATTATATACTTACAGGAACAAAATTGGATAGTAAGAATAAATTAGATTATTATAAAGCATCATTAGTAGTACTAAATAATAATGGTAAAAAAATAAAAGAAGTCACTTATAAAGGAGATAATTTTACTGTATTTAATGATTTATTGATTGATAATGATAATATCACAGTAGTCGGAGTAACAGGAATAAAAGAAAAAAATACAGTTACTGATAGTATTATAGTAACTTATAATAAAAAGTATGAAGTGATAAAAGAAGAAAAACTTTCTTATAGTAATAATGAATCATATAATAAAATTTATTACTTTAATAATAAAAAATATTTACTTGGATATACTAATTCTAAAATAAAAGGTATAAAAAGTAATGGTAAAGACTATTTTCCTATTATAAAAGAACTAAATTAAGCATAATAAAAGATACGGTTTTATTCGTATCTTTTATTACTCATCAACAAATATTGCTCCAACTGGACAATTTTCTTTTGCATCGATTACGGCTTCTTTGTTTTCATCTTTTACATCTTCATTTTTTGCCTCTGCAATACCCAAATCATTAATTTCAAATTCATCAGGTACTAATGCTTGACAAGCACCGCAACCAATACAAGTACTTTCTATTACACGAGCTTTCATAAAATTACCTCCGTAATAATTATATAATAAAAAAAATATAAAAACAATTATTTTCTTTTTAAATAATTTATGCTATACTTTAGATAATAGGTGATGTTTAAATGAAAACTAGAATGGATAAATATGAAGAAAATACTTTAACTCTAAGAAGTGAAAAGAATAAAAGACTATATGATGAAGTATCAGAGATAAATATTGATTATGTAGACATAGATGTTAATAATGTAATAGATTTAACAAGTAATAAAAAAACAGGTGCTCGTGAAGAATATAAAAAACGAAAAGAATTAAATTACTTTATGCCAAATGAAAATAAGAATAGAGAATACACAGAAAATACTTTAGAAAATAAAGAAGATAGAGTTTATGATATTAATGAAATATTAAAACTAGCTAAAGAAAATAAACTATTTGATAGTGATTCTGCAAAGAAAAGAATGATAAATACTGAATACAATATTTTAACTAAACTAGATTTAAATGAGGTTACTAATAAAGAATACTCAAAAGAAAATTTACATGAGTTAATTGATACTATATATGAAAAAGAAAAAAACATTAAAAAGAAAGAAAATTTTTTGTCTGAAAAAGAAGATTTAAGTAATAGTGATGATTTGCTTAATCTAAAAGAAGATATAGTTAATTTAAATGAAGATATAAGTAAGGATATATTAGATAAGACTGTTGCTGAAGTTGCTCCTATAATACAAAAAGATGAAGAAAAAAAAGAAGAGCAAGATGATAAAAAAGAAGAAAATAATACAATAAATGAAATGACTGATACTATTGAAATAGATGAAATAATATCTAAGAAATCACTATTTATAATCATATTTGTTCTAATCCTACTTGGAGTTTCTATCTATATAATACTAAAGTATTTTAATATTATATAGTGCTTTTTTTATTTTATTTAAATATATTTTAATATGAGAATGTATCTTAAGAATAATAAAAAGAAAACTATTACTTATAAAAAACTAAAAGTATTAATAATATTAATACTCATATTTTTTATTATAATTTTAATAGGCAAACTAATGAGTAATATTTCATTTTTTTTTATGGAATATGCTAAAAGTAAATCGCTTGATATAGTTAACTTAACAGTAAATAATTCTATAAAACAAGATACGTTTGACTATTTAAAAGATGATCTTTTTAATGTTACAAAAAATAGTAATAATGAAATAGAAATGATTGATTATAATACTTATAAAGTTAATTTGTTTTTAGATAAAGTGTCTTCTTCTGTTCAAGAGGAAATAAGTAATCTTACTAATAAAAAGAAAACTTTTTATATTCCATTTTTTTCAATATTTAATAATCCATTAATTAGTAATATTGGGCCAAATATACCAGTTAGATTAAGTCTTACTAACGCAGTTTATTCTAACGTTGAAATTAAAATAAAAGAATATGGAATAAATAATTGCATGGTTGAAATATATATTTTATTACAAACAGATGTAAGAGTAATACTTCCTATTATTAGTGACACTATTACAATAACAAATGAAGTTCCCATATCATATAAAATAATAAATGGCACAATTCCCGAGTATTATGGTGGAAGTATAAGTAAGAATTCTAGTATTTTTACTTTACCAATTGAATAATTTTTTGTATAATTAATTTGGTGATAACATGATATATGAATTTAATAATATAAAATATTGTTTAGAACATGATGATGGAAAAATATTTAATTATGATTTAGTTAAAGATCTTATTACTGATTATTTTGTCCCATATGATTATATATTTTGTGATATGGCATATGGTAAATTAAGACTAAAAGGTTTTTGTGATAAAAGTAATAAGAAATTTAAAGATATAAATGATTTTTCTAAATTAGATGATTATATAAAAAATTATTGTGCTAATGGGTGCAAATGGTTTTATTTGAAAAAAATGAAGTAATTTGACGTAAAGTGTTGAAATTACTTTATTTTTATGTTACAATTTTTTTAGAAACTAGAGGAGGGTAATATGTATGAAGGAAAAGAAAATGCTTACTATAACTAAGTTAGATGGATCAGTAGAAACTGTCGAAGAAGTGATTAGCTTCGAATTTAGTGATACTTTAAAAAGATATGTCGTATATACAAAAAACGAAACAGATGCAAACGGTAATATTACAGTATACGTTACTGAAATGATAACAGATGCAGATGGAATAAATAAATTTGTTGGAGTAGAGAGTGAAGAAGAATGGTCTAAAATTAAGGATGTTCTTCGCGAACTTGCTAAATAATCAGGAGGGATATTATGGAAAAAGTAATTATTGAAAATATGGATGGTGTTTTAATATGCGAAGTGCCAATTAATGCTGTTTTAGAAAATGATAGTAAAAAAATAAAATTATCTACTGAAAAGCTTGCAAATGTTTTATCCAAAGCACTACTTCCAAAAGAAAATATTAAAATAGAAGAACCAATTCATGAAGAAATAGATGATAACTATGTCACTGAAGTTGAAGAACAACCAGTTAAGACTGAACCTATTTATAAAGAACCATTCGAAGAAACACCAATTGTAGTTAATGATAGTGTTACAAATACCATTGAATCTAGCATTGATGAATCACATCTTTATGGAGGGTATCGTGGTGTTTCAAGTTCAGTGCCAGATATTAAAAGTGTAAGTAATACATTAAATGTAGATATTAAGATTGAAAAAATAAAAAAAGAAGCAGAAACTGCTGATAAAAACACTATACTTGGTAAGGTATTGCTTGGTGGCGTTTCTAAGATTGAACAAGTAGAAAGAGAAATTGACGATTTAGATGAAAGAAATATGAAAATCAGTGGTATTATTGATGAACTAATGACAAGAAAAAATCTTGCTCAAAGAGATAATAAAGCCCTTGAAAATGAAATGGGCAAGACTATGAAGATTGATTTAACTAAAATTCAAGATGAAATTGCTTTAAATGCAGCAAAAAATATTAATGAAAGTATTAGTGTTTTAGAGGGAAGAAAAACTGAATCAGATAAAGTAATAGATGACATTGAAGAAAAAATCATTGTTCAAAAACAAGAAAAAGCTTCAGTTGCAGAAACTAAAAAATCCAAAGAAAACGAACTTTATGAAATTTGTCGTGAAATTGAAGACAATAAAGTTAAAGCTAATGAATATATGAAACGTTCTAGTGAATTAGAAAGCCTAAAAGAAAAACATGAACGTGAGGAAGAAAAAATTAAAAGTGGAATCAGTGAACTATATTCAAGTCTATCTTTAATTGAAGAAGAACCAAAAAGAGTAAATAGTATTTCTAATCCATTTGATAGAGTAAGAAGTATGGAAGAAGAAGTTAATGATGAAATAGAATTAAGAACCGTTAGTAGACGCTAATGGTCTTTTTTTTATGACATTTCATAAAATTAAATGAGGGATTATATGAAAAATGCTATTATCTATTTTTATAATATTTATATTGATGATATAAGAAAGTTAAATAATAATTATTATTTTTCTTTTAATAATGAAGATTATGTTATTCAACAGTATAGCTCAAATATTAAAGAATCTGTTTTTATGTACGAACTAAATAAAGAAATGCTGGATAATAGGATAAATACATATAAAATAATACTTACTAAAGAAAATAATGTTTTATTTGAATATGATGGATATTTGTATTTTTTAATGATAATTCCAAAGATTAAAAATAGAATAATTACTTATGATGATATTATTAATTTTAATGTTTATACAAATAATGAGAAGATAATAACTTCGTTAGACAAATCAAATTGGGGCTATTACTGGAGTGAAAAAATTGATTATATTGAGTATCAGTTTAGTAGTGTTATGGATAAGCACAAGATAGTTAAAAATAGTATTAATTATTATATAGGATTATGGGAAAATGCTATAAGTTATTATAATGATAATATAAATGATTCTTATATTAAACAAGTATCACATAAAAGGGTAGATACTAATATGGATTTGCTTTCTTTTTTAAATCCTATTAATCTAATAATAGATACTAAGGAAAGAGATATAGGAGAGTATTTTAAATCTTATATAATTAACGAAAACTATACCATGGATAATATAAATAATATGTTAAATAAGATTTCTTTAGATGATATCAAAGCAAAAAGACTTATTTGTAGAATATTGTTTCCATCATATTATTTTGATAGATATGATGATATTATGATAGGTAATAAGACTGAAGATATTTTATATAATATAATAAACAAAAATACAAACATATTAGTTTTATTAAAAACTATATTTAATAAATATAAGAATAGTAATATTCCACAAATTGAATGGATAAAAAAAGAAGATTAGTCAACTAATCTTACTTCTTTAATTTCAGGTACTTTTTCAATTAATGTTTTTTCAATACCATCTTTTAATGTAAATTGTCTCATCATACAAGAAGAACATGCCCCTTGAAATCTGACATAAACGATGTTATCTTCTATTTTAACCAGTTCGATATTACCGCCATCATTCATTAAAAATGGTCTTAAATCATTAATGACTTCTAAAACTTTTTCTTCCATAATTCAAATCACCAATTAGTATTATATCACATTTTTTATAAATGTTATACTTTAAAATTATAAAAAAATATAGTATAATATAAGTGGATGTGATAAATATGTCGAAGTATGAAGTAGGTAATATAGTAACAGGAAATGTCACAGGTATAGAAAAATATGGAATCTTTGTTAGTCTAGATGAATATTACAGTGGTCTTATACATATATCTGAAATATCAGATAATTTTGTAAGAGATGTTAATGATTATGTGAAATATGGAGATACAATAAAAGCAAAAATTATTGAAGTAGATGATGATTCATTTCATGTTAAATTAAGTATTAAAGATATGAATCATAAGGGTAAAGTAAAAAACAAAAGACAAATTATAGAAACTGGCAGTGGTTTTGGAATACTTGAAGATAACTTGGATAATTGGATAAATATTAAATTTAAAGAAATAGAAAAAAACAAAAAATAAAAAGTTTTCAAAATTGTATTGACAAAACTATTAGAATATATTATATTTATATACGTCGACATATGATTTTATTTGGGCGATTAGCTCAGTTGGTTAGAGCACCTGCCTTACAAGCAGGGGGTCGGGAGTTCGAGTCTCTCATCGCCCACCATTTTTATGCCGAAATAGCTCAATTGGTAGAGCAACTGACTTGTA
>JAEDJI010000051.1 GCA_016296435.1 Bacilli bacterium | reverse complement strand
ATGAATTAAACATCATGACTAGCTCATTAATTGGTCAATTACAATACTTAGTTAAAGGCGAAGATGATTTTTTTGACATTGAAAAAATAATTAATAAGATAGAACGAGAGCAAGCAACAATAAAAAAAGCTTCTAAAACGGAAAAAATAGCCGTTTAAGAGGCTTTATTTTTTTTATGAGGGGAAAATAGAAAAAATGGTTTAAAAAGCTTAAAAACGAAAAATAGACCTATTCAGCAACATATCCGCTCGTGTTTCTCTTTCGATTAGCAATGATTTTCTGTGCTTCTTCCATATCCAAATCTAACACCTTAACCAAATAATCAAGCAATGACATTTCTTTCGGTGGTCGTTGGTCTTGTAATTGAGAGAAGCCTAAAGCGAAGATTCCACCTATCATTAATCCTAATCCAAATGAATCCATTTGAAGCTTGGTTGTATCTATTGTTTGTTGACCAAATGAACCTTGTTTAACAACAGGAGGCAAACTATTAAGCTTAATATTTGAACCTTCTTGTAATACAATTGATGTAATCTTTACCATAAGTTCTGGTTGGCTTTTTTTGACCTGTTCTAATGCGTTTGAAAAGTATTTAAATGCTGAAGATTCTTCTTGCCCAGTTTTTGCCAGCTCATCAAGTCTTTGTTGAGCCTTCCAAGCCCATTCCTTTTGCTTCTCTAATGGTTGGTTGCTGAACCACTCCATAAATGATCTTCGAGCTTTTGAAGATTGTTCTCGATGAACGGAAGGTTGAATATGCCTAGCATGTTTAGTGACATCTCCTCTATCAAGTCCAAACTGTTTGCTTACAGCTTCATAGTAGCTGTCTTGAAGCTTGTGCATTTTATCCTTTCCATCTGTCCAGTAGGATGTGCCAGAAACAAATCTATCCCTCTTTTCGTTAGGATGGAACGGAGTCACGAACCAATGCAAATGAGTGGTGGTCTCATCATAGTGAGCCACGCACATTCGCACGTTGGCTTTGCCAAAAGTTTGATTCATCCAAACTCGATTCGCTTCATACCATTTAGTTAGATTAATCCCTTCAGAATTCGTGAACGTGGTGACTATGTCCCACCCATAATTACACCTCTTTTGAATAGAGGGTTCATGACCATTTACTGTGTGGTCTTTGATGGATTTAAAATACTCATCCTTATAGTCACCTGAACCAAACAATAATTTAGGTTCTCGGTTACCTTTTATGTGTTGCAAAGACTTCATTTCTCGGTCAGCTCTGGTATTATGTTTTGCAATCCCAGTTAGCCCTCCAAGATTATTTATTTTTTGCATTCTTATGATTCCAAAATTAGCCATAAATAATTGCACCTTCTTTGCACTAATTATAACACAGGTGTCCTGTGCAAGCAATGACTAAAACAATAAGTCAGTAACTTACTACGGACTCGTAGTGCGTCACTATCGTAAACGCCCTCTTGAATCCTTGCAAGTTGGGGACACCCCAATCCCAATTTTATATACCCAGTTGGACCTTTTCCGGACAAAATTTTTGCATAAAAAAAGAGCTTGTTTTAGCTCCATTTTATCTCTTAATACGCTTATTAAAATTCTCTATTTCTTTCTTATTTTTTTTGCGTTTTTCCTCTTCTTTTTGATCCTTTTCCAAATCAAAAATAGTATATTCAAGATTGGTTTTAGCTTTGAATTCAGCAATAGATTTATCCCAATTTTCTTTAGCCCAAAGGACAATATTGAGGTACCTTGAACAAGTATAATCGTTTAAATCATATACATCTTTATACAATCCAAACTGAATGATATCATTTAGTTGTTTCTTCATAAATACAACCTTTGATTTTATAGGCTTTTCTTTAGCTTCAAGTCTGTCATCTTGTTCTTTTTCTGTGAAATAATAAATGTATCTAAATAGCCCTCTTCTAACCTTTTCCAACTCTTCTCCTTCAGCTAAGTGAGGAAAATAAAGTCTTTCTGGAATCAATAAATCATCAATGTATTTAGCTATTTCCTCACAGGCATAAGGAGTCATTTCTAAGTGCTCATGAATATCTTTATACCATTTGATGGAAGATACTAATTGCTTTCGTATTTGATAGTTTTTAGGCTTGATATGTAAGACAATATATTCAACTTTTCTATATGCACCATGTTTATTCTCCATTGGATCATATTCGATATAACAGTCGTTACATTTTTCATTTATCTCTTCAATAGAGGGAAGTAATATTTTTCTTTGAATAGCTGCAAAATTTTCATAGGTTTTATTTTTAGTTATTCCTAACCACGTTTTTAAGTTTTCGTGAGGATTGGTTGGTGTTGGTTCAATGTACCATTTAAAATCAACTATCTTCCCTCTCGATTTTTGAAGTAATATTCTACACATTTGATAGATTTTAGGTGAATACAATCCTTCTAATTTAATTAATTCATCAAGAAAAAAGAATGTAAAATCTTTCTTCATAGCATCCAATAGAGGCATTATTTTTTTATTTCTCGAAATCATTATCTCATTCGATTCTTCGAGGTATTCTACTTCTGAAATAACAGAACAAGCTATCTTATTTCCTGTTGGAGATATTTCTTTTGGAATTAATACCAAAGTATCTAAAACAAGTTGCTTCATAGCACCATCAGTAGTTAATTCTTGTTTTTTACTTCTATTGATGTTCATATCTCTCATAAATTGATTTAATGGAAATTTAACTGATAATTTGCCTTCATCAAATGAGCATAATGAATAGTAAAATAATTTTCTCGAATAAAGTGACAACGGCATAATTGCTCTTGTTAATACGTTAGCCATTTTGAATTTGTTATCTTCCATTTTGTTCACCTCACAAAAATTATATCATCATTATATGTCTAATTCAATATAAAGACACTAAAATAATTAATATTATGTCTTGCTATAAAATCTAGACATAATAAATCACTATTTTTTTATGCAAAATTAAATTAAAATTTTGTTCCGTGCGGACACAACGGATGTTCCGTGCGGACACAACGGATGTTACCTTTGGACACAACCTAAACTTCAACTAATTATATTATTATAAACTGTTAAAAGGTTTTTTTAAAAATATTTCTTTAATAAGATAACTAAAAACGCGCGTATAAAAGAAAAACATATTTTTACAAGGTATTTTTTTTTATAAATATCATAAAAAAGAAGAATCATACCTTTCTCTATTTTGTGTGACACAAGAATAAAGAATAATGAGAAAAATAAAAATTGTTATGTTATAATAATAATAGAGGTGGTAATTAATGTTATTTACTAAAAATGAAGGTCAATATATAGTTAATTGTTTAGAAGAAGCATTAGAAGAAGCATTAGATCAAAGCGAATATAACGAATTCTGGAATGTTAAGAATAAATATGAACAAGTATGTAACGAAGATATGAGCTGCGATTATACTTTTTCAAACAATGAATTAAACATCATGACTAGCTCATTAATTGGTCAATTACAATACTTAGTTAA
>JAEDJI010000050.1 GCA_016296435.1 Bacilli bacterium | reverse complement strand
TTTTTATAAATACTTTTTATAATGATTTTTATAGCATAATTAAAATAAAGTAAATATTAGTTTTCTAAATCACTATTTTTAATTATATAAATATTACCATTTTTATAAAAACCATAAAATATATTATTAATTTCTTCTTTTATATTATTTTTTAACCAAATTATATCTTTGTCTAATAATTCTAATGCTTCATAGTTTATAGTTCCTTCGATAATAATGGGAAGTGGGAACGTTTTATCTTTTTTTTCTTCATTTTTTATAAAAGTAGTTAAATTACCATTAGTTTCTAATATTGCATATTCTACATCTTTAATATCATCAATGTTATTTTGTCGTAATTGAGTAAGTAAATCATCTAAGTTATATCTTTGTTTTATCATTTCTTTTATCATAATTTTACCATTGTTTATTATAACAGATGGTTTACCGTCAAACATAGTTCTTATTTTTCTTTTTTTGAATGATATTATTGACATTATTATTTGACATATAACAAGAAGTGTAATAGGAATTACTGATAATAGTATTGAGTCATTAGTTTTATCTATGCTAATTGCTACTAATTCTGCAATTAAAACAGATACAATTAAATCTATTATTCCAAGTTCTCCGACTTCTCTTTTACCCATGATTCGATATATAAAAACTACGAAAAAATAAAAGAAAAAAGTTCTAAAGATAACTGTAATATATTCCATATAATCACCATTATTAGTATTAAAAAAAGTAATAAAAATTATACAAGTTCATATATATTACTAGGTGATACTTATGAATAATATTAAAAACTACCTAGTAGCAATTGGATATTTTCTTTTAGTAGTAGCGGTTTTTGCAATAATTCTTACTATATTTAATTATTATGATATAGTAACTAGTAAATTATTTAAGATAATAAAAGTATTAATACCCTCACTTGCTCTTTTTATTGGAGGATATAAAGTAGGAAATAGTGCTAATAAAAAAGGATATATTGAAGGAATAAAATTAAGTTTAATTATTATAGTAATGCTTTTTATGTTTTCATATTTAGGATTTAATGTTACTTTTAATGTTAGTTTAATTCTTTATTATATAATTTTGATTATATCATCAATGCTTGGTGCAATGGTTGGAATAAATAAAAAAATTACTAGTGATTAGTAATTTTTTTTAATATTTCTTCATGAATGTCTTCAATTGATCTGATACTATTATTTTTAACGCAGTTTATATTTATAAAATTATATTTTTTTGATAGTTCAAGATATGAAAGTTCTGCTAAATGAAGATGTTCATCGTCTTTTTCATGATCATCTAAACTTGTTCTATTTTTCTTTAAGATCTTAGCATATTCAGTAGGCATATGTAAAAATATAGTCATATCAGGTTTAATCAAATTCATCATTTCATACTCTAATTTTTCTAACCATTCGTACATTTCATATCTTTGTTTTTTGTCTTTAATTTTTCCTCCTTGGTGTGCCATATTGCTAGATACATATCTATCTAATATTACAATATAATCTTTATCTAAGTATTGTTTTATTATATTAAGATTATAATATCTATCTGCGGTAAAGTAAAGACTAGCTACCTTAGAATCAACATGTGATGCCCCTTCTGGAAAATATGATTTACATATTTCTTCTTTTCCTAAATATGGACCCCCGACTATTTTACCTGTTGGACTATTATAGTTAGGAAATGTTAAATAAACTGCTTTATTTCCTAATTTATTTAAACTTTCTACTAAAAGTTTACTTTGTGTTTCTTTACCACTGCAATCAGTTCCTTCAATTACTATAAATTTACTCATTTTATCCTCCTATAAAGTATATGTTTATAATTAATATCATTGTCTTTTAAAATACTTAATACTTCTTTTTCATACTTAGTTTTATCAAATATTGGAAAGAATGTATCAGCTTTAAAAGATTTGTCTATTTCTGTTAAATATATATTATCTGCATCATTTATAAATTGATTATAAATTGATTCTCCTCCGATAATGAAAATATTTTCTAAAGTATTTTTGTAATCTGCAATAAAATCTTCTTTATTTTTATATGTTATTATTCCTTTAATATTACTATGTGTTATTACAATATTTTTTCTATTAGGCAGTTCTTTTCCAATTGATTGATAAGTGTTTTTACCCATTAACACTGTATTATAAATAGTAAGATTTTTAAAAAATATTAAATCTTCTCTAATAGGACAAACTAATTTATTTTTATAACCAATTTCGTAGTTTTTTCCTACTGATGCAATTATATTAATATTCATTATTGAGCAACTGGAAATTTGATTGTTCCCATATGTTTATAATTTTTCACTTTAATATCTTTTAAATCTTTAGAATTATCAAATTCGAAAAAATCTTTTATACTGGGATTTAATATTAATTCTGGTTTAGTAGGATTAAGTATCATATCAATAATTCTAATATTACTATCTAATTCTTTATATTCTTCACTATTTTTATCAAATAGTTTTTGTTGTTCTAATAAGGTTTCTTTTAATGATTCTAAGTAATTGTCATTTAACTTACTAAAACTATTATATTTTTCTAATCTTTCTAATTGTTTTTTTATTCCTTTTAATTGATTTACATAGACATGGGCATCTTTTATTGAGTATGTTATTGTACCAGGTTCTTTATCAGTTACTTGGGCAATCATTTTTAAAAGAGTTGCATATTGAGTAATATTAAACGGTAACCCTAAAGGAACATCACAACTTCTTTGATGAACCATTAAATTGATTTTATTTTTAGTAACATCCCATTCTGTAGACCAAACACATGATGGTAATACTGCTGTTCTTAAAAATTCGTCTTGCCATAGGGATTTTACCATTCTTCTATCATTAGGATTATTTTTAATTGTTTCAATTAAATTTTTTGTATGTTGATATCTATTTACAATGTATCCATAAGCAGTACCAATAGTATTAGCATATTCTAATCCATAGTATTTAGCTTCTTTTATATTTTTTCCTTCAATAATGCTTTTAGCAGTCATGACATTACCATTATCATCTATTTTTGAACTTAGTTTAGCATTTGGGTCATTAATTGGAGCACTTAACGGGTCTAAAACTATTATTTCTTTATTAGGATCATATTTTTCTGTAGTTGGTTCATATATTCTATATATTCCATCTTCATCAACCATCCATTCGTCCCAAATATGTACCTTTCTATCCTGTAGTTCTTTTACATTATTTGAACCCATTTGCCATATCCAAAGTATTTCTATTATAGCTTGTTTATAAAACATTTGTTTTGTAGTAAGAATGGGGAATTCTTTATTTAAATCAAATTCCAAAGTATGAGATGGAATTTTAATAGTGTTAATACCTGTTCTATTTTCTACTTCTGTTCCTTCGGATAATATTCTTCTTAATAATTCATCATATAAATAATCAAATTCTGTCATTTTAATAACCTCCCTATACTAAATTATATAATAAAAAAGTATTTATTTAAATACTTTTT
>JAEDJI010000049.1 GCA_016296435.1 Bacilli bacterium | reverse complement strand
ATGTAGGTAAAGGAGGAATTATATATGAAATATTTAGTATTATTATTGGTTTTAGCAGTTTTATTATATTTTGCCGCATTTCTACTAGAGTCTTTAGTTTTTACAGCTATCATTTATGTTATTTTTCTTTTGTTTAACATTCATCTTTATTTCTGGCGACTTTATCTTTGTGCTATTGTAGTTCTAGGAGTAAAGAAATTAATCTTCAAATAAAAAATACTTTCTATTGAAAATTTTAAAAAAATATATTATAATATATATGTAAGTTAAGGAAATAATAAAATTTAGGAGCTGATAATTATGGTAAACAATAAAGACATTCAACGTGTAATCTTAGAAAAAGCTAAAATGGATGCTGAAAATCAAAGAGAAACAACAGTAACAATCGAAGGTAATGGTGTAATTTCTATTGGAGGTAAAGCTGTTACCAAAAAACCTAATAAACCTTTCCGTAATACTTTTAAAGCATCACAAGATTTTGTAGCAAACTCTTTAAGAGCAGTATTAAAAGACCATTTTGAAAAAACTTACGAAGGTTCTTTTGCCCGAAAAGGTAATTTAGTTGTGAATGAAAAAGATAATGATTATGTTATCTCTGTATCAAAGTTAAAATTCAATGTTGAAGAAAATATTCTTAATTATAAGAGTGAAATCATGAATGAAGTTGTAAGTTTAATTAAAAGTTTAAATGGACTTTCTATTGTTCAAACTTCTAATAATATCTTAATCGTTCAGACTTTAAATTTCCAACAGTATCAAATTAAAATCACGAAAAAACGAGACCGTATTTCGCGAGAAGTTCCGACAGAAGTTATGTAATTTATATTAAATTTTACTTCTCACGGTTTCGTATTTAACGTTAAAATCGCAATTTCAAAATTTTTCTGAAAATTCTAAAAAAATATTGTCTGAAGGGCTAAATTTACAGTAGAAAATCTCAATACTAAGGGGAAATTACAAAGTTGACAGTATTGACAAGTAGAGATAAATACACTATAATATTAATAGATAAAGAAACTATTTAAAAACTTTTTATTATTTATTCCTTTCAACCTGTAAAATGATTTTTCTTATCCCTTCCTAAATCATTTTACTACTTTTCAAATCCTTTTTTTGTAAAAGAGTAAGTTTTCCCCTTCCCTCTTACTCTTTTACATCCTTTTTATTTTGTAAGCCATTTCTTACTCCAAAAGGGGTAAAGAATTTTATGAGAAATAAACACCTTATTGCTCTTGCCACTAAAGAAATTGAGGCAGGAAGAAATAGTTTATCGAAATTGATGAACAAACAAAAGATGGAAGACTATTTAGTAGTTCATTATTCTGAAAGAATTCTTAACTGTCCTGAAATTGAGAAATATCATTTTGTTTTAAATCATTGCCCGATCTCTGGTGAAAAACATTTATATATTGATAAATGTTATAATTTAGAGTGTATCAATGAAGAATTACATGATGAATATCTTGCTAAATTTGTGAAGGACGCCACTACTGGAAAACATTCTTTATTATTGAATGTTATGGTAGGTTCTGGTACTGATGCCGCAGAACGAGAAGAATTATTTGAAAAAAATGCTCATGAAGTAGTTAATGCTATCGTTAATTCTATTGGTAAAATCTTAATTAAGCAAAGTACATTATTAAATACTTGTACTGTTGAAATTGCTTATTGCGATGAAATGAAGAATGAGAATGTTAAATCTTTAGGAACTATTTCAGAACATTTATCTTTTTAAGAGACACTTATAAAGTGTCTTTTTTTATGTAAAAAGAAGTAATTCTTATATTAAAAAATCTTAAAATTGATAATTTAAAAATTTTATTATATAATATATATGTAAGTTAAGGAAATAAAACTTTTCATATATTTCTTGATTTGGAGGCTGCTATTAATGGATATAGTAATAGGATTAGGAATTGCTTACTTAATGTTTGGTTCTCTTATTAATATTTCAAAAGCAAAATAAGGAGATGATAAATATGAGCAAAATCAGTGTAGAAGAAACTTTCAATGACAAATGTGCCGCAGAAATTCAAGAGGATAAAGTATTACAAGATATGGAAAACTTTAATCTTGCTGAATATGAAGAAGATTTATGCTATAATTGTGGCTCTATTTTAAATCTTCATAATATGTTTGACTCTTGTTATTGTAATTCTTGTGTTGAAAGTATACTAACAAAAGGAGAATAAAGGAGGAGTTTGTATGTTAAATAAATTTAAAAAGAAACCTATTGTTTATGTAAGTTATAATGAATTAGCTAATGATGTTCAATTTGAATATGAAGATGGGACAAAACGATATATTAATGTAACCTATAAAAATCTTGTAAATATTGATAAAATTCGACAAGAGACAGCAAAGCTAGCACAAGAAGGATATAAAATTAAGATGAAGAAAGATCGTTTAAAAAAATCCAATAATGAAATTGATAAGATTTTGAAACAACAGGTTTATAGATTAAATCCTTATCATACTTTCTATTTAAATACAGTTGCCGTTTTAGCTATTCTTTCTTGTATTTATCTTATTTATATTATCTTACGATTTAATACAGATTGGCATTTTACTGTTGCTATTCTTAATTCTTTGTTTGCTACTTTAATGTATGGTGCTATTGAAAAAAGAAATTAATAAATAAAAAAAGGATGTCAAAAAGGACATCCTTCATTTTACTTTTCTTTTGAAACTAAGTTTACTTTAATATCAAAATTCTTACTAGCTCGTTCTCCTCTAATCCAACGAGAAACACATGATACACTTACTCCTGCCGCTTTTGCTACTTCAGTTTGAGTTTTAAAAGTTCCAATCACTTTGAATGGATATTTTTGAATTAATTCAAATTCTTTTCTTGTTTTTAAAGTTTGTTCTGTCATAAAAATTATACCTCCAATTTAAAAATTTTATATGTAAAAGTCGAGTGAAGTTTTTATTTAATTTGTTTTCCCTTTATATTTATATTATAGTATATTTTTTCACAGTTGTCAACATTTTCATTTGATAAATTTTATGATATAAAAACTTGACATTAGTAAAAAATTATATTATAATATAAATATAAATAATAATCCTATCTTACTTATTAAGTATTATGCCGAATTTCGGCATAATACTTAATAAGACAAATTCCCTTTATATAGTTATTTATATTTAATTTTAAAGACAGGAGGTATTAATATGAAAATAGCTTTAATTATATCTATTATTTTTAATATTTTCTTTTTATATCTTTGTTTGGTTATTACTCATTATTGTAATGTTTTAAAAAAAGAGAATGAATCATTAGTTGATCTTCTTGAAGATGTTTTAGAAAATGATACAGACTATATTAATTAGGAGTGTAGATATGTCTATTAAAAAATATTTATATTTAGCTATTAATTATTTCCTATTCCTTATTTTGATATTTATTTTTTGTATTAATAAATATCTATATACAATTATTTTCACAATCTGGTTTTTAACTTTTATGTGTATAGTTTTGAAGAAGGAGTAAA
>JAEDJI010000048.1 GCA_016296435.1 Bacilli bacterium | reverse complement strand
GAAAGACAATCTATTTATATCTTAAAGGAAATAGTTAAGTTAAGGAACGCAGTTGCCCATAATGCCAATATATTAAGCGATTTAGGAGTAAGAGATAAGACACAAAGAGCACATATCGAAGTTATTGATTTTTTAGATAGATGTGGTGTTAGTATTAGACTTAGAAGCAAAAGATTAACTAATTCAAGAATAAGACAAATTACTTATGCTCTTTATATGTTTGATAAAATAGTAACTAGTAATGGTGTGAAGTATGGTGTAACTAAAAAGATCAATGATTTGTTTTATGATAGAATACCAAGAAATAAAAATTATTATAAGAATAATGAATTATTACAATCTGTTTATCATTATTTTGATTGTATTATAAAAAAGTATTATGTAATATAAAATTTTATAAGAAATATTGACATAGTATTACTGGTTATGTTATATTATATATGCAAGTAAAAAAACATTAAGTTGTTTTTTGTAAGATAGCTATTTTCGGTAGCGGTCTATTTTTTTGCCTAAAATTATTTTATTGGAAACTATTGACAATGAAAAGTTTTTTTGTTATCATTTTTCTATATTTATTAAGTGATGAGAAGAAAAAGTAATAAAGATTACTGTTTTAGTGAGTTAGGGATAGTGCAAACCTAATAACAAGTACTTTATGAACGCATCTTTGAACTTAAACGTAGTTTTGCGTTAAAAAAAGAGTGCATAGAATTCTATGAATTAAGGTGGTACCACGGAATATTTCGTCCTTATTTTATAGAATTTTTTTATTGAAAGGATGATAATATGAAAGAAAAGTTAGAAAGTAAAATACTTAATATTTTTAGTGAAAATGGTTATGATGAAAAATATGCTAAGATAAGTTTATCCAATAGACCAGAATTATGTGATTATCAAATTAATAGTGTCTTTCAAATTGCAAAAGATGAAGGAAAAAATCCTATTGAAGTCGGAGAACTTATTACTGAGAAAATTAATAATTGTCCAGATTTTGATGATTATTTTGACTCTGTAATATTTGCAAAACCAGGTTTTATTAACATTAAAGTAAGCGATAAACTTATTTTAAATGAACTTAATAAAAATATTACATCAGGCAATTTTGGCATAGAAAAGATCAAAGAAGATAAGACTTGTGTAATAGATTATGGTGGACCAAATATTGCAAAACCTCTTCATGTTGGGCATATTAGACCTGCGATAATTGGACAATCTATATATGAAATATTGAAAGAAAAAGGATACAAAGTAATCGGAGATGTACATCTTGGGGATTTTGGACTTCAAATGGGGCAAGTAATATATGGACTAAAACAAAGAGGACTTAGTGCTAAAGATATAGATATTGAAATATTACAAGATATATATCCAAAAATGAGTGCTTTATGCAAAAGTGATGAAGAAGTTGCAAGTGAATGTAGAAAGATTACTAAAGAATTACAAGATGGTAACAACCAAGAATACAATGAATGCTTTAAAGCAATGTACGATGCTTCACTTAACGATATAAAAAGAATATATAAGTATTTAGGAGTATCATTTGATTATTGGTATGGTGAAAGAGACAGTTATAAATACATGAACGATTTAATGAAGTTTTTTGAATCTAAAGGTGTAGTAGAAATAGATGATGGTGCTAAAATCATAAGAGTAGCTAAAGATGATGATAAAAAAGTTGTTCCACCTTTAATTATTCAAGGAAAAAGTGGCGGTTTCTTATACGCTACAAGCGATCTAGCAACTATCTATCAAAGAATGAAAGATTTTAATCCTGATTATATACTTTATGTCGTGGACAATAGACAAAGTCTATATTTTGAACAAGTATTTAGGGCTTGTGAGATAAGTGGTTTAACTAAAGGTGTTTCTTTAGAACATGATGCATTTGGTACAATTAATGGACCAGATGGTAAGCCTTTTAAAACAAGAAGTGGTGAAACTTTAAAATTAGATGATTTAATAGAACAAACTAAACAAATATTTATATCTAAAAAAGAATCTAATAAAGATATGAAAGATGAAGATATAGATATTATAGTTAATTCAATATTAAAGTTTGCTGATCTTCAAAATAATCGTGAAAAAAATTATATATTTGATATAGAAAAGTTTGCGGATGTAAATGGTAAGACTGGTCCTTATATACTTTATACTGGGGTTAGAATTAGAAAGATTATTAATTCTAATGTTGTAGAAAATGTTTTAAGCAATAAAATATATAATGAAGATGACAGAAATTTAAGAAAGAAACTACTTGATGTTAATAATGTAGTTACACGTGCGTGTAATGAAAGGATGCCTCATTATATAGCAGAGTATCTTTATGACTTAGCGGTATTAACTAATACTTTCTATCAAAATAATAATATTTCTAATTTAGAAGACTTAAATAACAAAAAAGATTGGATTAATTTATTATCGTATACATATAAAGTTATGGAAAAATTACTTAGTTTATTAATTATAAAAATACCTAGCCAAATGTAAAAAATCAGTTCATTGTGACTGATTTTTATTTTGGTTAATTTTTATAATATTTTTGATTCTTACTAGTAGGTTTATCAGGAATGGTCAAACTAATCATTCCTTTTTCTATAGCGGGATTTAAGTATTGACTTCTTAATGTTTCTTTTGTTTTGATTTTTAATTTTTCCATTATTTCATTAGAGGTCAATGGTTTACCACTTTCCATAATCTCTAATAATTTATTTATATTTATATCATCATTTGTTATTGGTTTATGCAATGTAGAAATTGCTTCATCTAGTGTTTCATCAATCATTTTGAGCATGAAACATATAAAAGCATTAGAATTACCATTTTGGTTACTTGTAGCTATTGCATCGTAATACTCTTTTTGATATTTATGTATTTTAGATTCGATAGGTAAATATTCAAATATTTCTTTCCACTTATATAATAATGAGTTTTGCCATAGTCTTGCCATTCTTCCGTTACCATCACTAAATGGATGAATAAATACAAATTCGTAGTGAAAAATACTAGATAGTATTAATGGATGAATAACATCTTTATTGGAATTAATCCAATTAAATAGATTGTTCATTAATAGATTTACCATTTCTTCTGGAGGACAGATGAAAATACATTTATCACCATCAAATACCCCCTCAGGACCAGTTCTAAACTCTCCAGATTGTTCTACTGTGAGAAATGTCATTATACCATGAACTCTTTTTAATTCTTCAATTGAATATGGATTAATTTTTGGGAGTAGTTCGTATGCTCTATATGCATTTTTTACTTCTTGTATATCTTTTTGTTTTCCAATTACAATTTTTCCATTAATTACATCCTTAACTTGTTCTATACTTAAACTATTATTTTCAATGGCTAAAGATGAATGGATAGAATTGATTTTTGTTTGTTTTCTTAAGTATGGTGTTTTATCTAAATTGTAATAATCGTCTAACTTTCCGATTTTTTCCATAATGTCTGAAACTTTTTTTAACATTTCATTTGAAATGTTAAATGGTGGAGTATATTCTTTCATTAAATCACCTCATTTTACTATGTATA
>JAEDJI010000013.1 GCA_016296435.1 Bacilli bacterium | reverse complement strand
TGTTTTTATTTTTATATTAAAAAATGCCTATATCAAGGCATTAAAATTTATTTTTATCTATTTTTATTATTATTTGGTAAACATTGTCTAAGTCAAATTCTTGAACATCGATGTTGAAACCAAATTTTTCTGTATTTTGTACTGCTTGCCTAACATTATTTATTGCAAATCTTAAATCATATACTTGATTATAGCTTTCTGGTTTTTTTTCATTTGGTATTGTTATTATTTGTGATTCTGATTGTTGATTATTTATCGTAAGCGGTTCTTGTAGTGTTGTAGTTTTTTGTTGTGGCTCATTTATGTTTGGAATACTTATTATTTGTTCATCAATGTTTGGTTGTTGTTGGCTAATATTAGTATTAATATCTATTGCGGGAATTGATGAGTCAATAGCTTTTTCTGAATCAGGTGTTGGCTGTTGTCTTAGCATATCAAAAATGTTAGTTTTTTGTGTTTCTGATTTATATTGTGTTTCAAGTTGTGAATTTTTTATTTCTGGTGTTGTTATTATTTGTGGTTTTTGTTCTTGATTATTTATAGTATGTGATTCTTGTTCTTGTGTTTTTGTGAATTTGTTTACTATATCATTTTCAATTTTATTTATATTTTCTTTTAATGTATTTTGATTTTGATGTTCTATTGATTGTTCTTCTGGTGGTCTTTTTCCAGTCAGAGTCATTATTTCATCATCTAGTTGTCTTACTGTTAATCTATTCATTATTACTTGGTTTAATAGTTTTTTTTGGTCTTCTAGGTTTGGAACATTTAATAGACTTCTAGCATGTCGTTCTGATATTTGTTTATTTAGCAATGCTGTTTGGACTTCTTCTGCTAGATTTAAAAGTCTTAGTTTATTAGCTACTGTTGATTGTGATTTTCCTAAGTTTGTTGCTAATTCTTCTTGAGTTATATTATCTAGTTTTAGTATTGTTTGATATGTTTTTGCTTCTTCAATTGGCGTTAAATCAGAACGTTGAAGGTTTTCTAATAAAGCAATTTTAGCTGTTTCTTTATCATCTATATCTCTTACTAATGCTGGAATTGTTGTTTTTCCTGCTAATTTAGAAGCACGATATCTTCTTTCTCCTGCTATTATTTCATATTTGTCACCAATTTTTCTTACTATTATTGGTTGAATTACTCCGTGTTCTTTTATAGATAATGCTAACTCATTTAATGCTTGTTCATCAAATATTTCCCTTGGTTGAAATCTATTTGGCATTATATCATTTATATTAAGTTCGAATACCTCTTTTTCTAAGTTCATATTATCCCTCTTTTCATTCTTTTTTTATAGTTCCCTAATATAAATTATACAATAAAAAAAGAGACTTTACAATGGTCTATGCTTAATTTTTGCAAAATCTCTTGGATATATTTTTGATACTTTGTTGATTTTTTTAATTTTTAGAATTGTTCTTGTGCTTTGTTCTATGGGTAATTCAAATTGATACATTTTTTCTAATCTAAAATTTAGTGTTTTTAGAGCATTTTCAGAGTTTAATAATTCTTCTTCTACTTTTGCTTTTAAGAGTATAAAGTATCCTTTTACTTTTACTAATTGTGCTGCTATTTCCAATATTACAGGAATACTTGCTACTGCTCTTGATGTTACTATGTCAAATTCTTCTTGATGTTTTTTTGAATATTCTTCGATTCTTGCTGTTTCAACTTTTATATTTTTTAAGTTTAGTTCTTTTATTAAATAATTTAAAAATTTTGTTCTTTTTTCAAGCGAATCTACTAGTGTTACATCTAATTGTGGGTATGCTATTTTTAATACTACTCCCGGAAAACCTGCACCACTTCCGATATCACATAGTTTTATATTCTTGTCTTCTATTAAGTATCCTGCCGCTAATGAATCGTAAAAGTGTTTTAAATATACTTCTTTTTTTGTTGTAATTCCTGTTAGATTTATTTTTTTGTTTTCTTCTATTAATATTTTATAATATTTATTTAATTGTTCTAGTTGTTCTTCATTTAGTGTTATATTTATTTTTTTTAATTCTAATATAAATTCTTCGCTAGTCATTATTTTTATTTCCCCTTTTTAAATAAATCATTAGTATTGATATGTCAGATGGATTTACTCCACTTATTCTCATTGCTTGCCCAATTGATGTTGGTTTTACTTTTTGTAGTTTTTCTCTTGCTTCTAATGCTAGGTTACTAATTTTTTTAAAGTCTGTATCTTCTGGTATTATAATTTCATCGTATTCAGATATTTTTTTTGCTTCTCGTTCTTGTTTTTTGATATAACCTTCGTATTTTACCATTATTTGAGTTTTATTTATTATTTCTTCTTCATAGTTGTTTTTTAGATATTTTGTTAAATTTGTAAGATTTATTTCTGGTCTTTTTAATAGTTCAAACAGTGAGATTCTATCTTTTAATTCAATATTTAGTTCATTATTTGTTGGCTTTATATAAATTGTTTTTAGTTCTTCGATTAATTTGTTTATTGTTTGTTCTTTTTGTTTATACTTTTGATATTGTTCTTCTTTTAAAAGCCCTATTTCATATCCTTTTTCTGATAGTCTTTGATCTGCATTATCATCTCTTAATAGCAATCTATATTCTGCCCTTGATGTTAATAAACGATATGGTTCTTTTGTTCCTTTGGTTACTAAATCATCGATCAAGACTCCAATATATGCCTCATTTCTTTTTAGAATTAATGGTTTTTTGCCTTCTAATTTTAGGGAAGCATTTATTCCTGCGATTAGACCTTGGCATGCTGCTTCTTCATATCCTGATGTGCCATTTATTTGTCCTGCAGTAAATAAATTTTTTATTATTTTTGTTTCTAATGATTGTTTTAATTGGGTTGGATCTATTGCATCATATTCTATTGCATAAGCGTATTTTAGTATTTGAGCATTTTCTAATCCTGGTAGTGAATGAACCATTTGTTCTTGAACGTCTTCTGGCATACTTGTCGAAAAACCTTGAATATATATATCATCATAATATAGACTTTCTGGTTCTAAAAATAATTGGTGTCTTTCTTTGTCATTAAATCTTACTATTTTATCTTCAATTGATGGACAATATCTTGGACCTACTCCTTCAACATATCCACCATACATACTAGATTTTTGTAAGTTTTCATTTATTATTTTATGTGTATTAGGGGTAGTATAGATTAAGTAGCATTTTTCTTGGTTTTCTACATCATATTTTATTTCGTTCATATATGAAAATGATAATGGATAATTATCTCCTGGTTGTTCTAAACCTTTGGTAAAGTCTATGGTATCTATTTTAATTCTTGGTGGTGTTCCTGTTTTTAGTCTTTGAATTGTAAAACCTAATTCTTTTAATTTATCACTTAAATGAAGTGATGGCTCTTCTCCGTGTGGTCCTCCGGAATTTTTTTTATCTCCACGAAGAATCATTCCTTTTAAATATGTTCCTGTAGTTAGTATTACTGCATCTGCATATATTTTTTCATTATTTTTTGTTATTACTGCTTTTATAGTATTGTTTTCTATAATTAAGTTTTCTACTATATTTTCTTTTATTTCTAGATTTTCTTCTTTTTGTAATGTTTTTAACATTTCTTGTGGGTAGATTGTTTTATCTATTTGAGCTCTTAGTGCCTGAACTGCTGGTCCTTTTTTTGTATTTAATTTTTTTATTTGAAGGATTGATTTATCTGTGTTTTTACCCATTTCTCCACCAAGGGCATCAATTTCTCTTACTACTACTCCTTTTGCTGGTCCTCCAATTGAAGGATTACATGGTGTGTCTGCAATGTTTTTAATATTTCCTGTTATTAAAAGGGTTTTGTGACCTTTTCTTGATGCTGCTAGTGCTGCTTCGCATCCAGCGTGACCTCCTCCTACTACAATTATTTCGTATTTCATATTATACCTACTTTCCTACACAAAATTTGCTAAATAAATTATCTAGTAATTCTTCTTGATATGTTTCTCCGATTACTTCTCCTAGAACATCCCAAATATATTTTAAATCTATTTCTATAATATCTATTGGCAAGTTGTTTTCTATGTTTTTTCTTATGTTTTCTATAGAATTTCTTGATTCTTCTATTTTTCTTAATTGATTTATATTTGATACATAATTATAATCTTTTGTTGTTATTTTTTCTAGGTTAAACATTTCTTTTATCTTTTCTTTTAATTCTTTGATACCGTCGTCTTTTATTGTGTTAGTTGTGACTATTTCTTCTCGTTTTAATTCGTTTATATCTATTTTTTGAGCCAAGTCATTTTTATTTATAATAATTATTCTTTTTTTATTTTTTGATAGTTCTAATAAATCTTTATCTTCTTTTTTAAGTTGTTCATTATTATTTAGTACTAATAAAACTAAATCTGCTGTTTCTATTGCTTGTTTTGATCTTTCTACTCCAATTTGTTCTACTATATCTTTAGTTTGCCTTATACCAGCGGTATCTATTAAATTAAGTTGTATTCCGTCTAAAATTATTGATTCTTCTACTACATCTCTTGTTGTTCCAGCTATATCTGTTACTATTGCTTTTTCATATCCAGAAAACATATTTAGAATACTACTCTTTCCTACATTTGGTCTTCCTATTATTGCAATGCTTATTCCATCTTTTATTATTTTGCTATTTTTAGAGTTTTCTATTATTTTATCTAGTTCATATTTAATATTATCTAGTTCATTTTCTATCTTTTCTACTGTCATTTCTTCAATATCTTGATATTCTGGATAATCAATATTAACTTCAATGTTTGTTAATATATCTGATATTTTTTCCCTTAATATTTTTATTTTTTTTGTTGTTTTTCCTTTTAAATTATTTATTGCTATTTGTCTGGCAGCATCGCTTTTAACATTTATTAAATCCATTACTGCTTCTGCTTGGGTTAAATCTATTCTTCCATTTATGAATGCTCTTTTTGTAAATTCTCCTGGCTCAGCTAAACGAATATTTTGTTTTAATAGTAATTCTAGTACTTTTTTAGTTGTTGCAATTCCTCCATGACAATTTATCTCTACTATATCTTCTCTTGTAAATGTTTTTGGTGCTTTCATTATTGTTACTAGTACTTCATCAATTGTTTCATTATTTTCTTCAATATATGTATAAATTATTGTATGACTTTCTTTTTCTAGAATATTTGCTTTTGTAATTTTATTTACTTCTTTTATTGCTTCTAATCCTGATACTCTTATTATTGAAATTGCTCCGACTCCTAATGATGTTGATATTGCTGCGATTGTGTCATTCATTTATATCACCTCTTTTTTTACGCATTGTATTATATCATATTTTTTATAATATATCACATTTTTTATATTATTTTGTGCAATTTGATTTTTTTTTTATATTTTTTGATTTGGGTATTTGTTTTTGTTTTATTTTAAATTAGAAAATGTTATAATTAATAAAGTAAAGTTTTTATGGGTGATGATATGAGGTATTTTAAATTTATTGTTTTTTTATGTGTTTGTTGTGTTTTTGGGGTTTTATTTTATTATTTTATTTTATATCATGACTTAGATAAAGATTTGAAAAATGTTGATTTTAGTAAATATGATAAGTTAATGATTATTGCTCATCCTGATGATGAAACATTATGGGGTGGGGGTCATCTTATTGATGGTGATTATGTTGTTGTTTGTGTTACATGTGGTAAGAATAAGATTCGTTTAAATGAAATAAAGCGTGTTCTAAATAAAACCGATGATGAATTGATTTCACTTTGGCATCCTGATAAAACGAGAGGTAAAAAAAATAACTGGAAGCTTTGTTATAATGATATAGAAAATGATTTAGATAAAATTATTAGTGCTTATAATTGGAAGGTTATTGTTACTCATAATTCTAAAGGTGAGTATGGTCATATTCATCACAAAATACTAAATAAAATAGTTACTGATATATATGATAGCAATGATATAGAAGGGGAGTTGTTTTATTTTGGTAAGTATTATAATAAAAGTAAAGTTACTGATTTGAGAAATAATCAAGACAAATATAATCCTAATTCAATTAATGAGAAGAAAAAACTTATTAAAATGTATCATTCACAGAGTTTTATTAAAAAAATGTTTAATCATATGACTGATTATGAAGATTGGCAAAAGTATGAAAAAAAGGAGACTAATTCACTAGTTCACTAGCTTTAGTCTTCTTTTGGTTTTATGACAACATATCTATTTGGTTCTTCTCCTTCACTTTGGGTTATTACATCTTTTGAGTTGGTCAATGCATTGTGAATTATTCTTCTTTCATATGAATTCATTGGCTCTAAATTAACTGGTTGTTTAGATTTTGCTACATCTTTTGCTGTGTATTTTGCAAGTTTTTCTAATCTTGATTTTCTTTGATTTTTATAATCATTTACGTCTATATTAAATTTATAGAATATATTGTATTTTGTTGATATCATCTGACTTGCCAAAGTGTGTAAAGCATCAATTGTTTTTCCATTTTTTCCTATTAAAACTGATGATGTTGATGATATTATGTTATAAATTATTTGTGTGTCTCTTGTTTTCATTTCAATATTACAATCAAATCCCATATCTTTTACTATTTTATATAAAAAGTCTTTTATTTCTTTATTTAATTCTGATTTTGTTATAGCAAGTATTTCAATTTTTTTATTAAATAATGTTTTTTTTGTTTCTTGTTCCACTATTATTACTTCATCTTGTTTAGCATTTAAATCTATTAAAGCATTAGATATTGCTTCTTCTTTTGTTTTTCCTGTATATATTTTATTTTCCATTTTTAAGACTCCTGTTAACTAATTTATTTTGAATTATTGTAAATAATGATGATGTTATCCAATAAAATGCAATTGCAGTTGGTAGAGTAAATGCCATAAATCCTATAAATATAGTCATGAAATTCATCATCATATTCATTTGTTTTTCCATTTGATTGTCTTTATCTTGCATTTGTTTATTGTTTTTGTATGAAAAATATGTTGTTACAACAATAAGTGCTGGTATTATTATGTAATACCAATTTCCGTTTGTTATAGCAGTCCATGGTGTTATTCCCATATTTATCCCTATAAATGTTTCTTCATAAATTGCAGGAACTCTTTGAATTGCTTCCCAAAATGCTAGTAAAATGGGTAATTGTAAAAATGCAAATATACATCCTGACATTGGATTAATATTATATTTTTTATATATTGTTAGCATTTCTTGTGATTTTTTACTCATTGATTCAGGATCGGTTTTATTTTCATATTTCTTTTCTAATCTTGCTAACTCTGGTTGTGCTTTTTTCATCATTTCTGATTGTATAGCATTTTTTTTAGTTACTGGGTATAATATTCCCCTTAATACAAGAGTTATTATTACTAGGGATATTGCTATACTACCTACTATTTTACTTAAATTAATTATTATGTATGCTAGTGGTCTTACAAATAGAGTATTCCATAGTCCTTCATATTCTCCAGATATTTTTAAATTTTCACAATCTGGTAATTTTGATATATCTTTTTTGTTTTTTTCATATATTTTTATTAATTCTTTGTCTGTTGGTTTACAAACTATATTTTCTGTTATATTTTGACCTGTTTTTTCATATTTTATTGGTTTATTGTTACTGTCTGTTAAAGTTTTTGTACAACCGGTTAGTGTGATTAATAGTAAAAAAACAGTTAATATTTTAATTATTTTATTTTTCATATTGTTCTCCTTTTTTAAAAATAGATATTAGTTGTTTTTCCATTTCTTGATAGGTAATGTCAACTGCTTCTTTTTTTATGATGATTATATATTTTTTGTTTTTTTGGTAAATATTTTTATTATTATCTATTATTGATTTAGTTCTTCGTTTTAACTTGTTTCTTGTTACGGCTTTTCCTATATGTTTTACAAACGTTATACCAAATTTTGGAATATTTGAATCATTATTTTCTATATTTAGTATAAAATATTTATTTGCAACACCGTTTCTCTTTTTTATTATCGAACTAAATTCATCAGATTTTTTTATTATATTAATTTTTTTCATATTTACCCCCTTATATAAGGAAAAAACCACTTTTTCTAGTGGATATTATTTTGATAATTTTTTTCTACCTTTTCTTCTTCTGTTGTTAATTATTCCTGATTTCATACGTGAGAAAAAACCATGTTTCTTTTTCATTCTACGCTTATTAGGTTGATATGTTCCTTTTTTCACTTCTTGCACCTCCAAACTTATTCGCTATTATTATAAGAGAAAAATAGAGTGGTTGTCAATGTTTTTTTTGAATTTAACGGTTTTAACGTTAATTAACAGTTAATAATTATTACATTGTTAATTTGTTAATAAAAAATTGTTGAATTTTGTTGAAAATTAATTTATTATATATAAACAAAGGAAATTGTATGTTAATAAGTCTGTTAATAACTTGTTAATAACTTTTTTACTATTTTATTTTTTAACAATTTGTATTACAATGTAATTAGTTACAAGTACTTTATGTTGGGGAGAGTGGTTTCAATGGACAATAATTCTTTATGGAAAAAAGTTTTAGATGAAATTAGTGTTAATTTAGATTCTATGTCTTTTGAAACGTGGTTTAATAGTATTGATTTCCTCGATATAAAAGATAATACTATACGTTTAGTTGTTCCTATTATGTTTTATAAAAATCATATTGATGAACATTATAAACAATTGATATTAGATAGTTTTAATAAGTTATTATTAAATCCTGTTGATAACATAGTTTACATTTTAGAAAAAGATTTAAATAATATTTTAGAAGTTGAGAAAGGTGAAAGTAAACCAGTTAAAGTTAATGATTTTAATTCTTATAATAATTTTAATTCTAATTTGAAAAATAATTATACTTTTGATAGTTTTGTAGTTGGTGAATCAAATAAGTTTGCTCAAGCAGCTGCTTTAGCGGTTGCAGAAAATCCTGGTACTATGTATAATCCACTTTTTATTTATGGTAATAGTGGATTAGGTAAAACTCATTTAATGCATGCCATTGGTAATTATATTGTTAATAAGCATAAACTTAGAGTTTTATATGTAACTTGCGATAATTTTATGAATGATTTTGTAGGATTATCTAGGAATAATCAACAGAATATGAATAATTTAGATTATATTGAATTTTTTAAAAATAAATACAGAAATATAGATGTTTTAATAATTGATGATATTCAGTTTTTAGGTGGTGCTGAAAAATCTCAACAAGAATTTTTTCATACTTTTAATAATTTATATAATGATAGTAAGCAGATAATTGTTTCTTCTGATAGGTCGCCGGAAGATTTAAAGTTTTTAGAGGATCGTTTAAAAACTAGATTTTGTTGGGGATTACAAGTTGATATTGATCCTCCGGATACTTCTCTTAAGGTTGCTATCATAAAGAAAAAAATAAGAGGGGAAAACATAATACTTAATGATGATGTTGTTAATTATATTGCTTCAAATGTCGGAAATGATGTTAGGCAACTTGAGGGTTCAATAAATAGGTTAGTTGCTTATTCTGCTATTATGAATGAGAGTAACATCACAGTTGATTTTGCAATGGAGGCTTTGAAAGATTTTACTAGAAAACAAGTTACTGATAGCAATAATATTAGGAAAATTCAAAAAGAAGTTGCTAATTTTTATAAGATTTCTTATGAAGATATGAAATCTAAAAAAAGGACTCCTAGTCTTGCTATTCCAAGGCAAGTTGCTATGTATTTATGTAGAAAATTGACAGATGAATCTTATGAAAGAATTGGAATTGAGTTTTCTGGTAAGAATCATGCTACTGTAATACATGCTTGTAATAAGATAGCAGGTGAAATGAAAACTAATAGTAGTTTAAAGAGTGCTATTGATGATATAGAAAAGCAATTAACATAATAATGTTAGTAGATGTTAATAAATAGATGACTTGTTAACATATTAAAAATAAAGTAAACTGTTTATATATAAGGAAATTAATGACTTATTAACAATATTAACAGTAATAATAAAAATAATAAAAATAATAAAAATAATAAAAAAGAAAGAAGGAATGAATTATGAAATTTAAAATTAAAAAAAATGTTCTATTAGAAGCACTTAATAATGTTTCAAAAGCTTTATCAAGTAAAAATATTATACCAATACTTTCTGGAATAAAGTTTGAACTTTTTGATGACAAATTAGTTCTTACTGCTTCAGATAATGATATAACTATTCAATCTATTATTAAGAAAGATGATAATATAGAAATTATTAATACTGGTAGTATTGTTGTAAAAGGGAAGTATATATTAGATATAATAAGAAAATTAGAAGGTAAATTTATTAATATTGAACTTTTTGATGATTATAAGATAATGATTTATACTGAAAATAGTGAGTTTAGTTTAAATGGTATTGATATTAAGGAGTACCCTCAAATTGATTTAACACTTTCCTCAGATGTTGTTAGTTTACCTGTTAGTGAACTTAAAAATATGATTGCTCAAACTAACTATGCTACTAGTATGGATGAGGCTAGAATAGTTTTAACAGGGGTTAATATAAAAATTGATAATAAATTATTAGAATGCAGTGCTACTGACTCTTATAGATTGGCGCTTAAAAAAATTAATTTATCTGATAGTTTTGAAAAAATAGTAGATATTATTATACCAAGTAAAAACTTAGGTGAGTTATTTAAGATTTTACCTAGTGATTTTGATGGTAATGTTAATATGTATATATATAATAATAAGGTTATATTTGGTTTTGAAAATATTATATTTCAGTCTAGATTAATTAGTGGTAATTATCCTAATACAAAAAATTTAATTCCAAATGATATTTTATTTAATTTAAAAATTAATAGAAATGATTTTTATAATATGGTTGATCGTGCTAGTATTCTTAATAATGATAAGGATAACAATATTATTACTTTAGAAATTAATGATAATTTATTAAAAATTACTTCAATGTCTTTAGAAATTGGAAAAGTTGAGGAAAAAATGAGTGTTAATTGTTCTGAAAATATAAAAATTTCATTTAGTAGTAAATATATGATGGAGGCTTTATCTAAAATTAAAGGTGATGAAGTAGTTCTTACTTTTGTAGGTGAAATAAGACCAATTTTATTAAAGGAAGCTGAAGATGATAGTTTAATTTCTTTGATTTTACCTATTAGAACATATTAAATTTAAAAAAATTGACTAAGTTTTAGTCTTTTTTTTAATTTTTTTTTGATTTTCGACATTTTTCGATAAATTTCGACAATTATTTATGATAGGGTATTGGTCAATATATTTTTATATATTAATTTTTTGTATGGGGGGTGATAATATGGATTATGACATTAATAAAAATACAGTAATGATTATTCCAATAAATGATAAGAAATCTAGAATTATTGAAACTGATGATGATTACATTGTAGATGATAATGCTTATTCTATTATGGAGCGTAGTTGTTTATATTTTGGAAGTTCATACGAAGGTAGACTTTCTAGTTCAAAGAGTATTCTTGGAAGTATTTATAAGGCTCCAATAGTTGTTGAGGAAAGTAGAAATATTATATTCTTTCCTGTAAAGTCTTCAGTTGAAAAACAAAATATTTGGATTTCTTTGAATAATTTAATTAGTTATAATAAGCATGATAAAAAAACTATTATAACCTTTAAAAAAGATAAACAAATTTTATTGGATATTCCTTATTTTTCTATTGATAATCAGGTTCTTAGATCTACATTGTTAGAATCTATTATTCGAAGGAGAAAAAGTGAAGAAAAAAACGATTAAAAATACTAAAATCGTTTTTTTTTAGGCTAATTTATGATATAATATATATGCAAGTATGAGTATACTGGTTGAGGAGTTGATGTAAATTTGATATATTTTTATTTTAATTTGAAATATGTATATTAAAAATTTAAAAATTATAAATTTTAGAAAAATTGAAAATATTGATATAGAACTTAATAAAAATATTAATGTTTTTATTGGAAATAACGCTCAAGGAAAGACTAGTATACTTAATGCAATTTATATGTTGGCTCTTACTAAGTTTGATAAAAATGTAAATGATGAAGAAATTATTAAAAAGGGCTCTTTATTTGGTAAGGTTAAGGGAAATATTAAAGTAGGAAAAATTAGTAAAAAGTTAGAAGTTATTTTGGAAAAAAATGTTAAGGTTTTACGAATTGATGGTAATGTTTGTAATAGAGTTACTGATTATTTATCAAATTTGAATGTTATTATGTTTTCTCCAGATGCTTTAGATATTGTTAAAAAATCTCCTTGTATTAGAAGAAATCTTATAAATGTGGAGTTATGTCAATTGTATCCTTCATATGTTAAGATTTTAAATGAATATAATAAGATACTTAAAATTAGAAATGAGTATATAAGAAAGAATTTTAATAATATTAATTTTGATTACTTTGATGTTGTTACTAGTAATTTAATTGATCGTGCAATTACTATAATGAATTATAGAAAAGCATTTATTTCAAAATTAAATGAAAATATTTCTAATGTTTATTATAAGATTATGAAGCAAGAAGGTCTTAAAATTAATTATGTTTGTAATTTACCTTGTTATGACAAGAATGAATTAGTTAAATTTTATAGAGAAAATTTTGTTAATGAGATTTCTCAAAAAGTTACTTTGTTTGGTCCACATAGGGATGATTTTGATTTTTATCTTCATGATGAAAATTTAAAATTATATGGTTCACAAGGGCAACAAAGAGTAGCAATTTTATCGTTGAAGCTTAGTGAGATTAGTATATTTAAAGAAGTGAAAGGTTATTATCCTATTGTATTATTGGATGACATATTTAGTGAATTAGATATTGAAAAAAGGCGTAATTTATTGAAGTTTATTAAATCTAATATACAATTTATAATAACTACTACAGATGTTAAAAATATTAGTTCCAAAATATTGAATAAAGCTAGTGTTTTTAATTTAAAAGATGGAAAGATTTTAAAATAGGAAGTGAAAAATATGGATGAAAATCAAAAAAAATATGATTCTTCTGCTATTCAAGTTCTTGAAGGACTAGAAGCAGTAAGAAAAAGGCCAGGTATGTATATAGGTACTACTGATGTTAAGGGGTTGCATCATTTAGTTTGGGAAATTGTTGATAATTCTATTGATGAGGCTTTGGCTGGGTATTGTAAAAATATTGATATTATTATAAATAAGGATAATTCGATCACTGTAAAGGATGATGGACGAGGTATTCCTACTGATATACATCCAAAGACTGGTATTAGTACTGTTGAAACTGTTTATACTGTTCTTCATGCTGGTGGTAAGTTTGGTGGTGGAGGATATAAAGTATCTGGAGGATTACATGGAGTAGGTGCTTCTGTAGTAAATGCTTTATCAAAATGGGTAGAAGTAAAAGTTTATAAGAATGGCGAAGTTAGTTATATAAGATTTGAAAATGGTGGGCATACTGTCGAACCTCTTCATGTAATTGATAAATGCAGTGAAAATAGAACTGGTACAACTGTTACTTTTAAACCAGATGCTAGTATTTTTGACAGTGAAATATTTGATTATGATATTTTAAAAACTAGAGTTCGTGAGTTAGCATTTTTGAATAAAGGACTTTGTATAACATTAAGAGATGATAGGGATTATGTAGATACTACTGGTGAAAAGTTTATTTATGAAGGTGGTATTAGTGAGTATGTTAAGTTTATAAATCAGGGTAAGACTCCAATTCATAATGATATTATTCATTTAGAAGGGGAAGAACAAGGAGTATTTTTTGAAGTTGCTATGCAATATAATACTAGTTATAATGAAAACATTTATTCTTTTGTTAATAATATAAATACTCATGATGGAGGTACACATGAAGAAGGTGTTAGGAGAGCTTTGACTAGGGTTATTAATAGTTATGCTAGAAAAAATAATATTCTTAAAGAAAAAGATGATTCTTTAACAGGTGATGATGTTAAAGAAGGTCTTACAATGATAATTTCTTGTAAGCATCCAAATCCTCAGTTTGAAGGACAAACTAAGGGTAGGCTTGGTAATAGTGAAGTTAGAAAACTTGCTGATAGCGTATTTTCGACTGGTTTTGAAAGGTTTTTATTAGAAAATCCGGAAGATGCTAGAATAATTATTAATAAGGCAATTCTTGCTAGTCGAGCTCGTAATGCTGCTAGAAAGGCAAGAGAAATTACTAGAAAGTCTGATTTATCTACTACTAATTTTTTTGGTAAGTTATCTGATTGTAAGAGTAAGGATCCAAAAGTTTCTGAAATATTTATAGTCGAAGGGGATAGTGCTGGAGGATCTGCTAAAAAGGGTAGGGATTCTATGACTCAAGCTATTTTACCATTAAGAGGTAAGATACTGAATGTTGAAAAAGCAAGACTGGATAGAGCACTTTCTAATGAAGAAATAAGAACTATTATTACTGCTTTTGGTACTGGTATTGGAAATGAATTTGATTTATCTAAACTTAGATATGATAAAATTATTATTATGACCGATGCTGATGTTGATGGTTCTCATATTAGAGTTTTATTGTTGACTTTATTTTATAGATTTTTTAAACCGATAATTGAGGGTGGTCATGTTTATGCCGCACAACCTCCTTTGTTTAGAATTACACATGGTAAGTCTCGTAAATATGTTTTGAATGAAGAAGAAAAAGACTCTTACTTAGCAACTTTGCCTGATAATGTTCGTGCTCGTGCTGAAATTGCTCGTATGAAAGGACTTGGTGAAATGGATGCTGAAGAGTTGAACGAAACTACAATGGATATAGAAAAGAGAGTTTTGAGAAAGATTACTGTTGATGATTGTATGGCTGCTGATCAAATTTTTTCTAAGTTAATGGGGGATGAAGTAGAACCTAGAAGAGCTTTTATTGAGGAAAATGCTAAGTACGTACAAAATCTTGATATTTAGGAGGTAAATTTATGTATAATAAAGATAATATAGAAAATGTTGAAGAGTCTATTTCTAATAATTCCGAAAGTTTAGATGAAAGTTTAGAAAAAGTGGAAGTTGATGTTGATAAATTTAATGGTTATTTTCATGAACGTGATAGTTTATCAGAAAATAATATTGTTGATGAAGTTAAAACTTCTTTCTTAGAATATTCAATGAGTGTAATTACTTCTCGTGCTTTACCTGATTTAAGGGATGGTCTTAAGCCTGTTCATAGGCGTATTTTGTGGAGTATGTTTAATTCTGGTTATACTCCCGATAAGCCTCATAGAAAGAGTGCAAAGACTGTTGGTGAAGTAATGGGTAATTATCATCCTCATGGTGATAGTTCTATTTATGAAGCTATGGTAAGAATGGCTCAAGATTTCAATCAACGTTATTTATTAATTGATGGCCATGGTAACTTTGGTAATATTGAGGGTGATGGTGCTGCTGCAATGCGTTATACTGAATCTCGTTTATCTAAATTATCACTTGAGCTTCTTAGCGATATTAGAAAAAATACTGTTAATATGACTAAGAATTTTGATGAAACACTTGATGAACCTGTTGTTTTACCTAGTAGATTTCCAAATATTTTAGTTAATGGGACTATGGGTATTGCTGTTGGTATGGCTACTAATATTCCTCCTCATAATTTAGGTGAAGTTATTGATGGATGTGTTGCTTATATTGATAATCCTGATATTGACACTTTAGGTTTAATGCAATATATAAAGGGTCCAGATTTTCCAACTGGGGGAATTATTCTTGGTAATTCTGGTATTATGAAAGCTTATGAAACTGGTAAAGGTACTATTACTATTAGAAGTAAGGCTGAAATAGTAGAAAATGGTAATCATTCTAGTATAGTTATTAGTGAAGTTCCATATGGTGTTAATACTATGGATTTAAAAAATAGAGTTGCTGAGCTTGTAAGGGATAAGGTTATTGATGGTATTTCTGATTATCATACTGATTTAAAGAATGGTGTTAAGATTACTATCACTTTAAAAAGGGATGCAAATCCTCAGGTTGTTCTTAATAATTTATATAAGCATACAAATTTTCAGATTAGTTATGGTATAACTTTGTTGATGATTGATGGAAAGACGCCTAGAACATTGGGTTTGAAGGATATTATATCTAAGTATATTGATCACCAAATGGAAGTTATTATTAGAAGAACTAAATTTGATTTAGAAAAAGATGAAAAACGTGTTCATATTTTGGAAGGATATAAGATTGCACAAGATAATATTGATGAGGTTATTAAAATTATTAAGTCAGCTAAAAGTGATGTTGAAGCTAAGGAAAAGTTAATGTCTAGATTTGGTCTTACTGATGTTCAAACTGATGCTATTTTGGAATTGAAATTACGTCGTTTAACTGGTTTAGAACGTGAAAAGATTGAGTCAGAATTGCAGGCATTATTACTTGAAATAGAAGAATTAAAATCAATTTTAGCTAGTAATGAGAAAGTTCTTGCTATAATTAAGAAGGAAATGTTGGAGATTAAGGCTAAATTTTCGGATAATAGAAGAACTACAATTGATATGACTGCTATTGATTATATTGAGGATGAGTCTTTAATACCTATTGAAAATATTATGATTTCTCTTACTGAAAAGGGTTATATTAAGAGATTGTTAACAAGTACATATAAGTCACAAAATCGTGGCGGTGTTGGTATTAAAGGTATGGCTACTAATGAAGAAGATTTTGTTAATAAATTAGTTACTTGCTCTACTCATGACCATATTTTATTCTTTACTAATTTGGGTAAGGTGTATAGAATAAAGGGCTATGAAATTCCTGAATCTAGCAGACAATCTAAAGGATTGCCTATTGTTAATTTATTACCTTTGGAAAAGGGTGAAATTGTTAATTCAATTATTCCTATTAACCCAAGTGATGTTGATGACACTAAGAGTTTAATATTTTTTACTATGAATGGTCTTGTTAAAAGAACTGCTATAAAAGAATTTGAGTCTATTAGAAAGAATGGTAAGATAGCTATTACTCTTAAAGATGATGATGAATTAATTAGCGTTAAAATGACTTCTGGTACTGATGAGGTTATTATGGCTTCTAATGGAGGAAGAATGGTAAGATTTATTGAAACTGAGGTTCGTATGATGGGTCGTAGTGCTTCTGGTGTCAAGGGTATTGAATTGGATGATTCTAAGGTAATTGGTGCTGAAATTGTTAATGCTAATGAATATATTTTAGTGGTAACGGAAAATGGTTATGGTAAGAAAACGGATGTTAGTGAGTATAGGCTTACTCATCGTGGTAGTAAGGGTGTTAAAGCGCTAAATATTACCGATAAAAATGGTTTGATTATTGCTTTTAAGTCTGTTGTTGGTAATGAAGATTTAATTATTACAACTAATAATGGTATTGTTATTAGACTTGATGTTGCTAAGATTTCAACTTTGAAGAGAAATACTCAAGGTGTTAGATTGATGAGTCTTAAAAATAGTCAAGTTGTTACTTCTGTTACTGTTACTGAAAAGGTTGATGATTTTATAGATAGTACAGAATCTGAATAAGGGATGCTTTTGCATCTTTTTTATTATATCTAAAAAAGAACAAATGTTTGTTATGTTTTTTGATATTTTTTAAAAATTGTTAATAAGTATGTTATTCATTGTTTCACGTGAAACAATAATTAAATTATTAGTAATTAATATATAATTGTATTTTTATTATTTTGATTTGTTATTTATGTTTTATTATTTGAAGTTTAATAGTGGTTGCTATCATTTTATTTAATTAAATATTTTAATACTTAATTATATTTGTTTAAATAATTGTAAATAAGTTTTTTTAACGTTTTACATGTATTGTGTTGTTTGACTATTTTTATATTTTGTTATAATATATATTTGTGCAACGTATATGATTGAATTAGGTCAGGATTGGAAGATAGCAGCCTTAAGATCCTCTATGCGTGTGCACTTTTTTTTGGAGGTTTTTTATGTTAATTTATGATGATGGTTATTATTTTAATTTAGCAATAAAAGAAGCAAAAAAGGCATTAAAATCAAATAATGTTCCGATTGGTTGTATTATTGTTTATAAAAATAAGATTATTGCTAAAGCTTATAATAAAAAAAATAGTAAAAAAATATCTTTATATCATGCTGAAATATTAGCAATTATTAAAGCTTGTAAGTATTTGAATACTTTTATTTTAGATAATTGCACTATGTACGTTACTTTGAAACCTTGTGAAATGTGTATGAATGCTATCGCAGAATCGCGTATTAAAAATGTGAAATATTTAATTTCTTCTAAATATGAAAAAAATTTAAAAAGTAATTATGATTATATTGTTTGTGATTTGTGTGATGATAATCAATTTGTCGAGGATTATAAGATTATGTTATCTAATTTTTTTAGGAATATAAGAGGTAAGTAGTAAATAAATGTTTCACGT
>JAEDJI010000012.1 GCA_016296435.1 Bacilli bacterium | reverse complement strand
GAAATAAGTGCTCCAAGTGGTTATACTCCTTCTTCTAGTTGTACTAAGGCATTGATTAATAATACAGTAGTGGTTGAAAATAAAAAAATTCCTAAAGAGGTGTATGGTAAGATTATTATTAATAAAAAAGATATGGCTAGTTCTCAAGGTATTGAGGGTGTAAAATTTGAACTTTTTACTGCTAATCAAGATATTGATAGTATTGAAATTGAAGAAAAAGAAGATTTTTTAAAAGCTTTAGAAGAATTAATTTCAAAAGTATTTATTAGCGCAACTGATAAGGATGGTAATACTATTGGTGCTCTTACTACTGATGCTGATGGTAAAATAGAAATTCCTAATTTGAAGTATGGTACTTATTATTTGGCTGAAATAAGTGCTCCGGATAATTATATTACATCTAAGGAATTAATTGAGGTAATAGTTGATAAAGAAGTTGTTAATACTACTGTTGAGAATGCTCTTAGAAATATTACTATTATAAAGATTGATAGTGTTACTAAAGAAGCAATTACTGGTGGTAAGTATAGAATAGTAGATGAAGAAGGCAATAGCGTTGCAGAGTTTACTATGGATAATGGTACTTATTTACTTGATATAGCAGCAGGTAAATATACATTTATAGAAATTATTCCTCCAAAGGGATATGTTGATGCAAATGTTGCTTTTGATTTTGAAGTATCTGAAGAAGGTAATGTTGTTATTACTTCTTCTGATGATAGACATTATTATTTAAGTGAAAATATGGCTATTACAGTTGTTAATGATAAAGAAGAAGTAGTACCTGATGTTCCTAAAACAGGTGTGCTTAATAATAGAATAATTATTGGAATTGGTACGTTATTAATTATTGGTGGCGTTGGTTCAATAATAATAATTAAAAGAAAAAATAGTTAGTCTGAAAAATCTCTAATTATCTAGGGATTTTTCTTTATTTTTTAAAGAAAAAATGTTATATTTATACTAGAGGTGTTATTATGAGACTAGAGAGTTATGATAAGAAGACTTTGTTTATAATAATCATTATTGTAATAGTGGTAATTATTTCATTTTTATTATATATGTTTAGTGATTCAATGAGATTTAAAAGAGAGTACAATGTACGTTTTAATAATAAGTTTGTTTATACCGATATATCTTCTGTTTTGGAGTCTGATTTTACTGGGGTAGTATTCTTTTGTGATAAGAATAATGTTTGGTGTAAAAGTTATGCTAAACTACTTGATTCTGTTTCTATGAATAGTGATGTTAAAAAAATATATTATGTACCAATGAGTGATGTTTCCACTGATAGCAATGAATATAAAAATCTTATTAAATTACTTACTGGTACTTTACACCTAGATGATAATGGTAAAGAAGTTTTACGTGTTCCATATACTTTGTATTTAAAAAATGGAAAGGTTATATATTATGATAGTGAGACATCACTTACTATTGATGGTGATACCCCAGAAGATTATTGGACTGATCATGAAAAGAAAGATTTTACAAATAGATTTAATGACTTTATAAAGGGGGTCTATTAGTATGAAAAAAAAGTTCTTGCTTATATTTTTGATTTGTTTATTCTTAATGCCCGTTGGAGTTAATGCCGGTTATAATGGTAATTGTACTGCTTCGAACAATGAAGGATTATTAAATGATTGGCAGTGGGGTAATGCTTCTGACGAAGCAAAAGGGATAAGATATACTCATTTAGCTGCAGGGAATGTTAATTATTGTAGTAACACTGATGAATCAGATTTTGGTTCTAATGGCTCTACAATTTATGAATTATCATATAGTGGTGCTACTGGTAATTATAGACTTTATTGTTTAAATAAAGATTTTGCTGCTCCAGTTAACAGTAGGCTTATGTACGATGCAACTATAAGTGGTGGACCTGCTTGTGCTTTTTATAAATATGTTGGTTCTAATGAAAAAAATAGACATAATAGAGTAAGATATATTCAATCTAAATGTCATACTCCAAGTAATAAGTGTTCAAATACTGCTTGTGATGAACCTTATGTATCAAGCGATTGTGGTGGTAGCATGAAAGATACTCCTGTTGATAAAGGAAATACTTTATCTTTAAATGCTACAAAACAACCTGATTATGAAAATTATTTTGTTTATAAAGCAAGCGTTAGTATGAGTGGAAAGGTAACTTCTTATACACCTAGTTTAACTACTTCAATAAGTGGTGCTATTATTACTGATAGCCTCGCAGGCACTAGAAGTGTTACTAATACTAGTGCTAGTACTTTATATGTTAAAATTCCTAAAGATTCTATAAAGACAGTTGTAAGTACTAAACTTCATCTGAAATCTAATGAATATACTAGTAGTTGTACATATAAAAAATATGATCTTATCGCATATGTTCCTGTTAATAATTTTAATAGTAAAGAAAGAATCACCACACAACAACGTGTTGGTTTTAGGAGAGTCACTGAGGTTAATCCTAAAAAATCTTTTAGTAAAACTGCTAGTTTTAGTATAACAGTAATACCTAAAGATGCTGATAAAGTAGAACTTGCAATTATAAAGAAAAGTGATGATGGTAAATATTTAAGTGGAGCAAACTTTGGACTTTATAGTGATAATAGTTGTTCTAGTATAATAGATACCGCTACAACCGAAGATGGTAGTTTGGCATTTGTTGTTGATCCTAATGAAACTTACTATATAAAAGAAACTTCTGCTCCAGAAGGTTATCAAAGTTCTAATGAATGTAGAAGAATTGATGTAAATGAAAATGATGTTTATGAAACATTTACTAATACAGAAATTGGCGTTGAACCAGAATATGATACTATCGAAATTGAAAAAGTTGATATGAGTGATAGTAGTAAAACATTAGCGGGTGCTGAATTTGGACTTTATAGTGATAGCACTTGCAATAACTTAGTTAGTGATGCAGATGGTATTAATAAAAAGACAACAGGATCTAGTGGTATTATTTCGTTTAGAGTAGAAAGAGGAATAGAATATTACATAAAAGAATTAACTGCACCGAGCGGTTATTCACTTAATTCAGTTTGTATGAGAGCTTCTGTTGGATCAAAGATGGTTATTCAAAATGATTCTTATAAAGAATCAACAGTTAAGAAAGTGGATAAAACTACTAAAGAAGGACTTAGTGGTGCTAAAATAGGATTATTTACTGATTCTACTTGTAACACTATTACTACCGATGTGAATGGAAATGATGTGTTAGAAACAGGTTCAGATGGAACTTTAAAATTTGTACTAGAATCTACTAAATTATATTTTGTTAAAGAGGTAGTAGCACCATCAGGCTATGAAAATGATATTGTTTCTTGTAGACAAATTACACCAGGTGGTTCTGTCACATTTGAAAATGAAGAACAAGAATTATTACCTCAATATGATTATATTAATATTAAAAAAGTAGATAAGAACGATAATTCTGTAGCAGTTGAAGGAGCTGTATTTGCTTTATATTCAGATAGCAATTGTACTAATTTAGCTTTTGATAGAACAGGTAAGTATAAATCTAAGTCAGGAAAAAGTGGTTTATCTTTCTTTGATGTTGATATTTCAAATACATATTATGTTAAAGAAATTGAAGCACCACCAACTTATCAACTTGATTCTACTTGTAGAGTTGGTATTATTGGTGGAACCATTACAATAGAAAATGCAGTTAAAGAGATTGAATATGTTGATGTTAGCATAAAGAAAGTAGATAAAAATGACAAGAGTAAAGTTCTTAGTGGAGCAGTATTTGGAATATATTCAGATAGTAGTTGTAGTAATGCTATTAGTGATGCAGATAACAATAGTACAAAAATAACTGATGCCTCAGGAATAGCAACATTTAATGTAGATTCTTCAAAAACATATTATACTAAGGAACTTAGTGCTCCAAGCGGGTACACTATTGATGATTCATGTAAAGAATTATCCACTAATACTACTATTACAATGGAAAATGAAAAGAATAAGACTTATAAAAAGGTGGATGTAAGAAAAATAGATGAGAAAACTAATGAGGTTCTCAGTGATGCAACATTTGGAATATTCTTAGATAAATCATGTAGAATTCCTTATTATGATAAAAATAGTGTAACTAATATTACTACATCAAATGATGGTATTGCTTCATTTGAAGTAGATGATTCACAATCATACTATATAAAAGAAATATCTGCACCAGATGGATATACTAAAAGTAATGATTGTCATCTAGCGGTAGTTGGAGGTAGTATTACTGTTTCAAATAGTAAAGAAATCACTTATGAAACTATTGATGTTTTAAAAGTAGATAGTGATGATAATAGCATTGTTTTACCTGGAGCAGAGTTTGGACTTTATAGTGATAGTAATTGTAGTGCTAGTGCAACTGATTTTGTTGGTAATAGTAAAGCTAAAACTGATGGATATGGCTATTTATCTTTTATAGTAGATAATTCACAATCATACTATATAAAAGAAATATCTGCACCAGATGGATATACTTTAGATGATACATGTCATTTAGCGGATACTACTAATGTTATAATTGTTTCAAATAAAAAGGTTGTTCCTGATCATGGTAAGATTATTGTTAAAAAAATAGATGCTAGTGATGAAAAACCTATTAAGAATGTTAAGTTTGAGTTATTAAAATCTGATAAAGTTAGTCGTGCTACTGATAAGGATGGTAATGAAATAGGTGTTCTTACTACAGATGATAATGGTAGAATTGAAATTTCAAATTTATTATTTGGTACATATTATTTGAAAGAATTAGAAACAGAAGATGTATATATATTAAATGATGAATTAGTAGAAATTTCTTTAGATAAAGAAAGTGTGTCAAAAAAGATTGAAAATCTAAGAAGAACAGTATTGTTCTTAAAACAAGATAGTGTTAGTAAAGAAAGTATTGCTGGTGGTAAGTACAGAGTAGTTGATGAGGAAGGAAATGAAGTATCCGAATTTGCTATGAAGTCTGGTTATTATACTTTAGATATGAAAGCAGGAAATTATAAGTTTATTGAATTAGAACCACCTAAAAATTATGTTGATGTTAATTTGTCATTTTACTTCAATGTTAGTGAAAATGGTATTGTTACAATAACATCTGAGGAAGACAGACATTATTCAGTTTATGAGGGTAGTGGTATCTATATAGTCAATGACAAGGAGGAAATAGTTTCTAATGTTCCAAAAACTGGTGTATTTGATAATAAAATTATTGTTTTAGTTGGTACATTGCTTATACTTGGAGGCATTTCTTCAATAGTTATTTTGAAAAGAAAAAAATCACTAGAATAAGACTTCATTTTTTGAAGTCTTATTTTAATATTAAAAAAGTATGAATTTATATGAAAAGTTATTATTAATCTTTAACAAAAACGATGAAAATGTTCTTAATATGTTATGTAAAATGATAAAATCATAAAAATTAGATTAATCATTATAAAGATTAGTGCACAAGATAAAAAGTATATATGTTAAAAAGTAAATAATTATATTTTAAAAAACTACTCTTTCACTTGAATAGCTTAAGAAGTAATAGACTAACGTCTACTTTTGCTTGTTTAATTATGTCAATTTTATGTTTTGCACTTGAAAAAAGATTTTTTTTTCATTATAATATAATTGGTGGAATAGTATATGGAAGATAAGACTTTAAAAATCAAGATAACTATTGGTGTTTTATTAGTTTTTATTGGTATAATTATTATTTCTTGGGATTATCTTTTAGAAAAAAAGAATCAAGTTTATGATACTATGTATTATGAAATAGCTAGTCTACCTTCTTACATAGAAGATCAAGAAAAGTATGAAAAAGAAAAAATAGAAGAACAGATAAATGACATTAAAAACAATGAAAATAAAGATAATAATAGTACTGATAATAATGATAAAAATAATTCAAGTACTACTTCTTCTAGTAAGGATGATTATCTGGGTAGACTTATGATTCCTAAAATAAATTTTAATCGAAGTTTTTATAAGATTGATAGTGTATATAATGATGTTGATAAGAATATTCAGGTTATGAAAGGATCTTCACTTCCGGATGTTGATGGTGGTAATCTCATAATAGCGGGTCATTCTGGCAATGTATGGTTTAGTTTTTTTAAAAATTTATATAAACTTAAAAAGGGTAATAATGCTTATGTATATTATAATGATACTAAATATACTTATAAAGTTGTAGATATATATAATGTTAAAAAAAATGGAAAAGTTACAGTTAAAAGGGATAGAACTAAGCGTACTATGACTCTTATTACATGTACTAAGAATTCTAAAACATTGCAAACTGTTTATATTTTAGAACAAATTGATGAAGAATAGATAAAAAGGGGATGATTACATGGAAGAATTTACTTTTTTTGAAAGAATAACTAGAGTTCTTTCTATGTTTTTATCATCTTCATTTTTTATAGCTTTATTTATCATTGGAGTCATTACTGTAATTATATTTTTAGTTAGTAATAAAATAGATAAAGAAAAAAGACCATTTTTATATATTGGAATAGGTTTTGTATATATAATTGTTGCTATTTTAGTATTTATTAAATATGGAAGTGGAATAGTTTTAATTGGTGATGCATTTATTGAAAAGCTATTTACTGTAATATATTTTCCTAATATTATATCTTATATGTGTATGCTTATTATTTCAATGCTAATAATGATATATACTATTTTAAATAAGAAATATAGTTCGTTTTTTAGACTTTGTAATTTACTTTCTTGTTTGATTATTGGACTTCTTACTATTCTTATTATTGATTCTATTGTTACGGCAGATATAAATATATATGAAAAAGTTTCAATTTATTCTAATACTAATACTATGATTCTTATTCAATCTAGTATGGGAGTATTTACTATTTGGTTATCAATGTTAATAGTTAATGGCATAGTTAATTTAATTACTCATAGGGCCTTTAAGAAAGATGATATTTATGTTGATGTAGATGTTACTGAAGTTGTTCCTTATACTGAACAAGAGTATATAGACGGTTACATAAATTATACTAAGAAAAAGAAATATCAAGAGTATTTAAATGAAATATTAAAATGATTTAACGTAAACAATGTACTTTTTGTATGTTGTTTATTTTTTATATAAAAGTTTTATGCTATAATTATTTGAGAGGTGTTCCTATGGGAAAAAAAGATAAAACTAAAGATAATGTAGATAATAAAAATAAGAGAAAAAAGAAAGGAATAGTTTATAAAATAATATCTATTTTACAGATATTGTGTTCTGGTTTATTATTTGGTTTCGTTTTTATAATAGATATTCTTCCTATAAAGTATTTATTATTTATTTTATTAGCACTGGCTATTTTGGACATTATTTTCTTTCTAATACTTTTTAAGAGTAGATTAAAGAAAGGAATAAAGAAATTTTTTTCTATTATATCCATTCTTATATCAATTATCTCCCTAATAGGATCATTTTATTTGTATAAGACTTATGGCGTAATATCTAGTATGATTGATACTGATTATGAAACTTATAATTATTCTGTTATGGTATTAAAAGATAGTGACTATAATGATATTTCTGATATTAAAAGTGAAGTAATTAGTTATTATGAGACTAAGACTAATGAAAATAAGTTATTAGTGGAACATGTTAATAAACTTGGTAAAGAATCCAAAAGTTACACTAATTTAAATACTCTTGCTAGCGATTTATTAAATAAAGAAACTAATGTTATTGTTTTAGAGGATAATTATAAAAAAACTCTTATTGATGAACAGGATGATAATGAATATAATGAAGTGAGATATTTTAAAGATAAAACTAAGACTATTTATACATTTTCGTTTAAAATAAAAAAAGATAATACTAGTAAGAATGTAGATGTTGTTTCTGAGGTGTTTAATATATATATAAGTGGTATTGATACTTATGGAACTGTGGCTTCTGTTTCGCGTAGTGATGTTAATATAGTAGTTACAGTTAATCCTAATACTAGACAAGTATTACTTACTTCAATTCCTAGGGATTATTATGTACAACTTCATGATACTACTGGTTATAAGGATAAACTTACCCATGCTGGTATATATGGTACTGATTGTTCTATTAAAACTATTGAGGATTTACTTGGAATAGATATTAATTATTATTTTAAAGTTAATTTTACTAGTTTAATTGATATAGTGGATGCCCTTGGTGGGGTTAATGTTTATGCTGATCAGTCTTTTAGCACTTGGAATGGTTATCATTTTACTAAGGGTTATAATAAAGTGGATGGTAATGCAGCACTTGCCTTTGTAAGAGAAAGAAAATCATTTACTAATGGTGACAGACAACGTGGTATTAATCAACAAGCTCTTATTAGTGCAATGATAAATAAATGTATTAGTAAAGAAATACTTACTAAGTATACTAGTTTGCTTAATTCTGTAAAGGGTAGTATTATTACTAATATGCCTACTAAGACAATGTTGTCTTTGATTAAGATGCAACTTAAGAATAATACTAGTTGGACTGTTAGTACAAATAGTTTAGATGGTACGAATGCTTCAAAGTATACATATTCATATAGTTATCAACAATTGTATGTAATGGAACCAAGTGAAGAAAGTGTAGAAAAGGGTAAAGAATTAATTAATAAAGTACTTAATGGAGAAGTATTAGATTCATCTTATACTGACAGTGATACTACTGTTCATAGTGTTACTAAGTCCAATGTTTCTAAAAAAAGTAGTAATAGTAGTAAAACTACAGTAAAAAAAGAGGAAGTGCAAAATGAAGAAGTTAAAGAACCTATAGATAATAGTGATATTTCTGATGATACTAAGGAAGATGATGCTCCTGCTGAACCTGATGATGTAAATGATAGTGATGGTTCTTTAGATAATAAAAATGATACATCTGTTGATAGTAGTGATGATGTTAAAGATGATACTTCAGTTGATACTGGCAGTGAAAATAATTCTAATGTTCCTTTTCAAGAAGAAAGTTCTAATTAAATATAATTAAGTTTATTATTACAAAGATACTACCAATTATGAAATATAATATTGATGATTGGTAGTTTTTATATTTCAGTGATGAAGGCATTAATTCATAGCAAGATATATGAATCATTATTCCTGAGATTAGACCAAATATTATTCCTAGTATTATGTTTGAGGGTTTTAAAAATAAAAATGCAAGTATTGCTCCGAATGGCTCACTTATACCTGATATAAGTGTATAAAAGATAGCTTTTTTCTTTTTATTTGTAGAATAGTAGATTGGAAGAGCAATACTTATTCCTTCAGGAATATTATGTAGTGCTATTGCAATTGCTAGAGATATTCCTAAAGTTATGTCATTATTTGTTGTAATAAATGTTGCTATTCCTTCAGGTATATTGTGTATAATCATTGCTATCATTGAAACAAATCCTACTTTATATAGATTGTTATTATTATCTGTTGGTACTTTTTTATCTATAAATATTGATATTAAGACTCCTACTGATAAAAATATTAATGATATTAAGATTGCTGGTATTTTATAGAAATTAGTGTTTAAAAATTTTATTGATTCAGGTAAAAGATCTAATATTGATAGAGAAAGCATGACTCCAGCAGAGAAAGCCATTGTTTTTAAGATAAAGTTATTTATATTTTTCTTTTTTATTAGTATTACTATTGACCCAATTAAGGTAGAAAGTCCAGCGATTGAGGAAATTACAAAGGCTATTGTAGTATAGTTCATGATAGATTGCTCCTTTCTTATTGATTATATAAAGTTTTATTTTGTTTTGTGATATAGCAATTTATACACTTGATCTTTCTGAGATACTTGGTATTACTTTAGAAAAAATAAGGAGTATAACGAGAAGTTTTCACTCTTTTTTTATGCTCAAACTTTTTTTAGTTAAATGAAATGCTATTATTGCTAGTATTAGTCCTATTATAAGATTTTGGTCTAATACTAGTTTTGTTTTTATCAAAGCTGGTATTGTTGATATAGTAAATCCTAATATAGCAAAATATGTATATCCATAATATTTGTTTAATAATTTAGTAATTATTTTAGAAAAAATAAATACTCCGACAAGAAACCCCAAAATTATTGGAAATAGTATTGTAATATTTATAGTGTTGATGGCGTTTATATAGATGCCATACATACCAACTAGTGATAGTAATACAGTTGATGAAATACCGGGAATAATCGTGGAACTTGCTATTAAAATGCCTGTTGTAAATAGTAGAATATAGTTTCTAATATTTATATCTATATCATAAATAGTGGTATCTTTTTTATAAAATAGCAACATTATTCCTATAGAGAAGGTGATAAAAAATAGTATTAGATATTTTTCTTTGAATCCTTTTTTAGTTGATTCTTGTATTAGAGATGGAATAGTTCCAAATATTAGTCCTGTAAATATTAGTGATGTTATGGTAGGGTATTTATTTAAAAAGTAAAATATTACATTACTAAATAAATATGTACCTATTGCTATTCCTAATGCTATTGGTAATAAAAATGTAATACTTTTTTTGAAGTCTTTGAAAAGATTACTTATTGCAAGCAAACATTTATCATATAATCCCAAAACAATTAAGAATGCAGAACCACTTATTCCAGGTAAGATGTTAAATACTCCAACTAATATACTTTTAAAAAAATTATTCATAGTTAATTATATTTGAAGTTTTAAAAAAAATACATATGTGGTGGTGTCATGAAGAAATTATATTATCTTATTTTTATTATATTAATTATTATAGTATTGTCTAGTTTATTTATGAGTACTTTATTTTATATTGATAATAAGAAAATAGAGGTTAGTTTTAAAAAGACTAATAGTGTTGGTAATGAATTTTCTAATGGTGATGTTATTTATACTTATAGAAAAAAATATAATAATGAAGATATTATAGGTATTTTAGTTATTGAGGGTTTGAATATTAATGAGTTAGTGGTTAAAGGAGTTGATAATAGTTATTATTTAAATCATCTTGTTGATGGGAATGTCAGCGTTCTAGGTTCTATTTTTATGGATTACAGGAGTGATGTTTCCAGTAAACAAATTAATATTTATGGTCATAATTCTAGGTATTATGACGTAGTATTTAAAAGACTTGAAAAATATTTAGATAAAGATTTTTATAAAAGTAACAGACATATTTCTTTGATTACAGTAGATGATGTTTTTAATTATGAAATATTTTCTGTTAATGTTACTGATAGTGAGAATCATCTTGATTTTTCTTCCTCATTTAATGATAGGGTTAAGTTTCTCAAGACTAATTCTTTATATGATACAGGAGTTGATGTTTCTGATGATGATTATTTATTAGTGTTACAGACTTGTATTTATAACAGAAGCGGTGGACTTCTTGTTATAAGTGCAAAGAAAGTTAATTTTTAGGAGAGTGATAATATGAAAAGATTTTTGTTATTGGGATTAATTTCATTTTTTTCATTTTTAAATACTTCTTATGCTATTGATTATAAAAAGAGTGTTGAAGATTATAATATCAATGAAGTCTTTAATAGTGAGGTATTAGCTAATGAAAAAAAAGACAATGAAATTAAAAAACTAGAAGAAATTAAAAAAGATGTTTTAAAGACTGGAGGTTTTTATTCTTATAATATTAGTGTTAATCCCATTTTAAGTGATGATAAGGTAACTAAAGTTTTTGAGTCTATTGATGATTATAAAAAGAATATTTTTCTGTATGAAAAGGAGTATAAAAATGCACTTTTTATTATCAAATTAAATGAAAGGTTTAAGGATAGAGAACATTTAGATAAACGTATTGATTTATTAAGCAATGAGTTTGATGATTTTTCATATAAGATATCTAATGATTATGAATATAGACCAAAGTCTATTAATGTAGTTAAAGCTACATTAAAGGAAGCAGAGGATTTAGTTAATGATATTAAGTCTAAGCATGTGGAAGTATCTGGCGGTATTTCTAAAGTCAGAGATGAGTCTTTGGATAAAGTAGTTATTTCTAATGAGATAAAAGATACTTTTGATAATTATGATGATGCTTTAAAATTAAAAAATAGTTTAGTTACTTCAAACGATGAATATGAAATAGATGCTAATATAAGCAAAGAAAGTAAACAAGTAGAGACTCAAAAAGAGGATATTTCTAAAGTATTTGAAAGTCTTAATGAAGCAGAAAATTATATAAATGACTTAAAGAACAAAGGATATGATGTTAGCAATCTTACTACTGAGTTACAATCTTTTGAGGAATCTGTTTGGTCTGTTGATAATAGTGTTATTGTAAATCCTGGCACTGTTGATAATAAAAAGTTTGAATATGGACATTTTGATATTGTTTTGATTAACGATTTTGTTAAGATTGATAAAGAGGGAAATAAGAGTAATGTAAGAGGGAATATAGTTATAAATAAAGTAGTTGTAAAAAATAATGATACAACTAAAACTATTAAAATGGATAATCCTAGTAAAGATCCTAATGGTGGTTATTATGAATATGCCTCAAAGGTAAGACATGGTTTAGAAATTACTAATAAGTCTCTTGTTACGATAACAGGTAGTGTTTTATATAATGATATTAGCTTACCTTTTACTATAAGCGGGTATCTTAGTGAGACTCAAAATGTTTGCAAAGGTAAAGGAAGTACTAAAGGTTTTGATTTGAAGTTTAAGTCTGTTACAATAAAAGAAAATAAAGTAATTATTGATACTAAGTTAGTTAATAATTATAAAGTAAGTGGTACTATTTCTAAGAAAGAAAATAAGGATTTTTATGTAGTCAGATATACTAAGACTAATAAGGGATATAATTATAAAGTTTGTTTAGATTATAAAGAACGTGATTTAATATACGTTCTTAATGGAAATATAAATATAGAGCATAAGATTTATGATTATTTACTTAATGGATATGGCCGAGGATATATGTTATATGGTGATGTTCTAGTTAGATATGTTGATAAAAATGGAAAAGAAATATCTAAAAACGATTATTTTTATGATAGAGTTAATAACAGTTATAGTACTAATCCAAAGGATTTAACCAGCAAAGGTTATGTTTATACTAGTTTATATACTATTTCCAAGGATGGCTATGGTACTAGTGGCAAGTTTATAAATGATAGAATTATTATTACTTATATTTATGATAAGGATAAGGTACATACTGTACAAACTGGTGTTGACATTAATAATGGTTATTTAATATCTTTAGGAATTTCTTCTTTAGGATTAGTATCTTTGGTTTTTTTAAAGAAAAAATTTAGTTAGGACTTAGGTCCTTTTTTTGATTCACTTATTTTTTTTATTTTCATATAATACAAGAGAAAAGGAGGAATCATGAAAAAAATTATTACTATACTAGGTTGTATATTTATAATAGTCTTCTTTTTTGTTCTATATAAATTAGACATTAAAGATGATAATAAACTCAAGAAGGTTGTAGTAGCAGAGGTTACTCATAGTGTATTTTATGCACCTCAATATGTTGCTATTGCAAATGGTTATTTTGAAGATGAGGGTCTTGACGTTGAACTTGTTTTAACAAGTGGCGCTGATAATGTTATGGCTGCTGTGTTATCTGGTGATGTAAATATTGGTTTGTCTGGAAGTGAAGCTACCATTTATGTTTATAATGGTGGTGAGAAGGACTATATAAAAACTTTTGCTCAACTTACTCAAAAAGATGGTTCATTTATTGTATCTAGAAAAGATATTAAGGATTTCAAACTTAATGATATGAAAGGAAAGTATATAATTGGTGGGCGTATTGGAGGAATGCCTGAAATGACTTTGGAATGGTCCTTAAAAGAAGCTGGGATTGATCCTAAGAATGATTTAACTATTGACACAAGTATTCAATTTTCATCAATGGCAAGTGCTTTTATCGGGGGAACAGGGGATTTTGTTAATCTATTTGAACCACTTGCTACTCAAGTAGTTAATCAAGGATATGGTTATAAGGTTGCCTCTCTTGGAAGCTATGGAGGTAATGTTCCATATACTGCATATAATGCTAGAATTAGCTATATAAAGGAAAATCCTTTGGTAATTGAATCATTTACTAAAGCTATACAAAAAGGACTTGATTATGTAAATAGTAAGGACTCAGAAGAAATAGCAAAGACTATTTTAGATTTTTTTCCTGATACATCATTAAAAGATTTAATAAGTGCAGTAGATAGTTATAAGAAAAATGATACTTGGCCTAAGACTACAGAATTTACTGAAAAGTCATTTGATCATTTACAAGAAATATTAGTTAGTGCAGGACAATTAGATAAAAATAAAACTGTTAAATACAGTGATTTAATATATGTCAAGTAATATATTAGAGTTAAAGAATATAAGAAAAATATATCATGATAAAAGTGGAGAAACTTTAGCACTTGATAATATAAATTTAGAAGTTTTAGATAAGGAATTTATATCTATAATTGGTCCTTCTGGGTGTGGTAAATCAACACTTCTTGGAATAATTGCAGGTATTATTGATAAATCTGGAGGAGAGATAATCACATCTGATAATTTTAGGATAGGGTATATGCTTCAAGATGATTGCTTATTTCCTAAGAAAACCGTTTTAGAAAATGCTGTTTTAGGTTTAGAAATCAAGAGACTTCTTAATGATGAGAGTAGAAAAAAAGTTATTAATTTACTTACTAAGTATGGTTTAGGTGAATTCATTAATAGTTATCCAGATAGCCTTAGCGGTGGAATGAAACAAAGAGTTGCTCTCATTAGGACTCTTGCTCTTGATCCTGATTTATTACTTTTAGATGAACCTTTTTCTGCTTTAGATTATCAAACACGACTTACTTTATCTGATGATTTACATAAAATAATAAAACAAGAAAAGAAAACTACTATAATGGTTACTCATGATATAGCAGAGGCAATTAGTATGTCAGATAAAATAGTAGTGCTGACTAAAAGACCTAGTACTATTAAGAATATTTATGATATTTTATTAGATAAAAAGGATGTTCCTACCAGAAACAGGCAAGATAAAAAATTTATATATTATTATAATATGATTTGGAAGGAACTTGATAATCATGTATAGTGAAGAACATAAGATTTATTTATCTAAGTTAAAAAGAGATAAAGTAATAGTTATATTATTAAGAATATTGATTTTATTTATACTTCTTTTAACTTGGGAAGTCTTAGCAAGATATAATTTGATAAATAGTTTTTTATCTTCATCTCCATCTCTTGTTATAAAGACTATTGTTAATTTGATTAGGGAAAATAGTCTAATTATTCATATATTCTATACTTTTTATGAAACAATTATAAGTTTTTCAATTGCTAGTATACTTGGTATTTTAATAGCTAGTTTATTTTGGGCAAATAAGAGAATAGCTAGTGTGTTTGATCCTTATTTAACAGTCTTGAATTCACTTCCTAAGGTATCACTTGGACCACTTTTAATAATATGGGTTGGTGCTAATGTCAGATCTATAATAGTTATGGCAATTTTAATATCAGTTTTTACTACTATTATAAATATGTATAATGCTTTTAATCATACAGACAAGTCAAAGATTTTATTACTTAAGTCTTTAAATGCCAGTAAAATGCAAATATTTATGAAATTAGTTTTTCCTGATAATATCAAGACTTTGATAAATACTTTAAAAATAAATATTAGTTTATCCCTTATAGGTGTAATTATGGGAGAATTACTAGTATCTAAAAAAGGCCTCGGTTATCTTATAACATATGGTTCACAAGTATTTAATTTAAATTTAGTTATTACTTCGATATTTGTACTTGCAATAATATCATATATTTTATACTTTATTATTGAAAAAATACAGAGAAAGTTAAGATAGAAAAATTACAATATTATGAAATGTTGTAATTTTTTTTAAGAGGTTATTTAATTTAGTTTTGAATTTAAATAAAAAAAGTACCGTTTGGTACTTATTCATTAATGTATCCTGCGTTAGTAAATTTCTTAATTATATAGTCTTTTGTTCTTACTCCTTCAATTTTATTCATTGTTTCTTTACCGTTTTCGATAAATAGAACTGTTGGAGTTCCTGAGACTTCTACTAGTTTGTAGAATGATTCAGAATCAGTAGTACTTAGTTTATCTGTATATAAAGAATATACTTTCAATTTATACGTTCTAAGTACACTTAAAAATATTGGATTGAATTCTTTACATGCTGAGCAGTTATCTTGTTTAACGTATAGGACAAATTTTTCTTTTTTATCCATTTTAGATACAAGTTGTTGATATGTTATTTCTGTTATAAATTTTTCTTCTTTTTCACTAAAGAATATTGATAAGAATAGTAATATTGCTATTAATAAGACTATAATAATTATAAATAATTTATTTTTCATTTTATCACCTCGTTTAATATAATATCATAAAAAGTAACTTTTTGGTTATAAAAACTTTACATTTTTAAATATTAGTTATATATTATTATAACGAAAGAAGGGATACTATGGATAATTTTTGTGCTGATACGATTATTATTTGGAGAGTAATTGGAGAAATTATACATGTTATTAGACTAGTTATTCCTGTTATTATAGTAATATTTGGTACTTTTGATTTAGGTAGGTCTGTAATAGCGGGAGAGGATAAGGAAATAAAAAAATCTCAAAAGTTATTTATTAAAAGACTTATTTATGGTGTTTTGATATTTTTCTTACCGATGATAGTTAAGGCAGTTTTTTCACTTTTTGATGGGAATTATTTGAATAGTGAATCTAAGGTATGTTATGAGTGCGCTACTAATGTTAGGGGTAGTTATTGTGAAAAGTATAAGTCTAATTATATTATTAATCCTATAATGGAAGAATAATTATACATTTTTTTACTATTTTATTTGACAATGCTGATTGTTTTATAGTAGAATATTATTAGAGAAAAGGAGAGATAGTATGGAATTAATGCAAATATTAGATTTTTGTGCAGAAACTAAGAATATATGGATTTTAATAGGTAAAATAGTTAGAATAGTTTTAATTGTTATACCAATTATTATAGTATTACTTGGTACATTTGATTTAGGTAAAGCTGTAATGGCTGGAGAAGATAAAGAAATTAAAGAAGCACAAAAAATGTTTATTAAAAGATTGGTTTATGGAGTTATAATTTTCTTTATTCCATATTTAGTAGCAGGTGTTTATAGTTTATTTGATGGTATGTCTACTGAAGGTGGAGATACTAATGAAGGAACTAATCTTTGCTGGAAATGCGCTATTAAAGGCGGAAAGTGCTAATTGTTTATTAAAAAAGCAAATAATTATTGTTATTTGTTTTTTTTTTTGCTATAATCATAGTATATTAGTACATCTTTATATTTAATGGGGTGATTTTTTTTGAATAATTTAAATATGTTAATAGAATTTTTTAAGTTTAGTGATAATTGTGATGTTTTAGGAACTGAGTTTATTTCTATTTTAAATGATGCTTGGGGAATAATTATGGTAGTGGTGCCTATTATTTTAGTTGTCATGATTATACTTGATATGGTTAAAGCAATTACTGCCGGGGATAATAAGGAAGTAAAAGAAGCACAAAAAAAAGCAATTACTAGGATTATTATTGGTGTTTGTATTTATTTTTTACCAATGATTGTTAATACTATTTTACATCTTGCAGGAATTAGTTCTGGTACATGTGGAATATAGGTTAGGTGATAGTTATGATGTTTTTTAATGTTTTAGGAATACTTACTGAAGGTTTTTATTCTTTAACAAGTGGCATATATTATTTTTTGGGAAATTTATATACTTTTATAGTAGATTTGGCTACTACTAATTTTATTAATTCATCAGTTATTGAAGAATTTGTTAGAACTATTTATGTTTTAGCTGGTGTTTTTATGCTATTTAGAGTGGCTGTTAGTTTTTTAAATTCATTAATTGATCCAGATAAGTTTACTGATAAGAATGAAGGGGCTAGTAAGTTGCTTACAAGACTTATTATTGTTGTCATACTTATGATTGCTCTTACACCGGGATCATTTGTATATAGATTCTTGGATAGAGTTCAAAATGCTGTTATTGGTGATGATGGTTTAATTGTTAATATAGTTGGTAAGGCTGAGTTAAATGTTAGTAGTGCAATTAATAAATATATTGATGATGTAAATCCTTTTACTGATACTTATAAAAATGCGAATGCAGCAGGTTCTAATCGAAACAATAATAATTCAAATGAATGTGATTATTCTGGTGTAGTTATTGAAGATGGTAATAATTATTATCATATGAATATTTATTATGGGAATGATTGTGCAAGTAAATATAGTGGTTTAAAGAAAATTACTGGTAAATCTAATACTTTTTACAAGTTTTTAAAATCTTCTGATTCTGACAATGCGATTAATTATGTTTTGCCTACTAATGTTTCCTCTGTTTCCGTTTCAAGTGACTATAATGTGTATACAAAAAAAGGTGGTAAAGTATACGTTAGTGAGCCTCAAGAAGTTAAGATTAATAATGGTGTAATGACTTTATATAATGAAGTCGGTGATTGTACTGGTTATGGTTGTCTAGATTCTGCTGGTTCTTTAGCTGCTTTGGAAATAGGTAAAGATAATGGTTATAGAGATGACAAAAAAAATTATAGATTAGATTCTGGTGGATTATTTGCTCAAACTGTTTTAAGTACTATGACAAGTTGTCCTGATATTGATGATCAAACCTCTGAAGAATGTACTAAGGATATCAAAGGAAATATACTCGTTGATGAAAACCAAGTTATTTCGGATATTGATGATGAAAAACTTAGTATTAGTTGGTTGATTGCTATTATTGTTGGAATAGTTATAATTATCTATTTAGCAGTTTTATGCATTGAAGTTGTTGTTCGTAGTTTAAAACTTATGCTTTTACAAATGATTTCACCAATTGCGATAATTAGTTATGTATCTCCAAAAGATAAAATACTTGGTCAATGGGCTAAGATGTATGCTTCAACATATTTAGATTTATTTATAAAGTTATTTGCTATTAAACTTGGTGCTGAGTTGATTAGTGCAATTAGTTTTAGTGGTAGTGTTATAAAAGATTTAATTTTAATACTTGGTTCTTTAGTATTTATGAAAGTTATACCTACAATGATTAGTAAGATATTTGGTATTGATATTGCTTCTGGAACATTTAAAGATTCTTT
>JAEDJI010000047.1 GCA_016296435.1 Bacilli bacterium | reverse complement strand
ATAATCCTATTGGATTACTAGGAATTAAAGTACTATAATCCTACTGGATTACTAGGAATTGAATAGCGTTTTTTAAAGTATACTTTTAAGAACACACTAAAAACCACGTATTTATGTGGTTTTTATTTTTTAAAAATTTTAGTTTTTAAATTTTTTCTTAAAATAAAGCACATAGGTACGTTGATTGTAGCGTCTTTAAAAGTATATTTTTAAGAACACACTAAAAACTACATAATTATGTGATTTGTATTTCTTAAAAAAATCTAGTTTTTAAATTTTTTCTTAAAATAAAGCACATAGGTAACTACCCTATTTTATTATATCATTATATTTAAAATATACTACTACCGCCGCTTATAATAAATTAACGGCGGGATATTATTCTATAATTAGATGCCTCTAGGTTAGAGGCTTTTAGTAATTTCTGTTATATTATATTTTACTTTATATTCTGTTAAAATCTGTTTAATAATTGTGCTATCTTGTTTATTTTCACTAAAAATATCATAACAATAAAATTCTTTATTTTTATATTTTACTATATTATATACATAAGATATATTATATTTTTCTAATAAATTTGATATATCTTTATCAATTGTAACACTAATTTTCCATAAGCATTCTTTTTTAAATTTTTCAATTATAACTAAACTTAAATACACACCGATAATATTAGTAATAATTGTTATAATTACAGTGGTTATAAAGTCAAATCCGACCAATTGCTTTAATACAATAGTATTAAAACCGTAAGAAATAGCGTTGATTCCAGTGGCTACTGGTTTACTTGCTTTAACAGTAAAAATATTTTTTACTGTACTAAGCATCACATTGATTAAACTACATATAAAATAACTAACTAAATCAATCATTAATTCTATCCCCTTTCTTCTCTTATATTATATCATAACTTCGGGATTTTTTCAATAGGGAAAACGTTAATATTTTGTGAATTTTATTCTTATTGATTTTTAGTATAAAATATAGTATAATTATATTACAAGATAAAACATTGATATCTCTATCCCCAAAAAGATATTCACGAATTGTTTACAAAAAATTCATAATTATTTTTAAAAAGTATATTGACAAATCTAAAAAAATAGAGTATAATAAATACATAAGATAAAACAAAAACAGAAAGGAATTAAGAATTATGAAAAAATTAGTTATTTACTTTGATATGGATGGTACAATAGCAGACCTCTATGGTTCTAAAAATTGGTTACAAACTATTCAAGAGGAAAAAAGTGGTGCATATGAGTTTTTAAATCCAATGTTTGAAATACAAGAGTTTAATAATATATGTACTCAATTAATAAAAAATGGTGTGCACTTTGGAGTTATTTCATGGGGTTCTAAAAATTCTAGTGATAAGTTTTTACAAACTGTAAGAAATGAAAAAATTAAATGGTTAAGGAAATATTTACCTTTTATCGAAGATATTAACGTGGTACATTATGGTATACCAAAACAAACGGCAATCAAAACAATAGGAGAAAATATCCTATTAATTGATGATAATCAAGAGGTTATAAACACATGGGAAAACGGAAAAGAACGCAAGGGCGTACATATTACGCAACAATACACCGTGACAAATGCTTTATATGATATATTAAAAAACTTAGAGGTTTAACCTCTAGGTTTTTAAAATCAAAATGTAATCGATTACATTTTAAAATCAAAGTGTAATCGATTACATTTTAAAATCAAAGTGTAATCGATTACATTAGTATTAAAAGTATAATAGTTTTTTAAAGTATACTTTTAAAAACACATTAAAAACCACATAACTATGTGATTTATATTTCTTTAAAAATTTTAGTTTTAAAATTTTTCTTAAAATAAAGTACATAGATACGTTATTTTTAGCGTCTTTAAAAGTATACTTTTTAAAACAGTCTTGAAAAAGTTCACAAATTGTTTACAATTTCATTATTGACATTTGATCTTAGTTGTGATATAATAGTATACAGTTAAGGGATAAGAAAAAAAAATCAAGGCGATTAGCTAAAGAATAAAAGTAAAAAATTTTCAAAAACCTCTTGACAAATTAAAAAATATGTGTTATAATATAATCAAGATAAGAGAAAGCAACTCTTAAAAACTAGAAAGGTTAGAATTATGAAAGTATTAACTAAAATGGAAGTAATGGAATTAGCAAAACAACTTGAACAAATAGGCTTTATGGGTAACAAAGAAGAAAGGGCAAAACTCCTAAGCATCTTAGGGAGTAAACAAACTAAAATCTTTAAATGTAGATGCTGCGGAAAAAGAGTTGAATATTTAAACCTCGAAACTTGGCTTTGTAACTTTGAAAAAGAAGAATATACTTGCTGCTATTGTTATGAAGGCTATATGGGAGAAGAATTATAATAAAATCGCCTTAATAGGCGATTTTTTATATTATCAATGTAAACGATTACATTTTAAATAATTTTGAAATAGTCTTTAAACGTATACTTTTAAAGACGCTAAAATCCACATACTTATGTACTTTATTTTAAAGAAAAATTTTAAAATTAAAATTTTTTAAAAATATAAATCACATATTTATGTGGTTTTTAATATGTTTTTAAAAGTATACTTTTAAAAACACTTTAAAATGTTTGTGTTCTTAATATAATAAAAAAATTACTAGAGGCGTATACCTCTAGTAAATAATAGAAATTATTATTTATTATTTTCATTAATTAAATGTAATCGATTACATTTATATTTTAATAAAAGAGTGATATATTATCACTCTTTTATTTTTTTCTTGCTTTTCTTTTATTACTATTATAGATATTATTATTAATTCTATATTCAGCATTTTTAACTTCTTGAATGTGACGTTTTGCATCTAATTCAGTATTAAATATTATATGATCATCAGTCATATATACATATTCACATTTTTTAATGCCGTTCACATAGTCAACACTTTTTTTAATTCTTCTAATATTATGAGTCATATTTTTAACCTTTCTAGTTTTTAAGAGTTTCTTTCTCTTCTCTTGATTACAATATTATTATATCATAACCAATAGGAAAAATCAATTAATAAATTGTAAATTAATTATTAATAAATTATGAATATACACCTCTAAAGCATCGGAAGTCTATTCACAATTTATTAATAATTAATTTACAATTTATTCATTGACTTCCTCTATTGGTTATGGTATAATATAAATACAGTTAAGGGATAAGAAAAAATCAAGGTGATTAGCCAAAGAAAAAAAATAAAAAAAATTTTTCAAAAATCCCTTGACAAATTAAAAAATATGTGTTATAATTAATACATAAGGTAAAGAAAAAAATCAAGTTAATAGCAACCATGCTTAAATGGTAGAAAGTAGGTACTTATGAAAAATATTATTAAGTTATTAAACCAATACGCAGTTAGTTTTAAGTTACTAGGACAAGAATATACTATGTCAATCCTAAAGTTTTGTGAAAAATATGGAGAAGACTATATCAAAAGTTGGGACGAAGTAGTACAATACTTAAACGAGGAACTAATTACATATGATAGTGATGACGTTGTCACTTATCAAGGCGGCGACTGGTTAAGAAGTTCTAAAACTGGAGTAGAAATAATAGACGCTTTCTATACTTTGGAAATCGTAAACATGGCTTTAATGATATTAAGCAATTCCTTAATTGAGAAATCATATAACACACCTAATACTACCTTAACATATGAATGGAGAGGTAAAGAAATTAACTTAACAGTGATTAAAATTAATCAATAATTTATTAACCTAGAGG
>JAEDJI010000011.1 GCA_016296435.1 Bacilli bacterium | reverse complement strand
GAAAAAAATAATCAAATTGATTATTTTTTTATATTCTCAATTATTTCAACAAAATCCCCATTCTTAAGTAAAAACGCATTAGCATCATCTGTGTCCAAATGAAGTTCAAAAGAGCCATTATCAACTTCCTTAATATGAACATCACCTAACACACCAGACTTTACTCCACTAATTCTAACACTATATAAATTTTCTAAAAGGCCATACTTAATCCTATCCTCATGAGAAATATGAATATGGCGTGTAGCAATAATACAACAATCACGAACTATTTCACCCTTATCACCAACTATTGTAATATATTCACCACCAAAAACATCACCAGAACTTCTAACCTCTGGAGAAATTCCAAAAAAATAAGCATCAGTTACACTAATTTCAACCTGAGTATAATCTCTAAAAGGTCCAAGAACTGCCACATCACAAATAACACCTTTATCAGTCTTTAAACAAACTCTCTTATTAGACTTAAACTCTCCAACCTGAGAAAGATTTTTTTCACATTCCATTTCTGTATCAAATAATAAATCATAATCAAACTTAGACAAATGAACATGTCTATTTGAAACACCAACTCTAACCTTCAAAATATCATCTCCTTAAATAATATAAAATAATAACAAATATTACTTTTAATATTAATAGAAGCTTGTTTAATTATTCATAGTGCAATTTTACTTATGCTTTATGTCATACACAACACTTCCATAATAAGTATAACATAAATAAAAATAATGTAATATATAAAAAAAATAAAACATACAATTAAGTGGTGATAAAATGAATAATAGTTATTATAATCCTGGTTTTAATACCAATCCAAATCAAAATCTAAACATAATTCCAAACGGAATAAACGAAGAACTCCCAATGGAACAATCATATGTTGAAAACATTTTAAGATTAAACAAAGGAAAAGTAGCAAGCATATACATGACTTTCCCCGATTCAAATGAATACAGAGATAGAATATTTACAGGAGTTGTAGAACAAGCAGCAAGAGATCATGTTGTAATAAGCGATCCAAAAACTGGAAAATGGTATTTACTTCTGTCAATATACATTGACTTCATAGTATTCGATGAAGAAATAAACTATAAAGTAATTTAATTAAAACAAAAAGAAACTTAAAATATAGTTTCTTTTAAAATTAATGTAAATAATACCAAAAAATATGATATAATTTCTTTATAGGATTGGTGATAAAATGATATACATAATTATTACAATAACAATTATATTAGCACTACTAGCAATATTATTTATAAAATATAAAAAATTAGAAGACCTTGAAAACGCAATAATAACTTGTGAAGAAAACCTAGAATACCAGTTAAAAGAAAAAAACGAAATAATAAAAATACTAATAAAAGAAATAAATGATGAAGAATTAAATAAATTTAAATACAATGAAGAAGAAACAATTCATGAGAAAGAAAACTCATTATTCAACATCAGATGGGACATAAACAAATACTTGTTAGAAAATCCTAAAAAAAATAATACATTCAAAAAAGAAATAATAAAACTAAATGAAATAGACGACAATATTGAAGGTCTGAAAGATTACTATAATGCAAATGTAATAAATTACAATGAATTATTTTTAAAAAAACCCTTGAACTTAATATATAAATTATTAAAATTTACACAATATAAATCATTCAAATTAAGAAAAATTGACGACTATGAAATATTAAAAAATTAGTCTATAGAAAAATCTATTGGACTAATTTTTTTTGATATCAAAAACTCATTAGCTTTAGAAAAAGGTTTACTTCCAAAAAAACCATTGTAACAAGAAAAAGGAGAAGGATGAACAGATTCAATAATTAAATGATTAGGATTAGTAATAAACTTCTTCTTACTTCTTGCATAACTACCCCATAAAATAAATACAACAGGTACAGCGCGTTCATTAATTTTTTGTATAACTGCATCAGTAAATAATTCCCAACCATACTTTTTATGAGATAAAGGACTATCCTTTTCAACAGTAAGAATACTATTCAAAAGAAAAACACCTTGTTTAGCCCATTTAGATAAATTACCACTCTCAGCAATTGGATAACCCAAATCATCATGTAATTCCTTATAAATATTTAAAAGCGATGGAGGTTTTCTAATTCCGTCATTAACAGAAAAAGAAAGCCCCATGGCCTCACCCTCACCATGATAAGGATCCTGTCCCAAAATAACAACTTTAATTTCATCATAATCTGTATATTTAAAAGCATTAAAAACATCATCAGCATTTGGATAGACAGTATGCATTTTATATTCATCACGAATATCACTAACTAATTTTTTAAAATAAGGTTTAGAAAACTCTGATGCAAGAACAACATCCCACTTTTTATTAAGCATAAATAATACCTCCAAAAACATTTTACAACAAAAAAAAACTAATTACTAGACCTAACCTTATTAACTACAACATCCCTAAGGATAAATATAGAATAGGTATTTATAATAGTAAGTAAACCAACAAAAATATCAATAGTTTTCCAAACTATATGTGAAGACACAACTCCACCAATAAATAAAGAAAATACTGTAACAACTTTAAGAATATTTAATAACACTTTTTTATTAGTAAGACCCTTCAAATTACTAAGTGCATAATAATATACAGTTATAATAGTAGAAAAAGCAAATAAAACTAAAATCACAAGCAATAAGACCTCACCAATATAACCAAAATGATAATTAAAAGCATATTTAGTAAGTTCAATTCCATTCATTGAAGAAAAAACTCCATAGTCGCTAGTAGCAATAATCAAAGTCGTAACAAAAGAAACAATAAAACCAATAAAAAAAGTTGAAACAATACCAGTATTTCCCTGTTTAATAAAATCAGTATTACTACTAGTTCCACTTATCATTGCACTAGTACCAACTCCAGCCTCAGTTTGAAAAATACCCTTTTGAACCCCGACAAGCATTACATATAAAAAACCACCAGATATTGACTTAACATCAATTGCACTAAATATAATATTTAAAAATAAATCAGGAATAAAATAAATATTTTTAATAAAAACAATTACCCCAATAAACAAATACATAAACATCATAATTGGAAAAATTTTATTACAGATATTAGAAACAGTTTTAATTCCCTTTAAAAAAACAAGGCAAGACAATATAGTTATAACAAAAGAAACAACAAAAATATTTATATCATACATATTACCAATCAAAGAAACCATAGTATTATTTTGTATTGCTATAAAACCAGTAGAATAAGAAACAATAGCTAAAATAGCATATAAAAAAGCCAGCTTTTTCTTCTTAAGACCATACTTAATATAATAAAAAGGTCCTCCTTGACACCCATTATTGTCAACTTTCTTATAAATAGTTGCTAAAATGTTCTCTGCAAAACAATTAATAGAAGTTAAAAATGAAATAACCCAAATCCAAAAAACAGAACCCAATCCACCATAATAAATAGCAAAAGCAACTCCTGCTAAAGAACCAACACCTATTTTTGAAGACAAAGACATAATCAAACTATCCTTTGCACTAATATCACTATGACACTTTTCACTCTTAAGACAAGAAAATACTTTAAACAACCTAAGTTGAACGAATCTAAGTTTAAAAGTAAAATAAATACTAGACAAAAAAAGAAGTGATACAGCAATAGCCCAAATAATTTTGTTAACAATATCCATAATACCACCAATTAATTATATGAAAAAAAGTAGGAATTAACCTACTTATGATACTTTTCATTATGAATTATCTTAAAACCACGATAAATCTGTTCAAGTAATAAAATCCTAAATAATTGATGTGGAAATGTCATCTTTGAAAAAGATACCCTCTTATTAAACAAACTATATATATCATCATCAAATCCATTAGAAGAACCAATTATAAAAGTAATATTACTATTATAAGAAAGTTCATCATTTATAAAATTAGAAAAAGCAAGACTTGAATACTCAATCCCATTAACATCAAGTAAAATAACGTTATCTTTTTGCTTAATATTTTTTAATATAGCATCCTTTTCTTTACTCAAACAAGTCTTAACATCCACATCGTTACAATCCGGAATTTCAATTAAAGAAACCTTAGTATACTTACTAAGCCTTTTAAGATACTCACAAACAGCATCCCTAAAGTACTTTTCTTTTAACTTTCCGATACAAATAATCTTTATCATTAAATAACTACCTCTTCCAAAGCTTCAAACTGTTTAGCAACAAGCACTTCAATATTATCATCCAAACCTCCACGCATAATATCATACACAAGCCTACTATCATTATTTTCCAAAGACAAATGAGCAAGAATTACATACTTAGTTCTATATCCTACCAACCCTTTTAAATAAGTAAGAGCTTGTTCATTAGATAAATGACCCTCATCACTAAGAATTCTCATTTGTAAATAAAATGGTTTAGAACTATGTCTTAACATATCAACATCATGATTACTCTCCATAATATATATATCTTTATTAACAATATCTTCTAAAATATTCTTATTAATATAACCAGTATCAGTAATATATACAAGTTCCTTATCACCATCACTAATAATCATTCCACAGCAATAACTATCATGTGACAAATCAAATAATTTAACTGAAGTATTTCCAATACTAAACCGTCTTTCTTTATTGATCATATCATAAGAAATCAAATTTCCAAGATCAGCCATTGTATAAACAACCGGTTTCTTTTTTAAAACTGATTTAAGTCCTCCAATATGATCTTTATGAGTATGCGTTATAACAACAATATCAATATCAGGTACATCTCCATCTAATCGCTCCGAAATATTCTTATATGTCAGGCCAGCATCTATTAAAATATTACAAGACTCAGTTTCAATAATGGTAGCATTACCACGCGATCCACTACCTAATACTTTAACCTTCATTAGTAAAGTGAAAATGGATTAACAACAGAACCATTTCTATACACAGCAAAATGAAGATGTGTACCAAATGAAAAACCTGAATTACCCATAGTCCCTATAACTTGTTTTTTGGACACAACTTGCCCAACACTAACATTAACAGAATTCAAATGAGCATATAAAGTAACTACCCCATTACCATGGTTTATTTCAACATAATTACCATAATTTACAACACTTGTATTATTGCCATAACCAGTAGCTATTTCAGTAACTGTACCACCTTGAACAGCATAAATTGGAGAACCAAGACCAGTACATGAAATATCAAGTGCAAAATGTCTTTCGTAAGAACGATATTCACCGTAACTAGACGTTAAACAATAACCACTTTTAGTAGGCCATGACCAATAACCATCTGGAGCACTATAATTGATTGAACCAATATAACTGCCACTCCAAGTAGTACGCTTAGTTCCAACCTTAACAATCTTATCAACAGGTTCCTTTAATACTTCAGAAGACACCCCAACAGCACTTACTATAAAACCATTTTTTCTTTGCACTTTTTTAGTAACCTTTTCTATACCATTTTCACCTTTTTTTATAGTTTTAGACTGTCCTATATACATAGAACTATCCTTTTGTTCAATAGTGTCATATTTAACAACTTGTTTATCAACTTCATGTGTAACCTCAGTAACAGTAATTTGAGGATCAATCAAATTAACAACTAGTTCTTGACCATCATATAAAAGAGCATCTTCACCAGATAAATCATTATTAGCAACCAACAATTCCTTTATATTAAGTTTATTAGCCTCCGCTATAGAAGATAATGTATCACTAGACTTACATTTATAAGTTTTTTGTTTATCTAGATTACCAAATATCAAATACTTAGTAAGTTCCTTTGTAGCAGAAACACTATCATGATCATAAAATATTTTTTCATTAACAGGAATCCTTCCTTTTTTTATATTAATATCATCTTCAATATAAACATTTTCAATAATAGTGCCTTCATCAACTATATCTTGTTGTTGTTCTCTAAGATAAGCATCATATTTATCCTTATCAACAAACGACTTAACAGTTTCATTTATTGCATCAGTAAACACATTTTTATCAAGCACATAAAGTTTTAAATCATCATTTTTTTTCTTAATAGTAACAATATAACCATCAATAGTAAAAGCCTTCTCATTAGAAATCTTATTATAAACCTCAGCAACAGAAGAAATCTTTTCATTATAAGTAATTTCTTTTTCAATCTTTAAATTATTAGGTTCATACACTCTAGAAACGTTATACTGTTCTTTTATAGCATTCTGTTTTTCATTTATATAAGCCTCAAGATCGCTCTTAGACCTAATAATTCCAATAGAATTACCATCTAAATAAACACGATAAACATCTTGCGCTTCATAATAAACATCACCTGCATTATCAATAAAAACAAGTCCAATAGCAAGAACAAAAGCTAAAAAAATTGTAAAAATTGCACCAGTTTTATTCACTCATATCACCAACCTCTTTAATATCATTAGTATAATTCATAAAAGATTGAGTATTTTTTTTAAAAAGTAACTCGGCAGTACCTGTACTACCATTTCTGTTTTTACGCAAAATAACTTCAATTTTACTAATATTATCTGGAGTAGTTACCTCTTTATTATGATAATCATCACGATACAAAAAGGCAACAATATCAGCATCTTGTTCTATTTGACCAGATTCCCTCAAATCACTAAGTATAGGTCTTTTATCTTCACGAGACTCAAGAGCACGTGATAACTGAGCCAAAGCAAGAATCGGTATTTGAAGTTCCAATGCAAGAGCCTTAAGCGCACGTGATATTTCAGAAACCTCTTGTTGTCTTTGACCAGAATATCTGCTCATTCCATTAATTAATGTAAGATAATCAATAACAATAAGTGCTAAATTAGGATCCTGTGCCTTAACCCTTCTTGACTTAGCTTTTATATCACCAACTGTAATATTAGTAGTGTCTGCTATATAAATATTAGTATCAGCAAGAGTAGCCATAGCACTAGTTACCCTAGACCAATCCTTATTTTCCAAATTACCACTTTTTAATTTAAAAGCCTCGATTTGTCCAACAGAAGCAATCATACGAGGAACAACTTGCTCCGCTAACATTTCAAGAGTAAATATAATAACAGATTTCTTATCATTTATTGCAACATTCTGAGCAATATTAAGAGCAAGAGCAGTCTTACCAACAGAAGGACGAGCAGCTAAAATAATCAGTTCACCAGGATGAAAACCATCCGTTAACTTATCAATATCAATATAACCAGTAGAAAGTCCACTAATCTTTCCCCTATTCGCTGCAAGCTTCTCCAAATTAGTTTGAACATTAGTAAGAACCTCAGGCATATGTTTAAAATCAGTAGCTTTCCTATCTTTTACAACTTCCAAAATTTTACTTTCAGCCTTATCTAAAGTTTCCTCTAAACTAAATTCATTGCTATACACTAAAGAAGCAACATCAGTAGCACTATCAATAAGCCTTCTTAAAACACTCTTTTCTAATACAATATTAATATAATAAGTAACATTCGAAGCAATCGGAGTCTGTTGCATAATTTCAGTTATATACTCAACTCCACCAACAGCACTAAGTAGACCCTGATCTTTCAACTCATTAGTAAGTGTAGTAAAATCAACTGGAATATCATTATCATACAATTTCTTAATAGTATTAAAAAGTTTACCATGTTTATCTAAATAAAAATTTTCAGGAACCAAGCTCTCTATTGCTTCAACGATTGCACTTTTAGAAAGTAACATTGCACCAATAACAGATTGTTCAGCTTCTATATTTTGTGGTACCTCTCTATTCACCATTATCACCTACTTCTTTAATTCAATTCTTACAATAGCAAAAATATCTTTATATAAATCTATCATAACCTCATGATAACCCAAACTATTAAGAGGAGTATCTATAATAATTTGATTCTTTGAAATGTTATATTTGTCAAGTTTATCCTTAATTTGTTTGGCAGAAACACTTCCAAAAACCTTATCACCTTCTCCAGTTTTAACAACAAAAGAAATTTTTTCATTTTCTATCTTATTTTTCATATCAAGAGCCATTTTTCTATTATAATCATCAAGTTCCTTTTCCTCTTTCCTTTGCTTATTCAAAATACTCATATTAACATCATTCTTTTTAACAGCATAACCATTCTTAATCAAAAAGTTTTGAGCATATCCATCTTTAACTTCCTTAATTTCCCCTTTTTTTCCTTGATTCTTTAAATCCTTTATAAATATAACTTGCATAATCTCACCTCTTTATAAGTTCAAGAATTTTATTTTCAATATCATTTATATTAGCATTTTCTATAACCGCAGCTCCTTCATTTTTATTACCGCCACCACCAAAATTATTCATAAACCTATTAACATCAATCTTATCAATAGATCTAGCACTTATCCCAATAATATTATCATCAATTTTTGCAACCACTACACAACTCTTAATATCCTGAAAAGTAAGTAAAGTATCTGCTACCATCGCTATATCTTTTCTAGAATAAATGTCATTAGATTTATCAACAACTACTGCAAAACTATCATACATATAAGTCTTCTCAATCAATTTAACCTTTCTTAAATAACTATTGAAATCATCCTTTAATAACTCTTGAGATAAATTCATATCAGCCTCATTAACCAGCAAATAATAACAATAAAAGAAAGTTCTACGATTTAGTTTATAACTAAGCCCATTAGTATCCAAAATAATTCCAGACAAAAGCAATGTTGCATACATTTTTGGTATATTTATCCTAAACTTTCTAAGCAACATAGAAACAATTTCAGAAACGCTACTAACAGTTTTATCAATATACAAATACTCAGCATCGACAGTATCACTATTAGTATCATGATGATCTATTATCACAACTTTAGAATAAGAAGATAAATTATCTAAACAAATAAGTTTTTTCTTATTAACATCCAAAACCACAATCAAACTTTTATCATCAATCAAATCTCTTGCAGTCTTACTATCAATAAAATGAATATTCTTCATTTTCTCAAAAGTCTTATTTATCCCATAATCAAACACTTTATCATCAGAAACTAAATAAAACTTTTTCTTATATTTTTTACATATCAAAGAAAATCCAAGAACTGAGGCGAAGGCATCCATATCCATATTATTGTGTCCAAGAATAAAAACATTTTTTGATAAAAACAATTCCTTAACCAGAATTTTCTTCAAACTCTTAAAATCCATAACTCCTCCTTGTCCACTCTATTATACTATATTTTTTATCAGATGTCATTTACAAAGAAAAAAAATAAACAATTTCATGTTTATTTTGTAAATGGTAATAAAGCAATCATACGTGCTCTTTTAATTTGTTCAGCAATATATCTTTGATGTTTAGCACAAGCTCCAGTTACACGTCTTGGTAAAATTTTTCCCTTTTCATTAATATACTTTTTAAGGATTTCTACATCTTTATAATTAATTTGTTTACCAGCACACATGTAACAAACTTTTTTTCTTTTTCTATAAAATTCTGCCATAATTTTCCTCCTTCTTAGAAAGGCAATTCATTGTCTCCAATTTTAATTTCATCACCAAAATCTTTAAATGGATCATCCACCACATTTGTAGTTTGACTATTACCAAAATCATAAGGAGTTGCTTCATTGTTTACTGGAGCAGATTGATAATTATTTTGTGTATAATCATTTTGAACAGGAGCATTGCCCCTTTGTTCACGAATTGCTCTAGATTCAATAAAATGAACAGCTTCTGCTACAACTTCAGTAACATATCTTTTTTGGCCATTTTGATCATCATAAGATCTTGTTTGAATTCTACCTTCAACTGCGATTTGACTTCCTTGATTAATATAATTTTTAACATTTTCTGCTTGTTTACCCCAAACAACTATAGGAATAAAATCAGCTTCTCTTTCACCACTTTGATTAGTAAATTGCCTATTTACAGCAAGTGTAAAAGATGCCACTGCTTTATTATTTGATGTGTATCTTAATTCAGGGTCTCTAGTTAATCTACCAATTAAACATACTTTATTCATAATCTACCTCATTAATCTTCTAATTTCACTACTAATGCACGAATAATATTATCACTAATATTAACAATATGATTAAATTCATTTATTGCATCTACTGTAGCTTCAAGCGTAAAAAGGAAATAGTAGCCTTTTTTATGATTTTTTATTTCATAAGCTAAATCTCTTTGTCCCATATCCTTAATTTCTAAGACATTACTATTAAATTTTTCAAATGTTGCCTTTATATCATCAGCAACTTTCTTAATAGCAGCCTCATCAAGAGTAGGTTTGACAATAAACATTATTTCATATTTTTTCATTTTTGCACCTCCTTTTGGACTCTGGCCTTAACAAAGGCAAGGAGTAACTTAATACTCGCACATATTATACCAATAAATCATATGTTTTTGCAAGTATTTTTATAGAAAAATTAACAATTATCATCAAAACTACACTTATTCACAAGATTAGCAATATAAACTAGCTGTTTTTTAGTACCTATTTTACAAGTAGTAAGTACTAAAACATTTTTAAGCTTTTCGCGTTTTATAACTATAGAACTATTCCTATTTTCCTCATAATAAGAAGAAACTTTATAAATATATTTGAAATCATAATAGTAAATAACAACAATATCCCCAATTATAAGTTCATTTAGTCTTTTAAAATATGCTGTATTTACATTACCACTATGAGCAGCAAGAATAAGAGTACCACCAATAACATCAGGCATATCAGATGGAGAAATTATGGCAACATTTTTATTGACATCATTCAAATTAGAGTCAAAAGGATAAAACTTTCTATCAAGATCAATCTTATCAATTATAATTCTTCCAACAGACTCATCAACAGTAGAAAAAGATTTATTAGAATCATCAACATTCAAAACAGAAAATAAAGGAATAGGTTCATCATAATATAAAAATTTTACTGCAACAAAAATATTAGAATATGACAAAGAGATAAATAAAAATATTAATGCAATAAAGCCACCTCTAATACTTTTTAACATAATAAATCACCATAACAAGACTAACAGCCAAAAAAATCAAACATACTTTAAATATAAACGAGAAGGAAACATCACCAGTATCAGGTACTTTTACAATCATATTATTAGTCATATTAATTTTAATAACTTCATTTTCATCCTTGATTTCAAAACAGTTAGGTTTATCATCAAGACTATACCCAGAAGGCGCAAGTGATTCATAAATACAATAAGTACCAGCATCCAAATTATCTAATTTAATCATACCATCAGCATCAGTCTTTCCATCATAAATAAGTTTATCAAAATCCTTAAAATAGATTTTAAAATAAGCATCTGATAATCTTTTAAGACCACTTCCATCAGTTTTAATAAATAACAATTTGCCCTTTTTTCTCTCATTAACTACTTCAACATCCACTATTTTCCCGTCAGAAACTACATCAAAATATATCTTATCCGAAGACAATCTATAATACTTTGGAGCACCCTTTTCTATGAGATAATATTTTCCAATCTTAACATTGTTAAACTCCAACATTCCATTCTCATCAGTATTCCCACTAAAAACCATATTATCATCAATATCATAAACCTCGATATAAGCATCAGAAAGTTTTAAATTCAAACTTTTATCAATCTTTGTAATTATAACTTTAGATGGACGTAAATTTTCAAGTTCAAAAACATACTCTTTCTCCTCAGTAATATTAATATCAAACTGTTTAATAAAGTTATAACCATCTGCACCACTAACCTGAGAAATACTATATTTTCCATAAGGCAAAGTAAAAGAAGAAATACCATCTGCATCAGTACACATTTTTGAAACAAAATTAGAACTAGAATCCTTAATTTCAAAACAAGCATTACTCTCTGCCACCAACTTTTCTCCACTTCCACCCTTCTTTTTTTTAATTATAATCTTACCAGTTATAACCTCGTCAGAAACATCTATATTAACATTTAAATGATCTTTATCTATAACAACATCATAAACCTTATCATTAATTTTATAACCAGTAGGAGCCTTTATTTCTTTAATCTTATAATTTCCATAATCTAAGAACAACTCTCCATAACCTTTTTCATTAATTGTAATTTTACCAACTGATTTATCATTCAAATCAAAAACCTCATAAACAGCTCCAACTAATGTAGCATCACCTTGTGCCTTAAAAGAATTATTTAAAGAATCAACTTTATTTAATCTAACAGTACCACCAGTAACCTCAACATCAAGACTAAAACTAGGAATAATAGGATTTCCAACAGAAATTATATCTTGATAATTAAGACTAGAAAAAAGAGCAAAAGATTCAGTAGTTCTTGAAGATTTTTTATAAGTTAATTTATCAGAGCCTATCTTAATAGCAGTAAGTTTAAGTTTATTACCACTCCTTATAACTTCTATATTTTTTAAAGAACTAACTAAGTTATAATTAGATAAAACTTTATTACTATCATCTAACTCTATAGATTCTCCTAGCATAATCTTATACTTTTTTGAAGCAAAACTAGACTTCACTAAATGTTCTTTAACCAATTTATTAATCTCAGCAACTTCTTTAATATAAAGATTTTTATTAGGACTAGCATTTCTACTGGATTTAAAAGTCCAAGTAAGATTTGGTCGCATAATTCGCCATATCATTACCTGAGTAATACCATACCATTTTTTAGATGTATGATCAACATTATTATCTTTATAACCATATCCATAATAAGCAATAAGTTTAATCTTATCAAATTTACTAGTTGTAAGCTTGGAATTATTAACAATATTCTTATCACCAGTTATCATTGAATGACTTCCCTTTGAAGACCCATCTAATTTTGTTTCAGGTTCAATACAATAATAAACTCTATTATCAATACTAGACTTTATTATCCAACTATTATAATCCATAAGATCTAATCCTTCATCTGCAAAAACAGTAAATCCAGAATTGGGATGATGTATTTCATATAACTTACCATTATAAGAAACAGCATCAGCCTCTAAAAAAATAGTAAAAAATAATAAAGCAAATAAAATTAACAACATTTTCTTCATACAAACACCTCCTAACTATTAAAAGAATAATGTTCTTATAAAAACACTATATAATATTAAAAGATACTTGTAAAATGGTACTTTTTAAAATTTTGTAACCAAAAGTATGATAAAATTTAAAATTTGAAACAAAAATTATCATTTAAGTTATAAAAAATGATTTATAAATACATTTTTAACTCCCTATAAATTAACAAAATATCTATTTTTAATAAAAATAAAAAAAATTAGAAAATTTTACTTTTCTAATTCTTTTTTCAATTCATCTTTAGTCATTTTAGAATACCCTTTAATTCCTCTCTCCTTAGCAAGACTTTTAAGTTCATCTAAAGTACTATTATCATTTATTTTATCTTCTTTCATTTTACCATTTTCTATTAAATAATCAATTTGTTCTTTAGTAAGAGTTTCATACTTAACAAGATTTTCTGCAATTAAATCAACAAGTTTCATATTATTTTTAATAATATCCTCAGTCTTCTTATAACATTCATCTATTATTTTTCTAATTTCTTTATCAATTTCAAAAGCAACTTGATCAGAGAAATTTCTAGATTTATTATAATCTCTACCCAAGAAAACACTAGACTCATTTTGTTCCAATTGCATTGGACCAAGTTCACTCATACCATATTCACAAACCATAGCTCTTGCTATTTTTGTAGCACGTTCAATATCATTTGAAGCACCAGTAGTAATATCATCAAACACTAAACTTTCAGTAACACGACCAGCAAGTAAAGTAGAAATAGTTTCTAAAAGTTCCCTCTTAGTAGTATGTACCCTTTCTTCTTCACTTTGAATATTAGTATATCCGCCAGCCATACCTCGTGGAATAATAGTAACCTTTTGGACAATATTAGATCGTTCAAGCTTTAAACCTGCAACTACATGGCCAGCCTCATGATATGCTGTAATTTTTTTATCATCCTTTGTAATATTTCTAGAAACTTTAGCAGGACCCATTAATACTCTATCATGAGCTTCGTCAATTTCAGCCATAGTAACTTCATTTTTATCACGTCTGACTGCAAGAAGAGCAGCTTCATTAAGTAAGTTTTCCAAATCAGCACCAGAAAAACCAGAAGTTCTTTTAGCTAAATTATCTAAAGTAACATTTTTAGCTAAAACCTTATTTTTAGCATGAACACTAAGTATTTCCTTCCTTTCATTAAAATCAGGTAAAGAAACAGTAACTTGTCTATCAAATCTTCCAGGTCTAAGAAGAGCAGGATCTAAAACATCAGGTCTGTTAGTAGCAGCAATAATAATTATTCCTTCATTAGCACCAAAGCCATCCATTTCTGTAAGTAATTGATTAAGAGTTTGTTCTCTTTCATCATGACCACCGCCTAAGCCAGTACCTCTTTGTCTACCTACAGCATCTATTTCATCAATAAATATTAAACATGGAGCAGTTTGTTTAGCTTGTTTGAACATATCCCTTACACGACTAGCACCTACTCCTACAAAAAGTTCAACAAAATCCGAACCACTTATGTAGTAAAAAGGAACATTTGCTTCTCCTGCAACTGCACGTGCAAGTAAAGTTTTACCAGTACCTGGAGGCCCAACTAATAAGATCCCCTTTGGTATTCTAGCGCCAAGCTTTTGAAACTTCTTTGGATTTTTCAAAAAATCAATAAGCTCTTTGACTTCAACTTTTTCCTCTTTTAAACCAGCAACATCATCAAAAGTAACCTTATTTTTATCAGAATGAAGTTTTGCTTTGCTCTTGCCAAAATCAAAAGATTTAGAACTACTACCTACTTGTTTAGACAAAAAATAAAAAGCAAGAACCACTAATACTATAAAAGGTAATACATTTACAACAATCATAAGCAAAGAACTATTTTCAGGATTCTTATCAGTTGTGACCTTCAAACCACTCTTCTCAGCAATATCAATTATACTTGATATAATACTATCAGAATAAGGAACGTCAACAGTAAAAGTTTCCTTATCTTGATAATCAGATAACTTACCTTTTATTTCATAAACAGAAGAATTAGAACGTGGCACAACATTAAGTTCTGTTACATTTCCATTATTCAAATTATCAATAAACTCATCATAGGTAAACTCATGTTCTTTAGCAGAAAAAACATTGAATAAAACAAAGATTAACGCAAAAAACATAAATATAGATATATATTGAAGCACATTTTTTTTAGCATTATTTTTCATTAAAATTTCCTCCTTTTCATTTATACCATAATATTATATCACACTTTTTATTTTTTGGAATATCAAACTTAGATTTTTTAATACCAGGTATCCATAAAACATTATCATTAGAATCAACAACAATAGGCCAACTATCACGTTCAGCAATTGGAACCTTAGAATCAATAAAAATATCTTTTACTTTCTTTGTACCATTCATATTTTTAACCTGAATCTTGTCGCCTGCTCTTCTAGTCCTAACAATAATAGGTAATACTATATCTTCACTATTTAATCTACAACAACAATTATCATTTTTATCTAAAAACAATACCTTTTCTATAATTTTATTATTAGGTAGAATAACGCTATTTCCAAGTTCAATTTCATAATTATCTATTTGCTTTGTCTCAAAATCAACATATAATTTATCATACTTTTTAACAACCTTAACATTATTAGGAAGATTAACAAAACCATTAGATCTATTAGAATTAATAAGATTAATAATCAAATCAACATGAACATCGTTGATAAGAATCATATCGTCTTGATAAAAATCTTCAAGCATCAAATAAATAATTTTAGTTTGAAAAATATCATCTGTTTTCTTAAATCTGTCAATATCCAAAACGTGATTATTATAAATATTATCAATTATTTCTTTTATTTGTTCATTAATATAATTATCATACATTATTAATGTATTACTATACTTTAAAAACTTCTTATGTACATTCTTATCTTCACTCTTAAGAAATGGTAAAACCACTCTCCTATATCTATTTCTAGTATGAATATCCATAAAATTAGTCTTATCAATTACATAATCAATATTATTATTATTATCATATGCAATAATTTCATCTTTTGTAGTAAAAATAAGTGGTCTAATAATTTGATAAAATTCTTTATTAACACACATTTTAAAACCACTATAACCAGACAAATTTGAACCTCTAACGATTTTCATTAAAATAGTTTCTATCAAATCATCTCCATGATGAGCAGTCATTAAATAATTAGCATTGTACTTCTTTACTATCTCCTCAAAAAAATTATATCTTATATTCCTTGCCTCATTTTCAAAATTATCCTCGCCATAATTTTCAATAGTCATTCCTTCAAAAGCTATATCATTAGAAAGACAATAACTTTCTAACCACTTCATTTCATCATAACTCTCTTTCCTAACATTATGATTAATATGACAACAAATTACAGAAACACCAATTTTTTTTCTATATTTCATAAGTATGTTAAGAAGAGCCATAGAATCAGGTCCTCCAGAACAACCAACAACAATAACATCATCACTTTTTAAAAGACTATCCAAATACAAAAAAACTTCATTCATAAAAACCACCAAATAATATAATACAATTATATATAAAAAATTTCAACGAAAAAATAATAACAAAGTTATTATTTAATTCTAATAATATATTCACCATCTCCCGAATACATAAACTTTTCTCTAGCATATTTAGCAATATAATCAGGGTCTTGTAACTTATTAACCTCTGCTTTCAATGTTTTTTCTTTTTCTTTAAGATCTACTAAAGTCCCAGACAATTCCTGTTGCTCTTTTTTAAGATCAATAACATTCTTAAGAGTTCCACCAATATAAGATATAACAAAAAAATTAGTGACTAAACAAAAAACAGTAATTAAAAAAGCACGTTTAAAATTAGACTTTACTCTTTTTCTTTTTTTTGCCATTATATCAGTCACCTACTCTCTACCATAAATAATAGCAAAAGACAAGAAAATATTCAATAAGTTAGAAAAAAAAACACTAAAGTTTACACTTCAAGTGTCTAATAAAAAAATTAATAATTAAACATGATAGAATTATTCCTAACAAAAAGAAAAAAATATAATAAAAATTTAAAATACCATTATTTATTTTGATAATAAAAAATAAAAAAATAAAAGTATAAAACAACATAAAAAATAAGTTATATAAAAATCTAAATAATACTTTATAATAAATTAATTTCTTTTTTAAAAGCATAAATAATATACAAAATAAAAAACTATAAAAAAAAATAAAAAGAAAAGTAAAAAATTGAAGTCTTAAACTCATTTAAAAACCTTTTCAAAAAAAGAAGACTGTTTACTTGATTTTTTTAAATCATCTATATAACTCATACTAATAATTAAACCCTTTATAGAAACAACACAATCTTTAGTATCTAATCTTATAAGTTCAAGGTTTTCTCCTTTAATAGCTAAAAAACCCATATTTGTTTCAAGTAAAAATTCCTCATCATCAAAACTATCAACCTTTAAAACCCCAGTAATATGAATACTATTTCTCTCATTAATACTAATACTATGATTATAACTTATATTATCTTTCATACTAATTTCACATTCCTTTCATTTTATTTGAATCATACACAGTCATCAAAAATATAATTATTTTTCAGACTATCATCTTAATAAAGAATATGCAAAATTAAAATAAATATGAAAAAAAACACACTAAAAAGTGTGTAAGATACTATATTATTCAGCAGTTTTATATGCTTCTAAAATAGCTTCTTCAAATAATGCACGAGTTTCAGGATTAATTGGATGTGCTATATCACGATATCCACCATTTGCAGTCTTTCTGCTAGGCATAGCTATAAATAATCCATTATCTCCTTCAATTATACGAATATCATGAATTGCAAAACAATCATCGATTAAAACTGATGCAATTCCTTTCATACGAGATCCTTCTTTTTCAACTTTACGTACATTTACTGATGTAATTTTCATCTTTTAGTTCCTCCTTTATGAAGCCAACCGCTCCTAATATTATTGTATAGTATAGAGAATAAAAAATCAATATTATTGACAATTATTTTTACAATATTTTACCAAATATTGTAAATAACAAATGAAATAAAAAAATTAAAATAATTAAGAAATAGAAACAAATTCAATATTACCAATTAAAACATCAGAGTAAGAAAAAGATTTAACTATACCATTAGAACATTTTATTAAGAAAATAAATTTATAAACATTAGTAATAATACCATAAAATTTCTCAGTCTGATTTCTAGAACCATTAACCTTAAATAAATATTCTTTTCCAATACAAGAAGCAATATTATTCCTAATCTTTTCTATTGTCATCTAGGATACCCCACATACATAGTACCATTAGTTATTATCCCACCTATTCCATCTGTTCCATACTTAGTTTTTTGTAAAATTTCAATCAAATCTATAGGCTTATTCCTATTTGATAAACTTACACTACTAGCAATAATTGCAGGATCAAGTGCATGTATATTTATCCTTTTTGGACTGCTAGCAAAATTAGCACCCGCCTTAATTAACTCTTCATAATTTGATTGACAAGCACCTGCTATTATAATAAGTTTTTCATGATCATTTTCATACTTTCTAGCATTAATAACTGTTTTAATAAAATTAATACTATTTTTATAATTAGAATTACTTAAAATATCACTATTGTTTTTATCATAATAAGCATCATGTCCAGTAATAACCAATATATCAGGATTAGTTTCATTTAAATATTTAGTAATTTGATCAGCCATATCTTTTTCATTTACCACAACTCCATAAGACAATATATTAAGTTTCTTATAAAGATTCATACATCGTTTTAAATAATCATCATCAGCATCAATATGTAAAATCTTTCCTGGCAAATAAAAATACTCGTCACGGTCCAACTCAGAGAAAGAAATAATTCGATCAGTTAGCTTATCATCATCCAAAATCAAATCATTTTCACAATCTACACAATGAACTAAATCAGAAACAACAGCATCCGCCATCAATCTAATGTTAAGGCCCTTTAAAATAACTATGTCATTAGATATACTAACAATTTTAAAAACAGTATCATTGTTATGCGATTTCCTAGTAACTAAATCACCAATATTAAAAAGCATATAATCATCTCCAAAAAATTATATGCCAAATATTTAATAAAATAACAAATTATTTATAACTCCTTTTAATTAATTTAGCATGAACAACTAGACGTTTATTATTTGAAGAACATGTACTAAGAGTGAGAATCTTATCACTTGATGAAACATTAACTCCAAAATTATGAACACTTCTAGATTTGATCTTTTTTAAAAACCTAGAATAATCAGTATCATTACTAAAATCAGTAGTTATATAATAAGTCTCCTCAGGAATTTTATAAACAGAAAAAACTTGCCACATAGTATTTTCGATCTGAGTAGATAACCTAATAACATGATTACTTTTATCAGTATACCAATCATTAGAAAGAACATTATGTAAAGAACCAAACATTGTCTTATCTAATCTAGAATGACCATAAATAATGTTATTTCGTCCCGAGAAATCCTTGCTATTTCTATAATCTAAAAATAACCATCCAGCATCATTCCAACTCTTATCAAAAGCATGTGTTAAATAATATTTGTTGTCATTAGTTTGCATAAAAGGATAATTAATATTTGTGTTATTGACATTAATCCAACCTACAGTATCATCATTTTGTTCAATAAGTTTTTCAATATCAACATCAATCAAAGGCATTTTTATAAATTGCCAATAAACATTATTTTTATCATTTTTTAATGACTCATCTTCTATAATTTCTGTACCTTTATCATCATCAACCATTTTAATATCAGTGTTTTTACTTATGTCATCTGATAATTTTAAAATATTTTTATTATCGTTACTCCAAAAAAATATTTCAAGTAAACTAACAATAAGGCCAATAGTAAATAAGACAAATAAAAAACTAATTAATATCAATTTGATTTTCTTCTTTCTTACAATACTCTTTTTATCAACATTATTTTTCATATTTTTTCTCCTTATTCAAAGCATTAGAAATATCACAAAAAATATCTATATTAAGTTGTTCAGCTCTAACGCTTAAATCTAAATTATATTTTTTAAGAACATCAGAAATTACTTTAAGATCATACATAGAAAGATTATTCTTCAAAGTCTTGCGTTTAAATCTAAATGAATCTCTAATTAACTTAAAAAATAATTCTTCATTTAAAACACCATAATCAATATTTTTCTTTTTAAAGCAAACAACAGCGCTATCAACATTCGGAACAGGATAAAAGCATTTTCTATTAACCATAAATAACTTTTTAACATCATATTTGTAATTTAAAAAGACAGTTAAAGAATTATATTCTTTAGTACCAACCTTTGCAGTAAATCTATCAGCAACTTCATTTTGAACCATAAAATTCATAAAAATAAAATCAATACCAGAAGAAATCAATTTTTCAATAATCGCAGTAGTAACATAATAAGGTAAATTAGCTACAACATAAATATTAGAATAAGTAAAACTATCTAAATCACAAACTAAATTTCTATTCAAAAAATCATCAAATATAATTTCAAAATTATCAAAAAAACTAAGATTATTAATAAGTTTGTCCTTAATATCAAAATCAATTTCATATCCCAAAACAAAATCAAACTTTTTACATAATTCACTAGTAAGTCTTCCATCTCCACAACCAATTTCTATAACCAAAGAATCAGGTAAAATTTCAAAACTATTTACTATCTTATTAACAATATTTTTATCAATTAAAAAATTTTGACCATACTTTTTTTTAAAATTAAATTCTTTTAACATAAAGAATACCTCCACATACATAATAACACTTTTTTTTAAATAAAAAAAGGTAAGATATAAATTAACTTACCATTAT
>JAEDJI010000010.1 GCA_016296435.1 Bacilli bacterium | reverse complement strand
AGTACAAAAAAAGCTACTACTGCACCTAAAAAAGAAGAACAAAAACAAACACCAAAAACATCAAGTACTAAAAAAACTACTAGTACAAAAAAAGCTACTACTACACCTAAGAAAGAAACACAAAAACAAGAAGTAAAAAAAGATTTTGTTGAAGAAGCGATGGATGTAGTAGAAAACATTATGGATACTAAAGATACAACTAATAAATATAAAGAAGATGATATATCTAAAAATACAGCAGTATCTATTATCGCATATTTTGGAATCCTTAGTTTAATTCCATATTTCTTATGCAAAGATAGTAAGTTTGCAATGTTTAATGCTAAACAGGGAGTAAATCTGTTTATTCTTGAAGTAATTTGTTCACTTCTAGCAAATATTATTAATTTGTTTACTCCATGGTTTATAGCAAGAGCAATAATTTATGTTGTATACTTAATATTTATTTTGTTATCATTAATCGGAATTATAAACGTATTAAATGGTAAAGCAAAAGAATTACCATATGTAAGTGCATTTAAATTTATAAAATAGACTTTGAACTAAAAAATTCAAAGTTTTTTTGATTGAACTAAGCAAAATAATATGGTACAATTATCTATATAAATAATAAAGGGTGATACTATGGATTTTATAAAAAATAATTATAAAAGAATTATTCCTTTAGTAGTAATAATGTTAATAGTGTTAATTTCACATTCAATTACACAATCATCTTATGCTGAAACAACTACGAAGACATTTACAAGAAAAGAACTACAAGATATGATAACTTCTACTGCTATAAGCTATTATAGAAATAATACGTATTCAGATTATGATCAACATGCAATGGATGAAGCATCAACATATAATGGTTCTTCAATCACAACTTTTCACTGGAGAGATTTTAATATAACACCAGAAATGGCTAGTAGAACTAATAACTTTCATAATGATTGTAGTAGTTTTGTAACCCAAGTACTAATAAACTCAATAGGCTATGATTTTTCAAATTATTATAGTTATACATCAAACATTTTCTATTTGTTTGATGACTTTACTTATACTCAGTCTAAATCTTCAAAATCAACATTTATTGAAGCATATAAAAGGACAGGAAAAAGTGTGTCTACATTTTTAATGAATAATTTAGCAAAAAAAATATCTAATGTAAGTGCTGGAACAGAATATAAAAATGACAGTAGTTTTGTAAATTATTATTATGAATTTACTGGATCAGAAACAACAACTAAAAGAAATACTTTGATTTCAAGTATAAAAGAAAGATTGCAACCAGGAGATATTGTAGTATATAGACGCTCATCGTCAGGCCATGTCATGGTATATATTGGAGACTACTACGACAACGATGGAACAAAAACGACTGGTTTTATTCATTCAACAGGAAAAAGTTATGACTTTACAACAGGAACTTTAAATAGGGATAACTATGCAATCCAAAAAGGTAGTATGACTTCAAAAATAGATAATATAATAAATGATGCAGAAATAACATCATATATGATTCTAAGACCTATTAACTATTATTGTTCATCAAAAGATTCATGCAGTCTAACAGTACCAAACAATTCATTAGCAAGACCTTCTATGACAGATTTAAAAATAGAACAATATATTTCAAATGATTATAAAAATATTTCAAAATACAATAGTGTTAATATAAATGATACACTTACATATAATTTAGACATAAAAAATATTAAAATAAACCCAATAAGAAATATTATAATAAGTGCATCTGTCCCAAGTAATACAACATATGTTAGTTGTAATAATGATTGCCAATATACTAATAATGAAATAACTTGGACACTGGATAGCAATAGTAACATTGCAAGCAATACATATAGTTATACAGTAAAAGTAAATAAAGAAACGACAATTACTAATACTGGTTTTAAAATTAAAAATCCTGATAATACAATACTTCAAATGAGTGAATTAAATACCAATATAAATCCAAGTATTAATAATGAGCTAGATACTAATGTATTAACAAGTATAATAAAACTATCCCAAGAATTAAATAAAAATGGATATCTAATATACGGAACAAGTACAAACAATAACATTTATAAAACAGATATTACTACTATAAATGAAAATAATAAAATAACAATCTCATCAGTAGACTATATAAAGTTCTTATACTATAATGCTTATGGAATTGATTTAAGTATTCTGACGAAAGATAATATAAAAACATCTCTATTTAATACGCAAGATGGTCTATATTCTAGAAAAAATACTAGTAGTGATGCTATCTCTCAAATGCTTGTTCCAGGATTGTATGGAGGAAGATTACTTAAAGGAAATGACAACAATGATCGTACGAGATTTATGGTATCTAATGATCTTGAAACTGGAGACATCATAACATTTTTTACAACAAATGCCACTCTAATAAACATCTATATTTATTTAGGTCAAGAAAATAACTATCCTACATTCTTAAGACTTGCAACTGATAATAGTATTACAAAACTAACTGAAACAACTGCAGAAGACTTATTTAATTCCTTATATACTAAAAACCTTTTTGCAATATTTAGGCCTACAAGATATTATGGAGTAACAATAAGTCTACAAGATAATAATAAAACAGATCATATAACATTAGCTAAAAATACAACATATAGAAATCTACCAATAATAGAAAAAAAATACACTGTAACATATGAATACAATACAATACCTGATGGTGAATATAAAGATAAAGATGTAATTAATGATGTATTTGATGGTTGGTATAAAGATTCTACTAAAGTAGATGATAATACGACGATTATAGAGCAAACAGCACATACTTTAGTTTCAAAATATAGTAATAAAGAAATAACTTTACCAACTCCTACTAAAGAAGGTTTTAAATTTCTTGGTTGGTATGAAGATTCAACATTACAAAATAAAGCGTCAGAAACTAATAAATATATACCTGAAAGTGATATAACACTATATGCAAAATGGGAAGAAGAAACATCATTGCCAGAAGTACCAAAAGAATTTGACATAACATCAGATGAATTTACAATAAAAGATGGTTATATTTACTTAAAAGAAAACGATCATGAATTTACTAGTTATATAGATAAATTAAAATATGATAAATCATTTAATTATGATTTGAAATTATATGATGATAATAAAGAAGTAACTAACAATATAGTGTTTACTGGCTCTAAATTAAAAGCAATGAATAATGATACAGTAATAAAAGAATACATAAACATTGTAAAGGGTGATGTCAATAAAACAGGAACAGTAACAATGGCTGATGTTATGAGATTAGTAGATTATCTATTTGATAATGACACAATGTCTGAAGAATACAATTTAAAAGCAGGAGATTTAAACAACTCTAACACTGTAACAATGGCCGATGTTATGAAATTAGTAGACTATATTTTAGAAGGAGGAGAACTATGATAAAAAATATAAAATTTTTATTATTTTTAGGACTATTACTAATTCCTTTAAATATAAATGCTGCATCAAGTAATGTTTCACTAGGTTGTCCCACAACTGCAAATCCAGGTGATACAATAAGTTGTAGTATATCAATGCAAACATCCGAAGGTACAGCTAACGGATTATCAGCAATTTATTCATTTGAAAATGGTTTGTCATACGATAGCTTTACAGCATCGTCATACTTCACACCACTAAAAAGCACTGCAATAGGATTTGCACTAAATGGTTCTGGAGGAGTACCGTCAAATGTTTCTATAGGAACTCTAAAAGTAAAAATATCAAACTCAGTTACTGGAGGACAAAAATATCAAGTTCAACTAAAAAACATTCAAGTCTCATCAGTAGGATATGAAGATATTCCATCAAATGGGTCATCATCACAAGAAATAAGAATTAAATCTTCAAACAATAATCTATCAAGCTTGTCAGTATCAGGACATGAAATAGACTTTAATAAAAATATAACTACATATACATTGGAAACAACTCAATCATCAGTTACAATAAATGCAACTAAAGAAGATTCATATGCTACTATATCTGGTACAGGAACTAAAAACTTGTTATATGGATCAAATACTATCAAAGTAGTGGTGACATCTGAAACTGGAATAAAGAAAACATATACAATAAATATAACTAGAAAAGATACTAGATCAGATGATACAAAACTATCATCTCTAACAGTAAGTAATGCTAAAATAAATTTTATCCCTAGTGGAACAATTTTTAATACAACAGTAGAATCTAATATATCAAAAGTACAAATATCTGCACAAACAAACAGTGATAAGGCAACCTTTACTAAAGGATATGGTCCAAGGACAGTAAACCTATCATATGGACAAAATACATTTAAACTAATAGTGAAAAGTGAAAAAGGTACTACTAAAACATACACAATAAATATAACAAGAAAAGATACTAGATCATCAAATAATAATCTATCAAGTCTATCAGTATCGGTTGGAACAATAAACTTCAATAAAAATACAACTACATATAATATAGATACTAAAAATGACATAACAAGTGCAATTATTAATGCAACTATTGAAGATAAAAAATCAACATTTGTAAGTGGATATGCACCAAGAACAGTATCACTTAAGGAAGGATTTAATTCATTCCAAATAAAAGTTAAGAATGAAAAAGGAACTATAAAAACATATACAATTAATATAACAAGAGAAGATGGAAAAAGCAGAAACAATAATCTAAAAGAACTAATATTAAGTAGTGGTAAGATAACATTTGATAAAGATAATTTAAACTATAATGTAACAGTGGAATATGAAATAGAAAAATTAACAATAAATGCAACCCCTGAAGACTCTAAAGCAAAAGTTGTATATCAAAAAGAAAATATCCTAAAAGTTGGTGAAAACAAAATAACAATAACTGTCGAAGCAGAAAACAAAAGTACTAAAAACTATACAATAACAGTAACTAGAAAGGAAGAAGGTAAAAAACTATCAAATGTAAGTAGTTTATCATCACTATATATTGATGGAAAACAAATTATTTTAAATGAAAATCAAACAGAGTACACATATCAAACAAAGCAAACTGCAGCAAATGTAAAAGCAACTTCAACAGATCCTAATGCTAATATCACAGTAATAGGAAACAATAGTATAAAAGATGGTAGCATAATTCAAGTAATAGTAACAGCAGAAGATCAATCAACAACAATCTATAAAATAAAAATAGAAAAGAAACAAGAGGATAATAATATTTTATTAATAATCTTGATTTCAACTATAATAATAGTTATTGGTATAGTAACCTTTGCATTAATAACAAAAAATAATAATAAAACAAAAGAAATAGATGCAAATCTGTTGAATATAAATAGGAAATAGTAAAAATTGCTATTTCTTTTTTAATTAATTTATTATATAATGAATATAGACATAAAAGTAGGGTGGTTACAATATGCAAAATTACATAGAACAATTAAAAATAAAATATAATTATGATGATAAAACAATAAATGCACTAACTAAAATTATACCCGCTTTAATAGACTATTATGGGATAGAATATGAAGACACAATTTTAAAAGCAATAAATGATACTAAAATAATATGTTGCAATTCTTACCAAACAATATCAAAAATAAAAGAAGAAGAAAAATTGACTCCAAAAATAGGAAATACTCAACTGAAAGACATAGAATCTGAAGGGACATATATTTCGAATGTTGAAATTATTTATAATGAAGTGCAAAATAAATATGAAATATTAAAACATCATAGAAAAATAATAATATCACATACATATAATCTGGACTCGCCGAAAGGGCTTGAAGTATTAATATTAAATATTTGTAGAGTAATAAAGGCATTAAATGAAGAGTACACTATCAATGGTAATGTTTTAATCCAAAAAGAGGGTCTATCAGAAATAACATATCAAATCATAATGAATGAAGAAAGTATAAACTTAGATTTATTACAAGAATCAAATATAGGTATTCATATAGGTTCATTATTATATGATACAGAACAAATAGAATCAATTATTCTAAAAGATAAATATGAGACTCATAAGTATGATTACTTAATGCTAATTATTAGATATATTAAAGAAATCTTTGATTTAAAAGAAATTTTAAATGAAGAAGAATTATTAAAAAATAATACTTTTAAAAATATATATCCAAATAAAATTCAATTCGAAGAACTATCAAATCTCATAGATGAATGTTTAAACGTAGAACATGAAATGGTAATATATGCTATGAATAGAGAAGAAAAAGATAGATTAGAGGAAATATTAAAAGAAATGTTTGAAGAAAAAATGATTAAAGAATTAGTAATACTAAAAAAAGAATCAGACAAAATAAAAAGAGCTAAAACTCCTGAGTACTAAAATCAGGAATAAAACTCTTTTTTTGTGTACCTTCTTCTTGTACAAAACAATTTCTAATACCTAAATTATATGCATAATCAATCATTTTATAATACTCATCATTAGATAAAACACAATTAAGTTCACTAAATTTTAACTTTTTAATCGGAGTATATTGATTCATTATACTAATAAAAATATTATCTTGATACTTTTCATATAAATAATCTATAATCTTTACAGAATCATCATAACAACCAGGTAACATTAAATGCCTTACAATAACACCACTCTTTATAATGCCATTATCATCAAAAACAGGACTACCAACCTGTCTATACATTTCCTCAATCGCGGAAGTAGCATACTTGAAATAGTCAGGACAACTAGAATATTTTATGGCAAGTTCATTAGAATAATACTTGAGATCAGGCAAATAAACATCAACTATACCATTAAGCATTTTAATAGTAGAAACGCTTTCATAACTACTAGTATTGTAAACTATTGGAATAGTAAGACCTTTTTTCTTTGCAAGAAGAAGTCCCTCACGTATTAAAGGAACATAATGTGTTGGTGTAACTAAATTAATATTAAGAGCACCTTGATTTTGTAAATTAATACAAATATCGCTAAATTTAGAAACACTAACTTCTTTTCCAATATTTTCGTTACTAATCTGATAATTCTGACAAAAAACACATCTTAAATTACAATTGCTAAAAAATATAGCACCACTACCATTAGTGCCAGATATAGGTGGTTCCTCAAAAAAATGAAGAGCAGCACGGGCAATTTTTAACTTATCATTTGCCCTGCAAAATCCAATAGTATTATGTCGATCAACACAACATTCTCTTGGACATAATTTACAACATGAAAAGTAATCCATAATATCACCAAAAAATATTATAGCAAAAACGAATAAAAATAACAAAAAAATATCACTACATAAATAGGTGATAATAATGAGTAAATATAAAGTAGATATAACAGGACTAAATACAAACAATATTAAAGTTTTAACTCAAGAGCAAATGCAAGATTTATTTAAAAAAATGCAACAAGGAGATCTAAATGCAAGAAATGATTTAATACATGGTAATTTAAAACTAGTGCTATCAATTTTAAAAAGATTCAATAAAAAAGATGAAAACTTAGATGATCTTTTTCAAATAGGATGTATTGGACTAATAAAAGCAATAGATAACTTTGATCTGTCGTATCAAGTAAAATTCTCAACATACTGCGTTCCAATGATAATGGGTGAAGTAAGAAGATATCTAAGGGATAATAACAGTATAAGAGTAAGTAGAAGTATAAAAGACACTGCTTATAGAATACTAAAACTAAAAGATGAATTAACTATAAAAAATGGTAAAGAACCAACCGATGATGAATTAGCAAAAATACTGGAAATAGACAACATAGAACTAGCAGTAGCACTTGATTCATTGAAACAACCAGTAAGTTTATTTGAACCAATATACAATGATGGTGGAGATACTATTTATTTATTTGACCAAATAGAAGACAAAAAAAATAATAATGACTTAGATATTTCTTTAGCGGTCAATAAAGCAATAGAAAACTTAACAGAAAGAGAACATTATATAATAGATCAAAGATTTATAATTGGTAAAACCCAAATGGAAATAGCTGAAGAATTAGAAATCTCACAAGCACAAATATCTAGAATAGAAAAAACAGCATTACAAAAGATAAGAAAACAATTATAACAAAAATAGATAATTAAAAAACATAGTTAATATATAAAAAAGAAATAATAATATCAAAACTAATAAAAATATTGTTAAATACTTAAAACTACTAAAAGTAGTTCTTTTTATATAAAGATGTTAGTTATTTGAATATCTTTTTATTGTGTTGAAAAATATGTGATTTTTTCTTGTATAAAAGAATTGCTAACATCAAAAAAATGTGTGATATAAGTATAATATATTCTTGTTTATATAATATTTTATTCGAGTATTCTAAAGTATATAAATTGACAAATTATATCTTTTAATATAAAATTATATTAGTTTAAAGGATGTGATCTAAATGAAAAAATATGATAAAAAAGACTATATAAACTTAGCAATTTTAATCATATTTTTTTTAGTTTTCATAACAATATTAATACTATGTACAAAAAACTCAATATATGGTTCAAAACTAGATTATGTAGATCAACATTATATGATTCCAGAATACTTTAGAACTCTTTTCTACTCGAGTAAAAAATTATTTCCAACCTTTGCTCTTAATCTAGGAATGGGACAAAATATATATAACTTTTCATACTATGGTTTATATAGTCCAATAATACTATTATCATATTTGCTACCATTCATTAGAATGTCAACTTATATTCAAATAACTTCTATTGTTTGTATAATTATTGATATAATTTTATTCTATAGATATATATCAAATCATTATGAAAATAAACTAATAAGATTTATATCAACATTTATTCTACTTACATCTGCATCATTGGTACTTCATTCTCATAGACATATAATGTTTATAAACTATATGCCATTCTTAATATTAGGATTCATAGCTATAGACAACTACTTTAATAAAAATAAAAAAACACTACTTATGATAAGTATAATCCTAATAATACTGACAAGTTACTTCTTTAGTGTATCATCCTTAATAAGTTTAATACTATATGCAATATTTATATATCTAAAAAATAATGAATTTAAGTTTAAAGACTTTATAAATACATTTTTAAAACTATCTATTTACTTTATTATACCAATAATGATAAGTGCAATCTTATTATTTCCAACTCTAAGTGCAATATTAAGCAATAGATTAGATAACAACATTACAACATTATTTACTAATTTAATTCTTCCAAACTTATCATTTGAATACTTATTATATAGTAGTTATTCACTTGGATTAACAAGCTCATTTATCCTAGCAATTGCAAATGGCCTATTGTCGAAACAAAAAGAATATAAGTTTTTAAGCATAACTTTCATCATACTTGGATTTTTTCCTATATTTATATATATTCTAAACGGAGGTATGTATATAAATGCTAAAGTTTTAATACCTATGATACCACTTGCAATAATACTTCTTTCAAAATTATTCAGTGATATCATATCTAAAAATATTAGACTAATTCCTTTATTAGTGATGACAATAATATTAAGCTTAATAGGAAGTATAAACTTTAACTTTGACAGAGTATATTTAATAGATATAACATTTTTATTACTTTGTTTAGTTTTAACAATAAAAAGAAAAAGCAAAGTAGTATTTTTTATGATAATACTAATGTCTACAGTTAACTTATTCTTTGTCAATGTAATAGATAAACTAGAAACAAAAGATCAAATAGAAACCCAATATAACGAAAACATTAAAAAACTAATCCCAAAAAATACTAATTTGGAAAAAACTCATGTTGAAATAAAAGAAAATATAAATGATACAAATAACATAAGAGACATAAATGAAATGAAAACTACTATGTATTCATCACTTACTAATAAGTTTTATAATAATTTCTATTGGAATGAAATAAATAATAACAATCCATATCGCAACTCAACAATAATAAGTGGAACCGATAATATTTTTTATAACATATATACGAATACAAAAAACTATGTAACTAAAAATAATGCTCCAATTGGATATAAATTAATAAAAGAAGAAAAAAACTATAAATTATATCAAAATAGTGATACATTCTCAACTATATATGCAAATAGTAACTTAATGTCTTTAAATGAATATAAAAAGCTTTCTTATCCTTATAGTACTGAGTCTTTATTAAACTATACAATAGTAAATGATAATAATATAACATCTAATTATAAAACAAATATAAAAGAAATAAACTATAGTGAGGAAAAAATACCGTTTGTAAAAAGAAATAATAAATATTCATTTAAACTAGATAAACAAATGAAATATACTATTCCATTAGAAAATAATTATCAAAACAAAATCTTGATGATAAGTTTTGATATGGACTACTCTCAAAAATGTTCTCTAGGAGACACTTACATAATAATAAATGGTGTAAAAAATACTCTAACTTGTAAGAGTTGGAAATATCATAACCAAAATTATACTTTTGATTATGTTCTATCAAGTAATAACATTAATTCTCTAGATATTACAATATCAAAAGGACAATTTGTAATAAAAAATATAAAAGCATATGAAATAGATTATAATAATTTAAAAAATATTAATAAAACTCATGATAATTTAAATATAACAAGTATAAAAGAAAATCAAATAAATGGTACAATAAATGTAACAAGAGACTCATACCTAAACATAAATATTCCATATGATAAAGGATTTGAAATATATATAGATAATATTAAACAAGACTATGAGTTAATAAATACTGCATTTATGGGGACAAAAATATCTAAAGGAATTCATGAAGTGAAAATAATATACAATAGTCCAATGTTAAAACAATCAAAAATTATTTCTTTAATTGGAGTAATACTATTTACAATTACTATAGTAATAGATAAAATAAAAAAGAAAGAAGGAAAAATATGAAAAAAGTATCAATGATAATACCTTGCTATAATGAAGAAGGTAATGTAAAACTGTTTTACAATGAAGCAGTAAAAGCATATAAAGATCAAAATTATAAATTAGAATTAGTATTTATAGATGATGGTTCAAAAGATAATACTTTGAAAATATTAAAAGACTTAATAAAAGAACAAGATTGTGAAATAAAAGTCCTATCATTTTCAAGAAACTTTGGAAAAGAAGCAGCAATTTACGCAGGATTAAACAATGTAGATGGAGACTACACTGTAATAATAGATGCTGATCTTCAACAACCACCTGAACTAACTATAAAAATGGCGAACATTCTTGATGAAAATGAATATGATTGTGTTTGTTATTACCAAGAAGAAAGGATAGAAAATAAACTATTATCAAAGATAAAAAATGTATTTTATAAAGCAATGAATAATTTGTCTGAAGTAGAACTAAAACAAGGTGCTAGTGATTTTAGAATGTTTAATCAAAAAGTAAAAAACTCTCTATTAGAAATAAAAGAATACTATCGTTTTTCTAAAGGAATATTTTCATGGATTGGATATAACACTCAATACCTACCATATATTCCAAAACAAAGAAACTCAGGTACAACTAAATGGAATTTCATAAAACTTTTAAAATACGGAATAAGTGGAATAATATCTTTTTCAACAATGCCTTTAAAATTAGCTACATATTCAGGACTAACACTATCACTTATAGCGTTTATCTACTTATTTGTAATAATAATTCAAAAACTTTTCTTTGAAATATCAGTACCAGGATATCCTACAGTAATATCGTGTATACTATTAATCGGAGGATTTCAACTATTCTGTATTGGTATCATTGGAGAATATCTAGGTAAAACATATATAGAAACAAAAAATAGACCAATATATATAATAAAGGAAGAAATAACAAATGGAAAAAATAAAAAGTCTATATAAAAAATATAAAGAAATAATAAACTATCTAATTATCGGAGTCTTAACAACAGTAGTAAGTCTTGTAACATTTTATATAGTAAGAATATTGTTTTTAACAAACGATACTCAACTAGATATACAGATATCAAATATAATTTCATGGTTCTTTGCAGTACTATTTGCATTTATAACTAATAAAAAATATGTATTTGAATCTAAAAAAAAGGGTAAAGAAAACCTAGCAGAAATGATAAAATTCTATCTGTCTAGAATTTCAACATTATTAATAGATATGGGTGTTATGTGGTTACTAACTGCACCACTTAATATAAATGACAAAATATCAAAAATATTAGTACAATTCATAATAGTAATCTTAAACTATGTACTTAGTAAAATATTTGTCTTTAAAAAATAGCATACTAAAAAATAGTATGTTTTTTAATTAAAAGAGTAAAATTAAATAGGTGATAAAAATGCGATTATCAGAATTACAACATAAAGACATAGTCAACTTAGATGGAAAAAAAATTGGGAATATTATAGACGTAAAACTAAACCAAGACGGAACTCTAATATCATTAGTAATAGAAACTCAAAAAACTATATTTAGAATTGGAGCAAAAGAAAATGAAGCAGAAATAAGTTGGGATAAGATCCAAAGAATAGGAGAAGATGTTATCTTAGTTAATATTAATTAATATATTATACATTATCTCTACATAATAATTACTCAAAATATCTTATAATTTACTTATTAAAACATATATGTTAAAATATAACTGGTGATTTAAATGCAAAAAAAAATCTATATAACTTCACTTATACTAATGCTTATAGATTTACTAACAAAATACTTAGTCTCAAACTATTTGACTTTTAAAGAAATAATCCCTAATTTTTTCAATATATATCTAACTCACAATAGTGGTGCAGCATTTTCTATATTGAAAAATAGTCAAATAATATTAATAATAATATCAATATTTGTATTATTTTACATAATAAAATATATGATACCTAAAGTAAGATCCAATATGGAATATATATCAATATCAATGATAATTGGTGGAACACTAGGAAACTTATTTGATCGAATATATAATAACTATGTAATAGACTTCATAAGTCTAAATATATTTGGATACAATTTTCCAGTATTTAATTTTGCAGATATCTTAATAACATGTGGAGCAATAATTTTAATAATAATTCTAATAGGAAGTGAGAAAAGTGCAAATAATATCAGAAAAAAGTAATATAAGAATAGATGCTTACTTATCTGAAAAAACAGATTATACAAGAAGTAAAATTCAAAAACTAATAAAAGATGAACAAATAACAGTTAATGATAAAAAAATAAATTCAAATTATAAACTAAAAGAAAATGACATAATAAATATTAACGAAATTAAAGAAGAAATAACAGATATTCTACCAGAAAAAATGGATTTAGACATAGTTTATGAAGATGAATACTTAGCAATAATAAATAAAAAAAGCGGTTTAGTGGTCCATCCAGCAGTAGGTAATTTAAAACATACTTTAGTAAATGGTCTTTTATATCATTTTAATGAAATAAGTAATAAAAATACAATAAGACCAGGAATAGTCCATAGATTAGATAAAGATACAAGTGGTCTTATGATTGTTGCCAAAAATGATCAAATTCATGAAAGACTATCAAATATGATAAGAAAAAAACAGGTAGAAAGAAAATATCTTGCATTAGTCTGGGGCATAGTAAGACACGATAAAGGTACAATTGATGCTCCAATTGGGAGAGACATTAATAATAGACAAAAATATGTTGTAACTGATATTAATAGTAAAGACTCAATAACACACTTTAAAGTAATTGAAAGATATAAAGATGCTACATTAATTGAATGTGTTCTAGAAACAGGTAGAACTCATCAAATAAGAGTGCACTTATCATACATTGGTCACCCAATAGTGAATGATGAAGTATACTGCAATAAAAAACTAATAAATAAAGACTTTGGTCAAATGCTTCATTCAAAAAGTATAAAACTAATTCATCCAGTAAAGAAACAAGAACTATACTATGAACAAGAACCACCCAAACAGTTTATAGATATATTAGAACAGTTTAAATAAAAGACATTTACTTATTGGCAACAGGGTTCGAAGTGGTATTATTAAAAAACAAAATATAAGAAATGGAGTGTAGAAATGAACCTGAGTTAGAATAAAAATGGGTTTAATTTGGCCAATAAATAAATGTCTGATACAACTATAAACTATATAAAAATAGCTGTCAAATGGCTAAATTAAAGATTTTAATACAAAAAAAATATCAAAAATAAGATTTGCTCTAGGGCAATTTTTATTTTTTAACTAATAAACAAAACATTTGTTCACAAAAAACAAAATTAAATCTTAAAATTGAACAAATTAACAAAAAATTACATAGTTCTAAAATAAGACCTTTTTCTTATCTCAAAAATGTTGTTGTAAAACACTAAATCATTACAAAAAATATAATAATTACCTAGAAAAATATCATATTTTGTGTTATTATACTTATAGTAATTAGAAAGGAAGAGATAAAATGAAAATATTATCAGTAAATGCAGGAAGTTCATCATTAAAATTTCAAATGTATGAAATGCCTGAAGAAAAAGTACTTATTTCCGGAGTATTTGAACGTATAGGAATAGGAAATAGTTTCTATACAATAAAACTAAACGGAGAAAAAATCAAAAAAGAAAGAGAAATTTCTAATCATGAAGAAGCAGTTAAAATTTTAACTGAAGAACTAATAGAGAATAAAGTAGTTTCATCACTTGATGAAATTGAAGCAATTGGCCATAGAATGGTTCATGGAGGAGATAAATACCAAACATCTACAATAATAGATGAAGAAGTAATCAAATCATCTTTGGAATTCTTAGAATTAGCACCAATTCACATTCCAGCAAACTTAACTGGAGTACGTGCATTCCAAAAAATTATTCCTAATGCAACAGCAGTGGCAGTATTTGATACTTCATTTCACCAAACATTACCAAAAGAAGCATATATCTATCCAGTACCATATGAATGGTATGAAAAATATGGAGTTAGAAAATATGGTTTCCATGGTACAAGTCATAAATATGTTTCAATGAGAATGAATGAAATATTAGGAAGAACAGATACAAAAATAATTACATGTCACATCGGAAGTGGTGGTTCAGTATCAGCGATTCTAAATGGCAAATCAATTGATACATCATTAGGATTTACACCAAATGCTGGTATTGTAATGGGTACAAGAAGTGGTGATATAGATGCTTCAATAATTCCGTTCATTATGAAAAAAGAAAACCTAACAGTATCTGAAGTAGATAACATTCTAAATAAAAAAAGTGGATTACTTGGAATTAGTAAAAAATATAGTGATTCAAGAGATATTGAAGATGGTATTAAAAATGGTGACGAACTATGTGAACTAGCACAAGATATATATGTAAGAAGAATAGTAGAATACATTGCTAAATACTACGTATTACTTGGAGGATGTGATGCAATTGTTATGACTGCAGGAGTCGGAGAAAACTCAATTCCAACAAGAAAACAAATTCTAGATAAACTATCTGTACTAGGAGTCCAAATAGATGAAGAAAGAAACAACATTCGTGGAGAAGAACAATTAATTACTAAAGACTCATCAAAAATACCAGTATGGGTAATCCCAACAGATGAAGAATTAATGATTGCTAGAGATACATACGAACTAGCAAAATAGAAAGAATGATAAAATGTATAAACAAATATTTAAAACAATAAAAAAATATAATAATATTGTATTAGTAAGACACGTTGGAATAGATCCAGACGCAATGGCAAGTCAAATAGCACTAAGAGATTCAATAAGACTAACATTTCCTGAAAAAAATGTTTATGCAATTGGAAATGGTACAATAAGATTTAACTATATGGGCAAACTAGATAAAAACATTGATTTTTCTACTATGAATGATATCTTGTTAATTGTTCTTGATACGCCAGATATAAAAAGGATAGATATGTGTGAACTTGAAAAATATGATTATAGTATAAAAATAGATCATCATCCATTTGTTAATAAATTCTGTGATATAGAACTAATAAATGATAAAAAATCAAGTGCCTCAGAAATGGTATATGATTTAATTACAAATACAAAACTGAAACTAAACGAAAAAATAGCAAAAATACTATTCTGTGGAATAGTATCTGATACTAATAGATTTATGTTTAGTAATTCTAGTTCTGAAACATTTAATTGTATATCAAATATCTTAAAAGAATATCCATTTGACATAACTAAATTATATAAAGAAATATATAAAAGGCCATTTTCTGAAGTCCAACTATTTGGACACATGATAAGCAATATGAAAATATCAGAATATGGAGTAGGATATGTTAAAATAGGGAGTCAAACACTTACTAAATACAATCTTGATACAGCATCATCAGGTAATTTAATAAATGATTTTAACAACATTGAAGAATTACTTGTGTGGTTATGTGCAACTGAAGATATAAAAAATAGTTGTATAAGAGTATCAATTCGCTCTAACGGACCAGTCATAAATAAAGTGGCAGAAAAATATAATGGTGGTGGTCATAATCTAGCTTGTGGTGCTAGACTATCATCGTTCGAAGATGTAGACTTATTAGTAAAAGACTTAGATTACGTTTGTAAAAAATATATAGAAAGTAGTGATATGGATGAAAATTACTAGTTGCGAATTCAAAATAAGCGCTGTTCGTCGTAGTCAATATCCTGAAGATTGTCTACCAGAATTTATGCTTGTAGGAAGAAGTAATGTTGGTAAAAGTAGCTTTATTAACATGATTGTTAATAACAAAAAAATGGCAAGAGTTTCAAACACACCTGGAAAAACTAAAAATCTAAACTTTTTCCTAGTAAATAATGATTTCTATTTAGTAGATGTTCCAGGATATGGGTATGCAAGCGTTAGTAAAAAAGAACAAAGAAAATTTGGACTTATGATTGAAGAATACCTAGAAAAAAGAGAAAATCTTAAAAGAACATTCATGCTCGTTGACATAAGACATAAACCATCAAATGATGATGTCCTAATGTACAAGTTTTTAAAATATTACAATGTTCCAGTAACAATAATAGCTACTAAAGTAGACAAATTACCTAAATCAAAACTTCCAAAAGCTGAAGAATTAGTAATAAAAACACTTGAACTAGAACAAAAAGATAAAGTAATTCTAATATCAAATACTACTAAACAAGGAAGAGATTTAGTATTAAATGAAATTGAAGACCTTATATCAGAAACATTATAGGTCTTTTTTCATACAATATTCTAGGTGTTTATATGAAAATAATTACTAATAAAGATGATTTAAATATAATTATCTATAAAAATGAAATAGATTGTGATCTTAAGCAAAAAGATTTATTAGAAAAATACATAAAAAAAATAATACTGAATATCAAAAGAAAAAATATTATAAATATAAATGGTTTCTATAAAATAAATGTATATCATAATGAAAAATTTGGTATAATACTAGACATATTAAAAGAAGAAGAACTAGACTTCTTTAATGACTTCTTAGACTTTAAAGTAATAGTAAACTACAATAGTGATATTTACTTTTCATTTGAAGATTATTTCTTACTTAATAATAAAAACATATACTATAATGATAAAAATTACTATATAAATATTAAAAACTTAAAACAAGATGAAATACTAAAATTATCAGAATTTTCAAAAATAATATATGGAGAAAATTTAGATAATATAAAATCCAAGCTAAAACTTGTACTAGTATAAATTGTATCTTATTATGCAAATAAAAAGATAATACTATAATTGAATAATGAAAGAGCAAGTTTTGCTTTTTTTATTTAACTATATTTTTAAGCTAAGTATAACAATTATAGACAATAAAACCTATAACTTATAATAAAAAAACACATGTTTTATAGTTTTTTATATTTTTAAATGTTATAATAAATTAAGTATTAAGGAAGTGATATAAATGGTATTACCAGCAGATAGTTATACAGTAATGAATAAAAGTCTAATAACAGATATAGATAAAAAAACGCTAATAGATTTATATCAACCAATAATAGGCAATAAAGCAGTATCACTATACTTTACACTATTAAATGATTTAAATAAACAGGAAATATTGTCAGCACCAAACACTCATCATCATCTTCTAAGCATTATGCAAATGTCACTTGAAGAAATAGTGACATCACGTGAAAAACTTGAGGCTATTGGACTTCTTAGAACATACTTAAAAAAAGATAATATTAATAATTATGTTTATATACTATATTCGCCATTACAACCAAATGAATTCTTAAATCATCCAATACTAAATGTTGTATTATACAATAACTTAGGAAAAAAAGAATATCAAAAGATATTAGAAACATATAAAATACCAAGAATAATTCTAAAAGACTATAAAGAAATATCGTTAAAATTTGATGAAGTATTTTCAAGTGTACCAGTATCTAACATAGTACCAAATGAAGATATAGTGTCTAAAAATAAAACAGAAATAACATTTAAAAATGCAATAGATTTTGAACTATTAATATCTGGTGTAAATAGCAATATGATAAATGAAAAGATATTTACTAAAGATATAAGAGAGTTAATTAATAATTTGTCATTTATCTATAATATAGATGTACTAACTATGCAAAATCTAATTAAAACAAGTATTAATGAAAAAGGTTTAATAGATAAAGAAACACTAAGAAAAAGTGCTAGAAACTTTTACCAATTTGAAAATAGTGGTAACCTTCCTACATTAATATATTCAAAGCAACCAGAATATTTAAAAACTCCTACCGGAGATGTTTCTAATAAAGCTAAAATGATTTATACTTTTGAGAATACTAATCCATATCAATTTATAAAGAGTAAGTATAAAGATGGTAAAGTAATTAAAAAAGATTTATTACTAATTGAAGAACTTTTAATAGATTTAAAACTAACTCCTGGAGTAGTTAATGTCTTACTTGATTATGTATTAAGAGTGAATAATAAAAAATTAAATAAAGCATATGTAGAAACAATTGCTAGTCATTGGAAAAGATTAGGAATAGAAACAGTTGAAGAGGCAATGAATATATGTATAAAAGAACATAAAAAGACTATTAAGAAAGTGCCTAATACAAATGTAAAAACAAAAGAATTAGTGCCAGAATGGTTTAATGAACAAATAAATAAAGATGAATTAAAAGAACAAGAAGAACAAGAATTAAAAGATTTATTAAAACAATACTCTTAAGTTTTAGAACTATAACATCTTAAACAATAAAAAATAACTTTTTCGTGCATTTTGTACGAAAAAAATAGTAAAAATATGTACATTTTGTACGAAATATGCTAAAATGTACGATGAGGTGAGACTATGTATAGAAAAATCGAAGACCAATTAAACAAGTGGAAGAATGATTATAAAATGCCACTTATGCTTGTCGGAGCAAGACAAACAGGAAAAACATATATTCTTGAAGAGTTCTGTAAAAATAATTTTAATAATTATATTTATATCAATCTTGACAAAGAAGAAAATATTTGTGAAGTATTTGAAAACTCTATAGATCCAAAGGTAATAATTGAAAAAATAGAAATTATTAAAAATGTTATTATAAATCCTGAAGACACAGTAATATTCTTTGATGAAATACAAGTAAGTGAAAGGGCAATTACATCTTTAAAATATTTTTGTGAAAGTGAAAAACCATATAAAATAGTATGTGCTGGTTCTTTACTTGGAGTAAAAATAAATAGATTCAAATCATCATTTCCAGTTGGAAAAGTAAATATTAAGTATTTATATCCTATGGACTTTGAAGAATACTTAATCGCACTAGGAGAACTCCCTCTAATCGAAGAAATTAAAAAACATTATGAAAGTAATGAATCATTAATTAATCCAATTCATGAAAAAGCACTTGACTTATATAAAAAGTATTTAGTACTCGGAGGAATGCCTACGATGATAAATAATTTCATATCTAATGATTGTAATATAGCACATGTCAATTTCGAATTACAAGAACAAATTATTACATCCTATTTAGCAGATATGAATAAGTACACAGAAAAAAATGAAGGAATAAAAAATAGTCAAATATACAATGCTATTCCAAAAGAACTAGCAAGAGAAAATAATACATTCAAATATAGTATTGTATCAAAAGAAGCAAGAAAAATAAGATATGAAAGTAGTTTAGATTGGTTACTTGCTAGTAATATGATTCTAAGATGCGATTTAACTGAAAAAAATGAATCACCATTAAAAGCATTTGTTAACTCTGATAAGTTTAAGATATATTTAAGTGATATAGGATTGCTTAGATCCCTTTCAAACTTAGACTATAGTGAAATATTAATGGATAAAAATGAAATGTTTAAAGGAGTGCTTACTGAAAACTATATAGCATGTGAATTATATCCAAAAACTAAAGAATTATATTATTACAATTTTGATAAATATGAAATAGACTTCTTAATAAAAATAAATGGTGATATAATTCCAATCGAAGTAAAAAGTGGAAGAAGAACAAATAGTAAGAGCTTAAATGAATATGTAAAAAAATACAACCCTAAATATAGTATTAGAATATCTTCCAAAAACTTTGGTTTTGAGAACAATATAAAATCAGTACCATTATATGCAGTATTCTGTATTAATAAATAAAAAAATAAAAGTAAGTAAAAAACTAAGGAGGTTTAAATAATGATTTACATAATACTCTTTATATTTGCATTTCTCCATGGCTTGTGGTCTGGGTTCGGCTATAAACGAAAATGACCTTTAAAGTCATTTTTTGTTGCCTGTCGATTTTATAGATAAATTATTACTACAATTTTAAATTCACGTCATCTTAAGTAGAATCAAAATAATTATTGAAAAAAACAACTTTTTCGTGCATTTTGTACGAAAATTACTAAAAAAGCATTTTATATAAAACAATAAAAGACAAAAGTATCATCTGATTTACATTATGATGATACTTTTATTTTAAAATCTTCCAACTATTATTGATAAAATATCTTATAAATGATAAAATATCTTATAGAT
>JAEDJI010000009.1 GCA_016296435.1 Bacilli bacterium | reverse complement strand
AAAGACATTAACTAAGTCTTTTTTTCTTTATCATTCTCTCCATTTCTTTAACAAATATCGAAGGTTTTTTCTTATTACTAAAAAGATAACAATACCCACGAGTTCTAGTAATTGCAACATAAAAAAGTCTTCTTTCCTCTGCAAAATGATAAGAATCATATGAATCAAAAACTAATCTTAATACTTTTTCCTCCTTTATTTTATTAGGAAAACCCAAATATCTATCATCAAGATTTATAACAATAACAACTTCTTCTTCAAGACCCTTAGCCTTATGAACAGTCATGTAATATAACTCAATACTTTTATTATTAGAATAAATAACTTTTTCACCATCCAACAAAAAACTATCATCAATAACCATATTTATATCTTCATTATTCCTACCCAAAATCATAATTGGAACTTTAAGTTCATCATAAATACTTTCAATAAGAACTTTAAAGTCCTTAACTATATCATCATAATACACAATCTTAATAGGACTTTCCATTCTCTTTTTAGAGACAAGATTCTTTTTTATTTGTTTTTTATTTTTCATAATAAAACTGCCCGCTAAATCAATTAACTCTTGACTATTCCTATAAGTATTTTCCAGTTTTAATACTTTACAATCATTAAAATAGTCTTCAAAATTTATAAATAAGTCCAAACAACAACCAGAAAACTTATATATCGATTGAAAATCATCGCCAACCACTAATAAATTACAAGAAGTACATCTAATTATTTCATTAATCAAACAAAATCTTATATAAGAAGTATCCTGATATTCGTCAATAATTATATATTTAACTATATTCTTAAAACCATTCTTCACAACACAATCAGTAGCCTTTATAATCATATCATCAAAATCAATTAAATTATTAAAAGACATATAATCATTATACTTAATATAGATATTAATACAAAATATTAAGAAAAGTTTTGCCTTTCTAAAACGACCATATTTACCAGTTTTAAGCATATCATAAAAAGAAACAAAATCATTAAGAGCAAACCCATTACACTTAAAAAAATTTAAAAAAGTAACAATATTCCTCTTAAGAATATTTAATTTAAAATGATATTTACTTAAAAAAACTAAATAATCATCTTTAATATTCTTGCTATAACTACAATTAAAATAGTTCATAACATATTTCATAAAATTAGAATAATTAACTACATCATAAATAAAAAAATCATTACAAACACTATCTAACAAATCATCATCTGCAATATCATAATAAAAACTATTAGAACTTAATATCTCAAGAGCAAGCTTATGAAATGTATAAACATTAACACTATATCCCATATCACTTAACTTTTTCATTAGACTATCACAAGTTTTATTAGTAAAAGAAATACAAATAATTTCATCTTCCTTTACACCAAGATACTTTATCAAATAATTAATCTTACCAAGAATTGTCAAAGTTTTCCCAGAACCTGCCCCTGCCACTACTAGTACATGTTTATTATTGTTTAAAACTATATCTTTTTGAAAACTATCCAGTTCATAACCACATATTAAATCATTCAAAATGCTCACCTCGAAAACACTATAAACAACATTCAAAGAAAAAGCAAATTACCAAAATTAAAAATTTATACCATCAAGAAGTGCAAACTCTAAAAATTGAATAATATAATACATTAAAAAGTTTAAAATCATTTTAAAACATTCACAAAAAGTTAATAAGTAATCATTTACTAAAAACAAAAATTGTAATATAATCAAAATATAAATATTTTAATGAAAGGAGTAAAAACTATGCAACATGTATCAGATAAATCAAGATTAGTAGCATTCTTACTTTGTTTCTTCTTCGGAGGATTAGGAGTGCACAGATTCTATGTAGGAAAAGTAGGAACAGGAATACTTTACATTTTTACTTTTGGGCTATTTGGAATTGGAGTATTAATAGATTTTATTATGATTTTATGTGGAAGCTACACTGACAAACAAGGAAACTTTGTAACTAGGTGGGACGTTTAACAAAAACATCCTACCTTTTATTTGGAAAAATATAGTAAAAACACTAAAAATTTGGTATACTAATTTTATAATAAAGAAGGAGAAGTAAAAAATGAGAAAGGAAGTAAACCAAAAAATACTATATTTAATCCTGATATTTATGATCGGAGCAGTAGTAGGATACATCTATGAAGTAATATTTTATTTAATACAAGATCACCAACTAATAAATCGTGGAGTATTATATGGTCCATATTTACCAATATATGGAGCAGGAGCAGTATTTATATACTTTCTAAAACCACTTAAAAAACATCCGGTACTATTCTTTATATCAGTAATGTTAACAACAGGAATACTAGAATATGTAATTGGACTATACTGCTTAAAAGTAAGTCATACAAAACTATGGGACTACACAGGACTATTTTTAAACATTCAAGGTTTTGTGTGTTTAAGAAGTATTGTATCATTTGCAATCGGAGGATTAATCTTAATCTACATAGTAGACCCACTTCTAGAAAAAATAGTAACAAAAACAAGTAAAAATACTATACCTACTCTATGCTCTATATTTATTTTAATATTTATTACAGATATAATATTAAGTATTAATTTTAGGACACCACCAGGTCCATAAAAAAGGAGAGGAAAAAATGAAAAAAACAAATAAAAAAGGCTTCACTTTAATTGAACTACTCGCAGTAATAGCAATAATCGCAATAATCGGTGCAATAGCAACACCAAATGTAATAAAACTAATAAATTCCAGCAACCAAGATCAAATTATAAGTGATGCAAAATTAGCAATAAGTAAAGCAAAATATCAGTTTAGAAAAGATATGGATACAAATCCCAACGGAAAGTCATACAATGTAACAGATTTAATAGAAAGTGATAATTCATATAATGCTCAGTCAATAGTGCAAGTAGAATTCGATGGAGAAAAATACATATATAAAATATCCATATCAAATGGTAAATATTGCATCGGTGGACCAGGTAATTATATACCCGAAGAAAACTTATTAAGCAGTGGAAAAGGAGTAATCTCAGATAACTGTTCAAATTAAAAGACTATCAAAACGATAGCCTTTTTATTTGCAAATTATAATCTCGTTATTTTTATAAGCATCAAGTACTTTATTATAAATATCACTCCTAATATTTCTAACCTTTTTAGGATGTGCTAAATATCTAATAGTTAAGACAACACAATCATAATCTATACTAGTATAAACAATTGGCTCAAGCTTATTATAATAAATTCTATACGCACCAATTGCACTATTAAGTTCACTCTTCATCTTACGAGGAATTCTCTTAACCACCTCATTATTTCTTACAATTTCATACAATACACTTTTAGCACTATCAATATCACTATCTATAGGTACTCTAATAGATATTTCATCCCAAATATACTTAAAAGCCTCAGTAAAATTCTTAACCCCACCATTAAAAACCTTAGAATTAGGAATATGAATCAAAATTCCAGTACTTTGTTCACCATTATCTTTACTACCAACTTCCAAAATATCAAAAGTTAATGAACCTATATTAACAACATCTCCAACAATACCATCCACTTCAACTCTATCCTCAACTTTAAAAGGTTTCTTTACATTTATATAAATACCTGCAAAAAAATTATAAACAAAATCTCTAAGAGCAAAAGCTAAAGCAGCACTAATAAAACTAATCAAAGTTATTAACTTAGTAATTTTACTTTCCCATATCAAAATTAACAAAATTATGTTAATAACAAATCCAAAAGTAGTAACTTTCTTATTGATTAAATATAAAGTTCTCTCATTAGAATTAAACTTAGTATTGAAAAAACAAATAAGTTTAACAAAAATTTTAATAAAAATATAACTAATAAAGCTATATAAAAATAAATCAATATAAGAAGTACTAACTCCAGTTATATTACTAATATATTTACTAATAAAATCAAATAAATTCATTATATCTCCTCCTTAAGACGCAAGTTATAATTATATCACAAACAAATAATAAAATCACACGAAAATAAAACATAAACAAACACTTTACGTAAAATTGACAAAAAACCAATAAAATGCTATAATCTGCAAGTAAAGGACTGATAATATGAAGTTAAAAAACAAAACAATTCTTATAACCGGAGCATCACGTGGGATTGGTTATCAAACAGCATACGAAGTAGCAAAAGAAGGTGCAAATGTAATAATAAACTATAATAATAGTATTAAACAAGCGCAAGAATTAGAACAACTATTAAAAAAAGAATTTGATACCCAAACCCTTCTAGTAAAAGCAGATATAAAAAATGAACAAGAAATAATAGAAATGGTAAACAAATCCATAAAACACTTTAAAAAAATAGATGTATTAGTAAATAATGCTGGAATATGTAATGATACACTATTTGAAGACAAAACAAAAGAAAACTTTATGGAAATATTAGAAACAAATTTAGTAGGAACATTTCTAGTATCAAAATATGTATCAAAACAAATGCTAAAAGAAAAATCTGGTAAAATAATAAATGTTTCATCAACAAACGCAACATATAGTTACTATCCAGAAAGTTTAGACTATGACGCCTCAAAAGCTGGCATCATATCGCTAACCCACAATTTAGCACTACACTTAAGCCCATATATAACAGTAAATGCTGTATCACCCGGATGGACTAAAACTGATATGAATAAAAATCTATCTAAAGATCAAATAGCAAAAGAAGAGGAAAAAATATTGCTAAAAAGATTCGCACAACCACAAGAAATAGCCAAAGTAATTGCATTCCTATCATCAGAGGATTCAAATTATATAAACAATCAAGTAATAAATGTAGACGGAGGTCAAAAATATGAATAATGAACTAAACATAAAAGAAAAGACCATAAATTTATTAAACGAAGCAGAACAACAAGTACAAGAACAATTCAAAAATCAAGAAGAAATATGCCTTTATAATAGCATTAAAGTACTAAATGCATTCAAAAAACATAATATATCAGAAATCCACTTTAATCAGACAACAGGATATGGTTACAATGATTTAGGAAGAGAAAAAATAGAACAAGTATACAGTGAAATATTTAAATCAGAAGATTCCCTAGTAAGAAATCAATTCATCTCAGGAACACACGCCCTAGCAACAACACTATTTGCACTGTTAAGACCAAATGATACACTACTATCAATAACAGGATTACCATATGACACACTACATGAAGTAATAGGAATAAAAGAAAATAAAAGTAGTCTTAAATCATATGGTATAAACTACGAACAAATAGACCTAGTAGATAATGATTTTAACTATGAACTAATAAAAGAAACACTAAAAAATAAAAAAATAAAAGTAGTAGAAATCCAAAGATCAAAAGGATATTCAACCAGAAAAAGTATTACATTAGATAAACTAGAAAAAGTAATTAATATAATAAGAAAAATAGATCAAAATGTTATTATTATGGTAGATAATTGTTACTGCGAATTCGTTAACAAAAAAGAACCAATTGAACTTGGAGCAGACATAACTGTAGGCTCGCTAATTAAAAATTTAGGAGCAGGAATAACTACAAATGGAGCTTATGTAACAGGAAGAAAAGATCTAATACAACTAGTTGCAGAAAGATTAAACGTTCCAGGCCAAGGAAAAGAGGTTGGACCAACTCAAAACTCAAACAAAGCAATACTCCAAGGACTATACTTAGCACCAAATGTAGTAAAAAATAGTATTAAAACAGCAATATTAACAGCAAAAGCATTAGAAAACCTTGGATATAAAACTGAACCAAAATATAATGAACAACGTGCAGACATTGTTCAAAACATAATATTTGGAAACAGTGAAAAAGTAATTAAATACACTCAAGGTATTCAAATGGGCTCAGCAATAGACTCAAACGCTATACCAACACCATGGGATATGCCAGGATACGAAGATCAAATAATTATGGCCTCGGGTTCATTCGTCCAAGGATCATCAATTGAAATATCATGCGATGCCCCAATAAGAGAACCATACATTGCATATCAACAAGGAAGCCTAACATACGAATATGGAAAAATCGCCGTAGCAAAAGCAATAGATAACATAGAACAATAAGCAAAATTGTTCTTTTTTTCTCTATTATATGATATAATATAGACATAAAAGGGTTACTAATAAAAAATAAAAAAACTAAAATGAGCAAAAGACAAATTAATAAGAAAGATATAATAAAGAATAAGTACAAGATATAATAATCAAAAAACAAGAATAATATAACTTGATGATGATTTACACTAAGGAGTAAATAATGGAAAGAGTAATAATAAACAAAGAAAAATTAAGAAAAGAAGAAATAGATAAGACAAAAATAAAAACTCGCGTCATTCTACTGAATGAGAAAAATGAAATAATACTATGTAATTACAATGGTTGCTACTTATTAATCGGAGGAAAAGTAGAAAAACAAGAAACAATAAAAGAAGCCCTATTAAGAGAAATAAAAGAAGAAATCGGAGTAGTTCTAGATCATAACGATATTAAAGAATTCATCTTAATAGAGCACTATCAAAAAAACTATCCAACAGAAAATAACACTATAAAAAACAATCTATTAATAACATATTATTTTATATCAAAAAAGAAAGTAAAAATAAAATACGATAAAATAACTCTTTCAGAAAGTGAAAAAAAGCATAACTTCAAACTAATTCAAGTATCACCAACAGAAATAATGCAACTATTAGAAAACAATAATACACTAAATCCCAGAGCAGTATACTACAAAGAAGAACTTGAAGAAATTATAAAAAGATTAAAAATAAAATAAGTTCAAACGAACTTTTTTTCTTTTCAAAAACTGTGCTATAATTATAAGGGAGGTACTAATATGACAAATATAGATGACGCACAAAATGAAACAATAATAATCTGTGAACAAGAAACAAAAAAACAAATATTAAAACAGTTGACCAAAGAAAAAAAACTTTTAAATATAAAATTATTAACAAAAAAAGAACTAATCAATAAACTATACTTTTCATATGATTATAATGCAATACTGTATTTAATCGAAAAATATAATTACAAATATGAAGTAGCAACAATGTACTTAGACAATTTAATATATATTGACGACAAAACATATAAAAATGAAAAATTAAGACACTTACAAGTTCTAAAAAATGAATTAGAAGAACAAAAAATGTTACTAAAGGACAATAACTTTCAAAATTTAATCACGGGAAAAAACATAATCTTCTATCACTATGACTATTTAACAGCATTTGATAAAAAAATAATAAATGACTTAAAAAAATTCACAAATATAAAAATAATAGAAAAAACTTATAAAAACTACAAACCCAAAATATATGAACTAACAACAATTGATGAAGAACTAGAATTCGTGGCAAACGAAATATCAAAACTAATTAAAAATAAAATCCCAATAAATAATATAAAATTAACTAATATTGACGATTCATACTCAAAAAAACTTCAAATGACATTTGAACTATACAATTTACCACTTGAGCCACTTATAAAAACATCAATTTATGAAACTGAAATAGGACAAACATTTATAAAAAATTACCAAGAAAATATAGAAAAAACAATTGATCTATTAAATAACAAGTACAAAGACAAAGATACTATTAATAAAATAATAAACATATTAAATAAGTACATAAAAATAAACAATTTCACAAGAGTAAAAGATTTAATAATTCATGATTTAAAAACCACTTATATAAAACAACCAAAATTAAAAAATCAAATAGAAATAATAGATTACAACAATCAAATAGATGATACTAACTATGTCTTTATGCTAAACTTTAATCAAAAAAGCATACCAAGTCTAAAAAAAGATGAAGACTATCTATCAGATAACCTAAAAGAAGAAATAGATCTAAATACTACACTAGAACTAAATAAAATGATAAAACAAAGCACCATAAAAAACATTCAAAATATAAAAAACTTAACAATTACATATAAAACACAAGATGGAAAAGAAGAATGCTATCCATCTTCCTTAGTTGAAGAACTAAATATAGAAAAACAAAAACCAAAAAAAGACATAAAAATAAGTTATTCCACTATAAACAATAAACTAAAACTTGCTAAAAAATTAGATAATTATACAAAATATAACACAATTGATGAAGAATTAAAAATATTAAATAATAATTATATAATACCATATCAAAAATATGACAACAACTATACAGGTATAAATAAAAAAGAACTGTATGACTATCTAGACAACAAATTAAATTTATCGTACACAAAAATGGATACATACAATAAGTGCGCATTTGCCTACTTTATATCAGATATTTTAAGATTAGACCCTTATGAAAAAAACATATCAGCAACATTTGGAAGTATATTTCATTATTGCTTAGAAAAAGGGCTAAAAGAAGAAATAGATATTAACACAATTGTTGAAAACTACATAAAAGAAAATAATTATGAGTTTACTAACAAAGAAAAACATTTTATAGAAAAAATAAAACAAGAAATAGATTTTGCTATAAAAACTATAAAACAACAAAATAAATATCAAAATTTAAATAAAATATTAACAGAACAAGAAGTAACAATAGAAAAAAATAAAAACCTAAAAGTTACATTTAAAGGTATTATAGACAAAATTTTATACAATGAAGAAAACGAAGTAGCAATAATAGATTATAAGACAGGAAACACAGATATAAAACTAGATTTAGTCGACTATGGTCTATCTATGCAATTACCAGTTTATCTATACTTAGCAAGTAACCTAGAAAAAATAAAAAATCCAACATTCGCAGGTTTTTATCTTCAACAAGTACTACATCCAGAAATAATAAAAAAAAGTAATAAAACATACGAAGAACAAAAAATAGACAATCTAAAGCTAAATGGATATAGTAATGAAAATAAAAAAATAATAGAAAAATTTGACAACACATATGAAAACAGTAAACTAATCAAAGGCTTAAAAATAACTAAAACAGGCAACTTTGACTCTAAATCAAAAATAATAACAAACGATCAAATTAAAGAATTAATTACTAAGACAGATCAAATAATAGATAAGACAATAAATGAAATTGAACAAACAAACTTCGATATAAATCCAAAGATAATAAATGGAATAAACAAATCATGTGAATATTGTAAATATAAAGACCTATGCTTTAAAACACCAAAAAATAATATTTACATCAAAATAGAAAAGGAGGAAGAAAATGAACTGGACTCTTGAACAAGAACAAGCAATAAATGAAGAAGGAAAAAACATCATAGTATCTGCTGGTGCAGGATCAGGTAAAACCGCAGTACTATCAGAAAGAGTAATAAGAAAACTAAAACAAAAAGTAAATATCAATGAACTCCTTATTCTAACATTTACCAATGCTGCCGCCACAGAAATGAAAGACAGAATAAGAAAAAAAATAAAAAAAGATCCATCACTAAAAGAACAATTAGATTATCTTGAACAAGCATATATAACGACATTTGATAGCTATGCATTATCAGTAGTAAAAAAATACAACTATTTACTAAATATTCCTAAAAATATAAAACCAATAGATAGTATTATTATAAATATAAAGAAAAAGCAAATACTAAATGACATCTTAGAAAACCTATACAAAGAAAAAAATGAAAAATTTTTAAATCTTATAGACAGTTTCTGTACTAAAAATGATGATGAAATAACTTTAGCAATACTAAAAATATCATCATTATTAGACAAAAAATATGATAAAGAAGAATATTTAAATAATTATATAGAAAACTATTATAATGAAAATACTATAAATAATAATATAAAAAAATATACATATAATCTAATTGAATTAGAACAAGAAATAGAAAATATTTTTAATGAATTAGAACAATATATAAGCACCGATTACTATGAAAAACTTGCTTCTATATTAAATAAAATATTTAATCCAAAAAATTATAATGATCTTTTGCAAATTAAAGAACTTCCAAGACTGCCTAATATTCCTAAAGATTCACCAGAAGAAGCAAAAGAACTAAAAAAACAATTGACAGAAAAAATAAAAGAATTAAAAAACAAACTAAAATACAAAGATCAAGAAGAATTAAAACAAGGTATTTTAAAAACAAAAGACTACGTAGAAGTATTAATTAATATAATAAAAGAATTAGATAAACAAATAGTAAAATACAAACAAGAAAACAATGCTTACGAATTTGATGATATAGCAAAGATGGCAATAAAAGTAGTAAAAGAAAACCCAAATATACAAGAAGAACTAAAATACACATACAATGAAATAATGGTAGATGAATACCAAGACACGAGCGATCTTCAAGAAACATTTTTAAAACTAATTGAAAACAACAACATATATATGGTCGGAGACATAAAACAATCAATATACAGATTCAGAAACGCTAACCCAGATATCTTCAAACAAAAATATGAGGATTATAAAAACAAAATAAATGGTTATAAAATAGACTTAGTAAAAAACTTTAGATCAAGAAAAGAAGTATTAAACAATATAAATGAAATATTTAATCTCATCATGGACAAAGAAATCGGGGGAGCAGACTATGAAAAAACACATCAAATGATCTTTGGAAACAATACCTATGAAGAAAATAAAGAAGATCAAAATTATGATTTAGAAATATACAACTATGAAGAAGATAAAAACTATACAAAAGAAGAAATCGAAGCATTTATAATAGCAAAAGATATAAAAGATAAAATTAAAAACAAATACCAAGTATTAAAAGAAGGCGTACTACAAGATGCATCATACGAAGACTTCTGCATAATTATGGATCGTGGAAGTGCCTTTCAAACCTATAAAAAAATATTTGAATACATGCAAATACCATTACTAGTAATGCAAGATGAAGAAATGACCTCAAAAGAAGACATCCTAGTTATAAAAAACATTATTACGTTAATTATAAAAATAAAAGAAAATACACTAGATAAAGAAGCAAAATATTGCTACACAAGCATTGCAAGAAGTTTTCTTGAAGAACAATCTGATAACGATATCTTTATAACATTAAAGGAAGATAAAATAAAAGAAACTAAAATATACAATATATGCAAAGAAATAGCAAAAGATGTAGAAAATAAAAACCTAGAAGGCCTAATAAACCAAGTACTAAAAGAATTTAACTTCTATGAAAAAATTATAAAAATAGGTAATATAAACGACTCTATAATAAGAATAGAAAAAACAAAAGAAATGGCCAATAACTTATCAAGTCTTGGCTATACACTAAATGACTTTATTGAATATCTAAATCAAGTAATAAAGACAAATCAAGATATAAAATACTCACTACCAGTCGAAGATACAAAAAGTGTTAAACTAATGAATATTCATAAATCAAAAGGATTAGAATTTTCAATATGCTACTTCTCAGGTCTACACAAAACATTCAATAAACAAGACATCAAAGAAAGATTTATTTATGACAATGAATATGGAATTATAACACCATATTTTGATGAAGGAATAACAGAAACTATATTAAAAGATTTAGTAATTAATAAATATAATGAAGAAGACATATCAGAAAGGATAAGACTTTTATATGTAGATGTAACAAGAGCTAAAGAAAAAATGATAATAGTAACAAGTCTAAAAGAAGAACAAGAAATCTATCATCAAACACTACTTGATCAAAATATAAGAAAAAAATATAAATCATTTCAAGATATAATAAATTCAATAAAACAAAATCTAGTAAAATATATAAAAAATATATCCCTAGAACAAATACCATTATCAAAAGATTACCAAATAAAAATTGAAAATAAAGAATTAAAAGAAAATATTAATATAAAAATAAAAGAAGTAAAACTAAATATAGAAAACAATCAAATAGAAGAACAAAGAGCATCAAAAAATATCAAAAAACTATTAACAAAAGAAGAAGTATCAAACATAGAATATGGTACTAAAATACACCAACTATTAGAAACAACTGATTTCAATAAAGAAACGCAAAATCAAATCATTAAAAAATTAATAGACAAACTCGATATAAAAGATGCCAAAATATATAAAGAACACGAATTTATATTTAGTGATGAAACAAACGAATATCATGGTATAATAGACTTGATACTAGAGTATAAAGATAAAATCAAAATAATAGACTATAAACTTCAAAATATTAAAGACGAAGCTTATTTAAAACAATTAGAAACATATAAAAAATATATAAAACAAATATCCGATAAAAAAGTACAATTATATTTATATTCTATATTAAATAATGAACTAATAGAGATAAAGGAGGCAATATGAAAAACCAAAACAAAATACTAATGAACTTAATATCATTCATAGGAATAACACTTGGAGCATTACTCTCAGCATTCTCAATTCAAACATTTTTATCACCAAATATGATTCTAGATGGTGGAATAATAGGGATATCAATGATAGTAAGCAAACTAACCAATATCTCACTGAGCATATTTACAATACTATTAAACATCCCATTATTATTAATTGGATACAAAAACTTAGGAAAAAAATTCTTAATAAAAGCAATCTATGCAATGTTAATATTTTCATGCTTTTTAACTATATTCTCTAATGTAAATGAATTAACCGATGATATTTTACTTGCAACAATTTATGGAGGAATAATCCTAGGAATTGGAGTGGGTTTAGTAATAAGAAGCGGTGGATGTCTTGATGGAACAGAATCAGTTGCTATAATAATAAATAAAAAAACATCATTCTCAACAGGACAAATAATAATGTTATTTAATATATTTATCTATCTAACCGCAGGATTCTTATTTGGACTAGATAAAGCATTATATTCACTCTTAATGTACTTCATAACATTTAAAATAATAGACTTAGTAAGTGAAGGATTAGAACAAGCCAAAGCAGCAATGATAATAACAGAACAAGGAGCACAAATAGCAAACGAAATATATAATAAACTAGGTAGAACAGCAACCATAATCGAAGGAAATGGACTAGTGAGTGGAAAAAAAGATATACTATATTGTGTACTAACTAGAATGGAAATCTCTCAACTAAGAACAATAGTAAACAATAAAGATGAAACAGCATTTGTCACAATAACCGAAGTATCTGAAATAATCGGAGAACACATAAAATCAAACAAAAAAGTAAAACAAGTAAGAAATAACATAAAAGAAATAAAAAATGAAGGAGATCAATAATCTTCTTTTTAATTTTAGTAAAATGTGATATAATTAACATAGAATAAAAGAGGTGTAAAATGAGAAGAGTATTAAAAGAAGATTTATTAATAAAAATGAACTATTACTTCATGGCAACAAACTATCTATCAGTAGCCCAACTATACTTAAAGGATAATGTTCTATTAAAAAGACCGTTAAAAATGGAAGATATAAAACCAAAAGTAGTAGGACACTGGGGAACAGCGCCAGGACAAAATTTTATTTATGTTCACCTAAATAGACTAATAAAAGAACATAATCTTAACATGATATATATATCAGGTCCAGGACACGGTGGGCAAGCAATGATAGCAAATGCTTATCTTGAAGGCACATACAGTGAATTGTACCCTGATATAACCCAAGATGAAGAAGGACTAAAAAAACTATGTAAACAATTCTCCTTTCCTGGAGGAGTCTCTTCACATGTAGCACCAGAAACACCAGGTTCAATAAATGAGGGAGGAGAACTAGGATACAGTCTTGCTCATGCCTATGGAGCAATATTAGACAATAAAGACCTAATTGCAGCTTGTGTAATCGGTGATGGTGAAGCAGAAACAGGACCACTCCAAGCATCATTTCATATAAATAAATTCATAAATCCTAAAACAGACGGAATAGTCTTGCCAATATTACACGTAAATGGATATAAAATATCAAATCCTACAATATTTGGCAGGATGACCAACAAACAAATAAAAGACTATTTCAATGGTTGTAACTATAAAACATATATAGTCGAAGCAAAAAACTTAAGAGACATGCACAATCTTATGGCTAATTCATTAGAATGGGCATTAAAAGATATTCAAAAATTAAAACAAGGCCAAAACATCCCATTTCCAATTATAATAATGAAAAGTCCAAAAGGATGGACTGGACCAAAAGAAGTAAATCTAAAAAGAGTCGAAGGAACATTCAGATCACACCAAGTTCCAATAAACATAACAAATGAAAATGATTTAAAACTCCTAGAAAAATGGCTAAGATCATACCATCCAGAAAAATTATTTGATAAAAATGGAACACTAGTCCAACCCTTAAGAGAATTAACACCAGAAAAAGAACAACGAATGAGTGCAAATCCTATTACAAACGGAGGAATACTTCTAAAAGAGCTAAATACTCCAAGTATAAAAAACTATGAAGTAAAAATAACAAAACCTGGAAAAGTAGAAAAACAAGACATGATGGAACTATCTAAATACATAAGAGATGTCTTTGCAATAAATAAAGAAAACAAAAACTTTAGATGCTTTGGTCCAGACGAAGCTTTATCCAATAGATTAAATCATATATTTGACGAGGTAAAAAGAATGTGGAATTCTGATACAAAAAAATATGATGAATTCCTATCAAAACAAGGAAGAGTAATGGATAGTCTTTTATCGGAACATGTCTGCCAAGGAATGCTTGAAGGCTATCTTCTAACAGGAAGACACGGATTTATTCATTCGTACGAAGCATTCATTAGAATCGTAGACTCTATGGCAAGTCAACATGCTAAATGGTTAAAAGTGACTAAAGAAATACCATGGAGAGCACCAATTGCATCCCTAAACTACATTCTAACCTCACACACATGGCAACAAGATCACAACGGATATACCCATCAAGATCCGGGATTCCTAAACCACTTAGCAACTAAAAAAAGTGATATAGTAAGAATGTACTTACCATTCGATTCAAACACATTAATATCCACATTTGACCACTGTATAAAAACAAAAAACTATATAAATGTGATCATAGCATCAAAACATCCAAGACCACAATACTTAACAATGAACGAAGCAATAAAACATTGTGAACAAGGAATTGGAGAATTAGAATTTATAAGCGATAAAACAATTTCACCAAAAATAATATTTGCATGCTGTGGAGATACCCCCACAATTGAAGTAATCGCTGCTACTAAAATTTTAAAAGAACTTTCCCCTGAAACAAAAATAAGAGTAATAAATGTAATAGATTTAATGAGATTAGAAACAAAAGAACAACATCCACATGGAATGACAAATAAAGAATATGATAAACTATTTACTAAAACTAAACCAATAATATTTGCATTTCACGGTTATCCTAGCCTAATACATCAACTAACATACAAAAGAACAAATCAAAATTTACATGTTCATGGCTATTTAGAAGAAGGAACAATAACCACACCATTTGACATGAGAGTTCAAAATAAAATAGATAGATATCACTTAATACTAGACGCTTTAAAATATGCAAATATTAAAAATAAAGAAAACATTGAAAACTATTGCAACCAAATGCTAGAAAAACACCATAGATACATAAGACAATACGGAAAAGATATACCTGAAGTGGAAAACTTCAAACTGAATTAGTGCAATCAACTAATTCTTTTAGTTTGCAAAAGGCACTATTTTATGATAAAGTATAAAAGAAAAGAAGTGATACTATGCAAATAAAAAATCGAAATACAAACGAAATAATAAACCAAAAAAACAACCTATCATTACGATTTTTATATAATACAAAACTAGGTAATAAAACACTAAAAATAATAATCAAACCATGGTTTACAAAATTAAGTGGAACCATTATGAATAGTAAAATATCAAATATTATAACTATAGCTCTAATAAAAAAATACAACATAGAAAAAGAAGAATATGAAAAACAAAAATTCACATCATACAATGATTTCTTCAAGAGAAAGAAAAAAGATAAATACTTAAACATCGATAAAAACAAAAACAATTTAATATCTCCCGCTGATTCCAAACTAATAGTATATGATATCAAAGAAAATAGTATGTTTAAAATCAAAAACTCATACTATAGCATCAATGAACTATTAGAGGGTAACAAAATATCAGAAAAATATAAAAATGGGAAAATTTTAATATTTAGACTAGAACCAAGTGATTATCATAGATATTGCTATATAGATAATGGAACAAAAACCAAAAACACCCATGTGCATGGAGTCTTTCACACAGTAAAAAATATTGCTTTAAAAAAGTATAATATATATAAAAAGAATACTAGAGAATACACAATACTAAATACAGAAAACTTTGGCAAAGTAATTCAAGTAGAAGTCGGAGCATTAATCGTTGGAAAAATAAAAAACCATCATGAAGAATACAAATTCAAAAAAGGCGAAGAAAAAGGATACTTTGAATTCAATGGATCAACAATTATTCTAATATTTAAAAAAGACAAAATAATAATAGATCAAGATATAAAAGAAAACTCCATAAATAACATTGAGACAATTGTAAAATATGGAGAAAAAATAGGTACTAAAAAATAATTAATAAAGATATGATTTAATTCTTTCAAAAAAATTAAGCTTTGACACCAAATAACAGCAACTAGATATAATAAAAGCACTAATAACATCAATAATAACATGCTGTTTAACAAACAAAGTAGATAAAACAATAAGTACAAAATATAAACAAATAGGAATCTTATACCTATTTTTTATTTTACTATTAAATAAGCAAAATATTGATATAAAACAAAATATACAATGCATCGAAGGCATGCAATTAACAGGACTATCAGCATTATAAGTAATACTAACAACCAAACTAGTAAAATCATTAACAACAATATCAGGTCTTAATACAGTCGTTGGATAAGCTAAAAATATAATATTACCAATAATCATAGATAAAATTCCAGTTACTATAAAATTAATACATTTATCTCTATCAAAGTAAAAAAGTAATATCCAAACTAAAACTAAACAAGGATACCAAGAATGATAAACATATATAAAATACTTAATAAAAGGAATCAAATCATCATAAGAACTACTAATCAAATGAAAAGAACTATTAAAATTCTTAGTGACAAAATATAACAAAGCCTGTAAGCCCAATAAAAAAACAATCAGCACAACACATAATCTTAAATCTTTTTTTCTTTTATTCATAAATATCTAAAATATAACTAACTACTTTAGCTATTACTCCTTTCATACATCACACATAATATATTACTAATAACATTTTACCATAAAAATCAAAAACATCAAACTAATTAAAAAAAATTATCAACGATAATTGTCCAATTACCATAATTACCTTTTCATGCATCCTTAGAGATGTTATAATATAACAAGGAAGTTAATTATTATAGTAAAAAACAGTTTATAACTCTAAAAATGTTAAAATTAAAAAATAAATAAAAGGTGATAAAATGATAAAATTAATAATAGTAAGACATGGACAAAGTACATACAACAAAAAAAATCTTTTTACAGGTTGGCTTGATGTAGGACTTACCATAAAAGGAGTACAAGAAGCAAAAAAAGCTGGAAAAATTATTAAAAACAACAACATGACATTTGATATAGCATATACATCAGAATTAAAAAGAGCACAAAAAACGCTAAAATACATTCTAAAAGAAATAAATCAAAAAAAATTACCAGTTATTAAAACATATAAACTAAATGAACGACACTATGGAGCATTACAAGGACTAAATAAAGATAAAGTGAAAAAACAATACGGAGAAGAACAAGTAAATCTATGGAGACGTAGTCTATACGAAAAACCACCTGCACTTTCTAAACAAGACAAAACATATCCAGGAAATGATCCAAAATATAAAAATATAAAAGAAGAACTGCCAACATCTGAAAGCCTATATGACACAATGCTAAGAGTATCAAACTATTATGAAAATGAAATAACAAAAAAATTAAAAGAACATAAAAAAGTTTTAATAGTAGCACACGGTAACTCTCTAAGAGCTTTAATAAAATATTTAGATAACATAAGCAATAATGATATAATAAAACTAGAGATACCAACCGGAGAACCAATATGCTATGAACTAGATGAAGAACTAAAACCAATAAGACATTATTATTTAAAATAGTGTAATATTTAAAAATAACAATAATCAAATTCTTTATCATCAGAAACTAAATGAACAAAAAGGTGATATAAATGAAAAAAGTAGAATTACTATCTCCTGCAGGGAACAAAGAAACATTATATTATGCAATTCATGGTGGATGCGATGCTGTATATGTGTCGACAACCTCGTATACTGCCCGAAAATATGCTAAAAACTTTACCCATGAAGAACTAAAAGAAGCTGTAAAATATTGTCATCTATATGGGGTAAAATTATATGTTACAGTAAATACAATTATATATGAACAAGAAATAAATGACTTCATTAAATATATAAAATATTTATATGAAAGTGATGTCGATGCTTTAATAATGCAAGACTTAGGCATGATAAAACTAGTAAATGAATTATTCCCAGACTTTGAGATACATGCATCAACTCAAGCACATACTCACAATGAAGAACAAATGAAACTATTAGAAAATCTAAATGTTAAAAGAGTAGTACTTGCAAGAGAACTATCGTTAAAAGAAATTAATAATATTAAAATTCCATTAGAAAAAGAAGTATTCATACATGGTGCACTATGTGTATCATACTCAGGACAATGCTATTTTTCATCAAAATTTCTACAAAGAAGTGGAAATCGTGGTGAATGTGCTGGTATGTGCAGATTACCATACGAATTATATGAAAAAAATAATAAAATAAAAACAACTGGACAATTCCTATTAAGTCCAAAAGAACTATGTACAATAAAAAATTTAAAAGACATTCTAGAAAGCAATATAGCATCCCTTAAGATCGAAGGCAGAATGAAAAAAGAAGAATACACATACTATGTAACAAAAATATATAAAAAATTAATAGAAAAATACTACAATCATGAAGATATGACTCTTGAAGAATCAGATCTAAAAACATTACAACTTCTATACAATAGAAAGTTTACTAACGGATACATAAGTAATAATAAAAATAATGAATTTATAAATATTATTTCTCCTAAACATCAAGGAATAGTACTAGGAGAAGTACAAGAAGCAAAAAAAGATAAAATAAAAATCAAATTGCAAGAAGAACTAAACCAAAATGATGGAGTAAGATTTAGCAATAACGAAGGAATGATTGCAAACTTTATATATAATCAACAAAATATGTTAATAAAACATGCTGATAAAAATCAAATTATATACTTGGATAATAAAGTGAATCTAAAAGAACAAGGAATAGTATTAAAAACTCAAGATGATAAATTAATAAAAGATTTAAAAAATATCAAAGAAAAAAAGATAGCTATAAACTATAAAATAATAGCAAAAATAAATAAACCACTACAAGTATCTATAACAGATGGTATAAACACAATAACTAAAACAACATTTGTAGTAGAACAATCTAAAAACAAACCAACCTTAAAACAAGACATATCAGAAAAATTATCTAAAATTGGTAACACACCATTCCAAGTTAAAGAAATAATATATGATATTGATAAAGATATCTTCATACCTTTAAAATATATAAATGAAATAAGAAGATATCTAACCGATGAATTAATAAAAGAAAGAACTAAACCAATTAAAAGAAAAAAAATACATCAAGAAAAAATAACAACAAAAGAAATACAAAATACAAGTACTATAAACTTTCTTGTAAGAAATGAGAATCAACTAAAAACTTTATTAACAGAAAATGTTAATATCTATGTTGAAGATGAAACTTTGTATAATAGATATAAGAAAGAAAGTAAAAATATATATTTAAAAACGCCAAGAGTAAATCAAAATCCCAAAAAATATCAGAATGAAAATCTCCTAGCTTCAGAAACAGGGATGATTTATCAAAACAAAGAAAATAATAACATAGTAAGTGATATATATTTAAATGTTGTAAATAGTAAAACAATAAATGTCCTAGAAAACTTAAATGTCAAAAAAATAGGATTATCAGTTGAGTTAAATGAAACTGACCTAGATTACTTATTAAAAGGGTATCAAGAAAAATACAAAAGAAAACCTAATTTAGAAATATTAATATATGGAAAAATAGAACTAATGATTATGAAATATTGTCCATTAAATGCTTTAATTAACAATGGAAAAAAACCATGTAATCTATGTAAGAACTCTAAGGAATATAGTTTGAAAGATAGAAATGGTAAAAAACTGAGATTGATAAATAACAATTGCATTACCAAAGTAATGGATTATCAAGAAATAAATAAAATTGATAAGATTCCACAATTAAAAGAACTGGGGATAACAAACTTTAGAGTGGATTTACTGGATGAAGATCAAAATGAAATAAAAGAAATATTAACGAAAATCAAAAATGTGTTATAATTAATTAGGAGGATGATAAAATGAAATTAGAAAATAAAGTAGCAATAATAACAGGTAGTACAAAAGGAATAGGTTATGCAATAGCAGATCTATACTTAAAAGAAGGAGCTAAAGTAGTTATAACAGGGTTAAAAGATGAAGTACCAGAAGCTCTAAAATTATTAGAAAAATCTTATAATAATGAAAATATTATAGGTATAGAACTTGATGTAACAAATACAGAAAGTATTAAAAACGTTGTTGAAAAAACTATAGAAAAATTTGGTAGAATAGATATTCTAGTAAATAATGCAGGAATAACAGCATCAAAGCCATTAATTCAAACAACTGATGAAGAGATGGAGAGAATGTTTCAAGTTAATACATTCGGAGTATTCAAATTCATAAGAGAAGTAGCACCATACATGATAGAACAAAAATCAGGTTCAATAATTAATACTAGCTCAATGGTAGCAAATTATGGAGGTATAATGCAAACTCCATACGCATCATCAAAATTTGCAGTAAATGGTATAACAAAATCATGTGCAAAAGAACTTGGAAGACATAATATTAGAGTAAATGCAGTAGCACCAGGAGCAGTAATGACAGACATGACTAAAAACACTACAGATGAAAATACAAGAGGTATGCTATCTCAACTAACACCATTAGGAAGAATAGCAAATCCATCCGAACTAGCGGGAGCATATTTATATTTAGGAAGTGATGATTCAACATTTACCAATGGTACAATTATACAAGTTGACGGGGGAATTGTAATTTAAGTAAAAAAACTTTATTAAATAAAAATATCGTGGTATACTTATAATAGAGGTGTTCCTATGATAAGAAACAATGAGCCAGTTGAACAAACTAATTATAAAAAAGAACAAAAATTTTATAATTTAGAAAAATACGATTTATTAAATAAATTATCCAATTTTGAATCAAATAATAAGTACATGAAAATAACGTTAAAAGATAGCTTTCCATATCAACTAATAGTATCCAGTAATAATAATGGAACAGAAACAAGTTTAGTAATAGTTTATGATCAACCTCAAATATTTGAAATGGAAATAATACCTGAAATAATTGTTAGATATAGTATCTGCACTAATATAAAAAGCAGTTATTTTGAAGAACAAAATTATTTAGCAATTATGGAAAATGATACTATTCTAGAATTAAAAGATTTTGACGAAAAAATAATTAATAAATTAGTAGGACACATAGAAAAAATTCAAGAAATTACAAGCAATGGTAATGCTTTCGCATCTAAAATACAAGTAGAAGAAGAAAAAGAAAATCTACGATTTATTAAAAGTAAAACAGGCTCAAGTAATATGCTTTTAATAACATTAATACTAGTGGCAATTCTTTCACTTGCAACAATAATTATAATATTATCAAAAAATGCTTGAAAATAATTAAAATATATCAT
>JAEDJI010000046.1 GCA_016296435.1 Bacilli bacterium | reverse complement strand
GAAGAAAAAAGTTTTACAAAAGTCGGAATTAACTGGTATCCTGGTCATATGGCTAAGACTAAGAGATTAATAAAAGAAAATTTGAATGTAATAGATATAATTTATGAAGTAATAGATTCACGTATACCATATAGTTCAAAAATAATAGATATAGACGATTTAATATCAAATAAACCAAGAATATTAATAATGACTAAGTACGATTTATGTGACAAAAAAGAAACTGATAAGTTTGCAAATTATTATGAAACACTCGGATATAGAGTAATCAAATATGATCTTACATCAGAAAATAATCTTAATACTCTATTTGATTTAAGTAATGAAATATTAAAAGATAAGATCAAAAAACAAGAAGAAAAAGGAATGAAAAAACAAATAATACGTGCCTTAGTAATAGGTATACCAAATGTAGGTAAATCAACATTAATAAATAAAATAGTAGGAAGAAAAATAACTGTAACAGGCAACAAACCTGGAGTTACTAAAAATCTTAGTTGGATAAGAGCTTTGAAAAACATTGAATTACTTGATTCTCCTGGTATATTATGGCCTAAATTAGAACAAGACCATGTAGCGTTCAATCTAGCAAGTACTACTGCGATCAAAGAAGAAATATTACCACTTGAAGATGTAGCAATTTATATACTTAATTTTTTATCTAAATACTATAAAGAAATTTTAATTGATAATTATGGTATTGAAGACACATCTGATTCATATGAAGTATTTGAAACAATAGGTAGAAAAAAAGGTTGTCTCATGAAAGGTGGTCTCGTAGATTATGATAAAGTAATTGATATAATAATAAATGATATAAAGAAAGGAAAAGTAAAAGGAATTACTTTTGATCGATTTGAAGATGTTAAATAAAGAACAAATACTAAATAAATTAAATGAATTAGGATTAAATAAAGATGAGTTTATTGTTTCAATGGGTGCATCATTAGTAATACATGGTATAAAAAAATATACACATGACATAAATATAAATGTTAGTAAAGATGTTTTTTCTAAATTAAAACAAAAATATAACATTATCAGTGAAAATTCAAAAGATGTAATCTACTATGATGTATTTCAAATAAATAATTCAGATTTAAATATTAAAAAAGATCTTATTGATAACTATTATTTTCAAGATTTAGAAAGTATTATGAAACAAAAGAAAATACTAAATAGAAAAAAAGATATCATAGACATAAAGGCAATAGATTTATATTTATGTAACTTAGATAACATGAGATATGAAAAAGAATTATACAATAAAAATACAAATTTAGTAGCAGGAGTAGATGAAGTAGGAAGAGGCCCTTTAATTGGTCCGGTTGTTGCATCAGCAGTTATACTTCCTAAGGGCTATGTTTTAAAAGGATTAACTGATTCAAAAAAATTATCTGAAAAGAAAAGAAACTATTATTATAATATTATAAAAAAAGATGCACTAGCTATTGGTATAGGCATAATAGATAATGATATAATTGATGAAGTAAACATATATGAAGCAACAAAACTTGCCATGAAACAGGCAATAAAAAATTTAAATATAAAACCAGAACATATTTTAATAGATGCAATGAAATTGGACATAGATATTCCAACTACATCAATTATAAAAGGAGATTTAAAATCACAAACAATTTCTGCCGCATCAGTTATTGCAAAAGTAACAAGAGATAAAATGATGTATGAAATAGATAAAGAATATCCAGAGTATAACTTTAAGAACAATAAAGGATATCCTACTAAAGATCATCTTGATGCCATAGAAAAACATGGTATATTAAAAGAACACAGAAAATCATATAAGCCTATTAAAAATTATTTAGAAAATAGTAATAATATATTGTGATTTTTTTAAATATTTGGTACAATTTACCTATGAACAAAGGATTGTATTTGCTCTTGATTCACTCTTTTTGTTCTATATTATAAATATAATTTATGATACAAAATTACTAGTAACAAAATTTTTCTTATTAAATACTCCAATATATATTAAAAAATACTAAGTGTTGTTAAATTATATATTATGATATTTTTTGTAGGTATTAATTATATAATTAGATTAATACTAATAAAATAAGTACTTGAAAAAGTACTTATTTTATATAAAAAAGAACATTTCAAAACAAATATAAACAAAAATTATTATAAAAAATGTTTATTACTAGATTATTACGAACAAATGTAATGAATCAAAAAATGATTGACATATTTAAAAAATTAATGTATAAATTATAACGAGGGATGTGATATCATGAAAAATTTAGTAATCGTGGAATCACCTAGTAAAAGCAAAACAATAGAAAAATATCTAGGTAATGATTATAAAGTAGTATCTTCAAAAGGACATATTAGAGACTTGACAACAACTGGTAAGTATGGATTTGGTGTTGATATTGATAATGGTTTTAAACCTAATTATGAAATAATCAAAGGTAAAAAAAGTGTTGTTAATGAGTTAAAAAAACTTGCTAAAGAAAGTAATTTAGTATATTTAGCATCCGATCCTGACCGGGAAGGAGAAGCAATTGCTTGGCATTTAAAAGATACATTAAAATTGAAAGATGATAAATATGATAGAGTAGTATTCAACGAAATAACTAAAGATAAAGTACGTGATGCATTTAATCATCCTAGAAAGATTGACGATAATTTAGTTAAGTCACAAGAATCAAGAAGAATTCTAGATCGTATAATTGGTTTTAGATTATCTAAACTAATGCAATCAAAAACTGGTGGTAAGTCTGCAGGAAGAGTACAGTCAGTGGCACTCAAATTAATTGTAGATCGTGAAGAAGAAATCAATTCATTTATTCCTGAAGAATATTATACTATTACTGCAATATTTAATGATTTTGAATCTAAATTATTCCAATATAATCATAAAGATATTGAAATAAAAACTGAAAAAGAAAAAAATGATATTTTAGATAAACTATCTAAGACATTTGAAATAGAAAGCATAGATAAAAAAGATAAAAATAAAAAGGCAAAACCTCCATATACAACATCAACACTTCAACAAGATGCTTCAAATAAATATAATTTTACTGGTAAAAAAACTATGTCCATTGCCCAAAAACTATATGAAGGTGTTGACTTAGAAAATGAAACTACTGGATTAATTACTTATATGAGAACAGACTCTATAAGACTTAGTGATGAATTTATTAAAAACACTTATAAATATATTAGCGATAATTATGGAAAAGAGTATATTGGCTATGTTAAAGAAACTAAAAATAAAGAAAATATCCAAGATGCTCATGAGGCAATTAGACCAACAGATATTAATAAGAGTCCTGATAAAGTTAAAAAATATTTATCTGAAGATGAATACAAGTTATATAAATTGATTTATTATAGAGCACTTGCTTCTTTAATGATTGATGCTAAGACTCTAACCACTACAATTGTTTTAAATAATAATAACTATCAATTTAAAACAACTGGTTCTATTATAACTTTTGATGGTTACTTAAAGGTATATAAAGATTATGAATCTACAGAAGAAAAAATATTGCCTGATTTAGAAAATTATAATACTAATATAGTTATCGCTAATGAGATAGTAGATGAACAACATTTTACTAAGCCAAAACCTAGATACACTGAAGCAAAATTAATTAAAGAACTTGAAGAACTAGGTATAGGAAGACCTTCTACATATGTTAAGATAATTGATACATTAAAAGAAAGAGAATATGTTATACTTGAAGATAAAAAGTTTAAACCAACCTCAATAGGTATTTTGACAACTCATAAACTTCAAGAATTCTTCTCTAATATAATAAATGTAGAATATACTGCTAAAATGGAAGATGATCTTGATAAAATTGCTGAAGGGAAAGAAATATACAATGAAATGCTTGAAAATTTTTATAAGGAGTTTGAACCACTTGTAAAAACTGCATTTGATGAAATGGAAAAAAAAGAACCAGAAAAAACAGGAGAATTATGTCCTGAATGTAATAGTCCCCTTGTAATTAGAAAAGGTAAATACGGAGATTTTACCGCTTGTAGTAATTATCCTGAATGCAAATATATTAAAAAAGAAGAAAAAAAGATTATTGAAATATGTGATTGTCCTAACTGTAATGGGAAGATAGTAGAAAGAAAAACTAAAAGAGGAAAAATATTTTATGGATGTAATAACTTTCCTAAATGTAATACTGCTTTTTGGGATAAACCTACAGGCGAAAAGTGTCCTAAATGTAATAGTATTCTTTTAGAAAAAAAAGACAAAATAGTTTGTTCTTCTTGTGAATATGAAAAATAGTACTTAAGTGTACTTTTTTTATACAATAAAAAAATTAAAAAAACATTGCAAGTCATCAATAATTTGTGTTATCAT
>JAEDJI010000045.1 GCA_016296435.1 Bacilli bacterium | reverse complement strand
TAGTTGGTGATACTTGTAGAACATCATCTGGTGGTAACGGTTCTAAAGTTTATTGTACAATAAATAAATGTACAAGAAGTTCATCTACTAGTTATACTGGATACTACAACTATACTGGTTCATATAAATGTTTGTATAAAATAGAAGGTTAAAAAATAAAACAAAACGATAGACAATTATTGTTTTGTTTTTTTTTATGTGATAAAATTATATATGCAGTTGAGGTGTATATGATGAATGAATTTATAAATGATTTAGGTTATAATAATTTAATGATAATTATTGCAATTATTGTTGCAATAGTGGTTGCTCTTATTATTATATTTATAATAGAAAAGGTTCAAAAAAATAAGAAAGATTTTGATGTTATAGAAAAATATGAACCTGATTCTAATGTTTATTATAAAAAACAAGTAACTGAAGAAGAAGCAAAGAAAAAACTTGATGATGCTTATGAGAAGTTATCTAATGACGAAGAGTTAATTACTCATACTAATTTTGAGAATGAGCAAGAAGAAAAAAGTGTTATTAGTTATGATGAGTTAATAAGGGTAAGTAATGATATAGATGAAAGAAATGACTTGTTGCTTAAGGATGAAGGGACTGAACCAATAACTCTTGAGGAACTTTATAAGAAACATCTTGAAAATCAAGAAAGTGAAAGTGAAAATAAATTAGATAATCCAATATTTATAGATGAAGAACCTAAAAAATTTAAGAATTCTGAGGTCATTTCTCCAGTTTTTGGTGTTTATAAGAATGTTGTTAAGACTAAGTATAGTGATGAAGAATTAGAAAAAACTGTTAATCTTGATGATTTAGAAGCTGAGATTAGAAAGACTGAAGAATTTTTAAAGGAATTAAAAAAATTAAAGAATAAATTAGATTAATAATTTATTCTTTTTGGAGGTATGTATGAAAGTAGGAATATATACATTAGGATGTAAAGTTAATACTTATGAGAGTGAGTATATTTCATCACTTTTTAGAAACAGGGGTTATACTATAACTTCCTTTGATGATGATTGTGATGTTTATGTAATTAATACTTGTACAGTCACTAATAATAGTGATAAGAAAGATAAAAAAATAATTAATCATGTCAGGAATAAAGATGCTTGTGTTGTTGTATGTGGGTGTTTTGTAGAGAGCCATAAGGATTATAATTTTGATGGTATTGATATAGTTGTTGGTAATCATAATAAATCTAATATTGTTGATTTAGTTGAGGATTATTTTATTAATAAAAAACAAATTAAGTTAATAGATAATAATATAATGAAAGTCGGTTTTGAAGATATGGCAATTACTACATTTGAATCTAGAACAAGAGCATTTGTTAAGATTCAGGATGGTTGTGAGAATTATTGTAGTTATTGTATTATTCCTTTTGTAAGAGGAAGATGTCGTTCTAAGGAAAAAAATAAGGTCATTGAAGAAATAACTTCTTTGGTTAATAATGGTTATAAAGAGATAGTTCTTACTGGTATTCATACCGGTAATTATGGTAGTGATTTGGGTATTAAGTTTTCTTCTTTACTTAGGGAAATACTAGATATTTCTAATCTTGAGAGACTTAGAATTTCATCAATTGAGATAACTGAGTTGGATGAAGAATTTTTTAAACTTTTAAGTAATCCTATTTTATGTAATCATTTACATATTCCATTACAAAATGGCTCTAATAGAATACTTAGTTTAATGAATAGAAAGTATACTAAAGAAGAGTTTTATAAAATAGTAGAAAGAATAAGAAGTATAAGAGATGATATTTCTTTAACCACTGATGTTATTGTAGGTTTTCCTGGTGAGACTGATGAAGATTTTAAGGAAAACATAGATTTTATAAAAAAGATTGGCTTTAGTAAAGTACATGTTTTTCCATATAGTAAAAGAAATGGTACTAAGGCTGCTAGAATGGACAATCAAATTGATTCTAATACTAAAAAGAAAAGAACTAAAGAGTTACTTGATGTTTCACTAGAATTAGAAAATGAATATTATAATAGTTTTATTGGCAAGAATGAAAAGGTTCTTATTGAGAAAGTAGAGGATGTTTATTCTTATGGACATACTACTAATTATTTGTATTTGAAGATTCCTCAAAAATTAAAAGAAAATGAAATATATGATGTAAATATAAGTAAAGATATGTTTTAATATTTTAATTTTTATGATACAATGTAATTGTATTGATAGGGAGGTCATTATGGGAAATTATAAAACATTTGGTAATCAAGAAGAAAACGTATATTGTTATGATGAAATGAAAAGCATGTTTGAAAAAAGAGATTTAGATAACTTGATGGAGGACCAAAAAAAAGAATATTTAAGGAATATTAATTTGAGACATCAAGAAAGACTTAATGTAATAGAAAAAACTAAGAAGAAGGCATTCGCTATAGCCCTTTCTGTTTCAATAGCGGTAGGTGCTGCTGGTATTGGATATGTTGATCATGTTATGCAAGATAAAGTTCCTACTTTAGATAATGATATGACATCAGTGGAAGAATCTTATTCATATGATGACTTTATTGATTATTGTAATTATGTTACTGAGACTACTGGTGCTACTTTTATTCCATCACAAGAGAATTATAGACAAGTTGTGTTGAGTGGTGAATTAAAACAATTTGTACAAGAAAAAGACAATGGTGGTAAGAAATTATGAATGAAATTATAATATTAGATGGAAGAGAATTTTTAGTAATAGAAAGAGTCAATTTCTTTGGGTATAATTATATATATGCTTATGCACTTGATGATACTGATGATTATACTATTTTAAAGGAAGTAGTAAAAGATGACAAAAAATTTGTTTCTAGTGTAACTGATGATGAAGAAATTGAAGAAATTTTAAAGATGATTGGTAATAATGCTTCAGAAAAATAAATTGCTATTTTTCTTTTTTTTTGATATAATTTATGGGAAAAAGGAGTGATACTATGTTTGTAGATGAGGTAAATATTAAACTAGTTGCTGGATCTGGTGGAGATGGATGTACTGCTTTTCGTCGTGAAAAATATGTTGAATTTGGTGGACCATTTGGTGGTAATGGTGGAAGAGGTTCTAATATCATATTTAGAGTTGATACAGGACTACGTACTTTGGTAGATTTAAGATATAATAAGATAATTAAAGGAGAACGTGGAGAAAATGGAATGGGGAAGAATAAAAATGGGAAAAGCGCTAAAGATATTGTTGTAAAGGTTCCACCTGGCACTGTTGTTACAGATTTAGATACTAATTTACTTGTGTGTGATTTAAAGGAAAAAAATCAAGAGTTTATTGTTGCTAAAGGAGGACGTGGAGGAAGAGGTAATACGGCTTTTCGTACTCAATCTAATCCTGCTCCTAATTATTCTGAAAAAGGCGAACCTGGTGAGGAAAGATATTTGAAAGTAGAACTTAAACTTTTAGCGGATGTTGGCTTGGTTGGAATGCCTAGTGTTGGAAAGAGTACTATATTATCTAAGATATCTCGTTCTAAACCAAAGATTGCAGCTTATCATTTTACTACACTTAATCCTAATCTTGGTGTAGTTAAGACTGTAGATGGCAGGAGTTTTACAGTAGCAGATCTTCCTGGATTAATCGAAGGAGCATCTTTAGGTGAGGGACTTGGTGATAAGTTCTTAAAGCATATTGAAAGAACTAGAATTATATGTCATGTCATTGATATGTCTGGTAGTGAAGCAAGAGATCCTTATGAAGATTATATTAAGATAAGAAAGGAACTCGAAGATTTTGATAAGAAATTATTATTAAAAAAACAACTTATTATTGCTAATAAGATGGATATAGAAGGTTCTGTTTCTAATCTTAAATCTTTTAAAGAAAAAGTATCTGATATAGAAATATTTGAGGTTTCTGCAATAAACGATGAGGGTCTTGATAAAGTACTTGTTCATATGGCTGATTTACTTGAACAAATCGAAGTTGAAGATATTGATGACCAAGAGTATGAAGATTATGTATTATATAAATATAAGAAACAAGAACCGTTTACAATTGAAAAAGAAGGAGATATATTTGTCATTAAGGGAGATGTTATTGAAAAGTTGTTTAGAATGACTAAATTTACTTCTGATGAGGCAATTCTTAGATTTGCCAAGAAACTTACTAGAATGGGTGTTGACGATAAACTTGAAGAACTTGGTGCTAAACAGGGTGATATTGTTAAGATACTTGATTTTGCCTTTGAATATAGAAATTAACTACTTTTTAGTAGTTTTTTTATAAAAAAAAATAGTCAATTTTGACTATTTAATCTATAAAAGTTAATACTTGGAATTGATCCAAATCTAAATTGTATTATGCTTGTACCAATACCATTTGATATATATATATCAGTATTATTTTCTTGATAGTGAGGACTAAAGTATTTTTTTGATCCTTCAGGTGTATAGAATGGTTTTACTCCAAATAGTTTTACTTGTCCATTATGAGAGTGTCCTGATAGTACTAAGTCAATGTTATATTTATTTAAAACATTATCTATATAGTCTGGTTCATGCACTAATAGTATTTTAAAAGAGATATCTTCTAGTTCTTTTTTATCTA
>JAEDJI010000008.1 GCA_016296435.1 Bacilli bacterium | reverse complement strand
ATATTAATGAACATATCAAACTATTTTAAATGATTTAGTATATTTTTTTAATTAATTATACCAATCAATCATTTTATTAAATACAGCTGTCTTAATACCCTTATAAATTTATTTCTTGAAAGAGCTAAGTATGACCACCCACATTTAAGTCATTAAAAACAATCGTAATCACTAAATTCACCAAACACCATTATTAGCAATTATTAAAAAATTGTTACTACACAAAAAAGTGTCCCTCACAACTTAAGCACCTGGCCTACAGAAAGTGTATTTCCAACCAAACCATTAAGAATCTTTAACCTATCAACAGTTGTATTATTATCTCTAGCAATACTATATAAAGTATCTCCTCTTTTAACAACATAAGTCTTCGAAGATCCACTATCAGGTATCACAAGCTGTTGCCCAATTGAAAGCACACTACTACTTAGCTTATTCGCAGACTTCAAATCATCTACACTAACACCATATAAATTAGCAATCTTATACAAACTATCTCCCTTAACAACAGTATAAACTTTAACACTAGGAACATTTTCACTAGAAAGCCCAGGTATCAAAAGTTCCTGTCCAATAGATAAATTGTTATTACTCAAATTATTCAATTTCTTAATATCCTCTACACTAACACCATAACTCTTAGCTATACCATATAAACTATCACCCTTTTTCACATAATAAACACTCGTATCACTTTTCTCTACTATATCGGGAATTTTAAGAACCTGACCAATTGAAAGTACATTACTAGTAAGCTTATTTGCAATCTTTAAATCCGCAACTGAAACATCATAAAGCCTAGCAATACTGTATAAACTATCACCCTTCTTAACAGTATAATAATCACCCTTAGAAGTAGGAACATAATCATTCTTAGTATAAATAGCAATAGCCCTTACAACAGCTTCACCATAATCCTCATAATTATTAACAAAATTATTCAAATCATCACCATTACTAACACTAGCATAATTAATAATCACACTCTCACTATCCCCAGTATTTCTAATTATATAATCACTATCAAGAAAAGTATCCTCTTCCATTCTCAACTGATAATACTTATTAACATCAATATCACTATTAAGAAACTGTTGAGCCAAAGTTCTAGCAAAACTACTACTATCTCTAAGAGCATAAATAATCTCAACCCCAGAAACAGAAGAAGACAAGCCATTAGTTATAACAATGACATCATCACCAAGTCCAAAACTACTATCTATAAAATCAATTCTCTCATCCAAACTAATATTATCATCAGTAGTCCTAGTAATAATATTTTCTATTCCTAATTCATCAAGTCTGCCTTTTATATAATTAGAAACCAGCAAAGAAACATCTTTTTCAAGAATATCACCACTTTTTAAACCAGTATCGCTACCTCCCCCAACAGGATTAATAGCAACTTTATAATTCATAAAAATCACCAATAAATTATATGAAAAAATTAAAAAAATAGCACAATCCTATAAAACAATCTCATCTATACTCTTTCTAGGTCTAGCATGCACCTCTTGATTTTTATATCCTATCGCAACACAAGAAATCATATCCATATCTACTTCAAAATAATCTTTAATTAAATAATTAACTTTATCAGTATTAGCAATCCACAAACTACCAAGTCCCATTTCAGTTGCCTTTAAACACATATTTTCTATAAAAGCACCAATTGATAAAACATCATTCTTATTATACGAAGGAGTCGCAAACACTAAAATAAGTTTATTTGCTTCCCTAATAACATTCGCAGTATTTAAAACACTAATATCATCATCACTTTTTTTACTTTCTAAAAAACTAGCAATCATATCTTTATCCTTTAAAGAAACAACCTTAACTCTCCATGGTTGTCTATTCTTAGCAGAAGGTGCCTTTATACCACATTCAATTATCTTCAAAATATCAGAATCACTAACAACATCATCAGTAAACTTTCTAATACTTCTTCTAGAATTAACTACTAAATCAAAATCCATAAAAATAATCACCTCTTCTTAGTATATTCATCCTTTCTATCCTCCATATCCTGTTCAATTATAATTTTAAGTTTAATCAAATCAGAAAGCCTCATCATATCAACAGTATTCATATCAAGATATAATTTACCATTCTCATCCTTAAAAGAATCAAGTCCCTCGAATAACTTACTAACACTCTCATCATTAATATGATAATTAATATAATCAATATTATTAACATAATAACTATCTTTTAAGCACTCACTACTCATCTTACCTCTAGATAAAACACAATACATATCAGTAATAAGAGCACTAACGCTAACACCGAAAAAAATGATATTAAACAAAGTACTATCACTAAAAACATCAAAAGAAGAATCAAATGCATATGAAAAATAGGGAAACAAAAAAATCCCTAGTAAAAACTCTCCAAATCTTTTCTTAGTAAAACTAGCATTTACACATGCTTGTTTATCCATAACCATCTTAATTTTTGCTAAATTATCCAAATTATCATCAAGCAAAAATTCCCCATAACGAGTATAAAACTTTATCTTGCCATTTTCCTTTTCATAAAATTCTATAAAACTATCTCGATTTTCTCTTTTACTATCACTACAATCAATCATACTATCCCCTCAACTACATTATATACCCTAAATATAAATAATACAAGAAACATCTACTTTCCTTGCTTTAAACATTTTAAATCTTTTATACTATAATTATCAAGATTATTAACATCAAAACTAACTACACCATCTATATTATTCAAAAAATATTCATCCTTAATAATCTCAGAAAGCATAGAATCATTCTTTATATAATAATATAAATCATACAAAGTAATTCCACATACACCAAAAAAACAAAAACCATTTTCTAAATTAATCTCATCAATAAAAGAAGAATATTGCACAAAAGAAAACAAAACTAAAATATAAAAATTAATCAAAGACAAATACTTATCCCTTTTTCTCATTTTCTTAAACATAACATTTTCTACAAGTTGTTTTTTCATTTTAATAACAACCTTTTTCTCTAATGTAACATCATATATAAAACTATCGACTCTTCCATCTTTATAATAAACAAACAATTTGCCATCACTAATACAATACTTAATGATAAAATCACCATCAACATACCTACAGTCTTTCATATAATCACCACCTAATTATATTGTCAAGAATAGAAAAATATGCTATAATATGAAATCGAAAAAGGAGTGATAAAATGGGATACCCATGGCAATGTTCAGACTGTATATGGTTAGATATGAAAGACTCTTCATGGAGAGGTTATAGATGTACTAAAAAAGGAATATATGTAAGTCCTGAGGAAAGAAGCTGTAACAATCATTTTGAAAAGAAAAACGAGAGTTCTAGCGCTTGTTATTTGACTACTGCTATGTGTGACATACTAAATGAACCTGATAACTGCTATGTTTTAGAAACACTAAGAGCATTTAGAGACAATATAATGAAAAATGATGAAAACTGTGCACCACTACTCGAAGAATATGATGCAATTGGACCACAAATATGTAAAAATATATACCAAGATGAACAAAAAGAAATTATTGCAAGAAGTATGCTATATCTTAGAATATATCCCGCTATTAACGCAATAAAAAAAGAAAAATATGATGATGCTATAGAAATATATAAAGATATGACTGAAATATTAAAAGAAAAATATAATATAAAATACGAATGCACTAAAACACAACACAAAACCAAAAGAAAAAATTAAACTTAGAGTACTAAAAAGAAACCAAATAATTTAATGGTTTCTTTCTTTTTATCTATTCACTTCTAAGAGCAACAACAGGATCCTTCTTACTGGCTATCTTTGCTGGAATAAATCCCCCTATTAAAGTAAGAATAATACTAACACTAATAAGTATAATAGCATGTCCAAAACTAAGACTAGCAACATTCCTCAAATCAGACAACTTATATATTATATCATTAATAGGAACATTAAGAAGAAGTGCAATACCTATTCCAATAAGACCACTAGAAATACCTATAATAAAAGTTTCAGAATTAAACACTCTAGTTATATCCTTTTTCCTAGCACCAAGTGCACGAAGTATACCAATCTCTTTTGTACGTTCCAAAACACTAATATAAGTAATAATACCAATCATTATACTAGAAACAATCAAAGAAATAGAACTAAATGCAATAAGCACTAGCGTAATAGCATCCATTATACTACCAGAAAGCGAACTAATCATATTAGCCATATCAGTATATAAAATCTTATCATTATCACTCTTACCATCATTATACTTATCCAAATAAGATAAAATCTTCTCTTTAGCATCAAAATCCTTTGGATAAAGCATTATATAACTAGGAACACTATCATCACCTAAATATCCAAGAACACTTTCTTTAGTAGCACTATCATCAAATTTCTGAAGAGTCAAAATATTATAATCACTTCTTTTTTGATCATTAACAATCTTAGAATTCTTATTAACCTCAATTATTCTATCAACAAGCGATGAAGTATATAAAACACCACTATTAACAGACAACATTTCCTTATCCTTTTTACAACGAATAATTGCCTGAATCTTAATACTCATACTATCATCATCATTATACATTTTTTTATAATCAGTTCCCATCATATAATAACCATTATTAAATTGATAAAATGAATCATTAAAAATAACCTTAAACTCTTTAGACAACAAATCATTAAAATTTACATTTTTAGAAACATCAAAACCAAGAGACCTCAAAGTATTCTTATCAACTTGATTATACTTATCAACAACTAGAATAAGTCCAGGAACACTCGTATCAATCTTACCCATAAGAACATCATAATTACTATCTACAACACCTTCACCACTATTAGGATTATCAGGAAAAACACTCCAAGAATAACTATCAATACCGGAATTAGCATTATTTACATATTGATAATCATCTCCATCATAAGTAACAACATTTATACTAGTACTTCTAAGATAAGAAATACCTCCAAGTAAAGACTTATCAACATTAGAAACATATGAAACATATGAAGAAGTAATTTTATTAACATGAGTAACTTTATCTAAAGTATCATCTTTTGGAACTATAAACTTCTCACTTGTATATTCATGATATTCATCACTATCCGAAGTACTCATTAACTCAGACATCTCTATAGCCTGTTCACTTATAGTAATAGGCATTTGAGACAAAGAGTCTCTTTCAAACTCATCAATCTTTTCTTGAAACCCATTAGACAAAGACAAAATAAGAGCAATACCAATAATACCTATCGAAGAAGCAAAAGATGTAAGTAAAGTTCTACCTTTTTTAGTAATAATATTAGTAAGAGAAAGCTTTAAAGCAGTAATAAATGACATCGAAGTCTTTCTAAAACTATACACACTAGAATCATCTCCATCATAAGGATTAGAATCATCAACAATCTTTCCATCTTTCAAACTAATAATTCTACTCGAATATTCTTTGGCAAGTTCACTATTATGAGTAACCATAATAACAAGTTTATCCTTAGATATTTCCTTAATTAAATCCATAATTTGAACACTAGTAACAGAATCAAGTGCACCTGTAGGCTCATCTGCTAAAATAATATCAGGATCATTTACCAAAGCACGAGCAATAGCAACCCTTTGCATTTGCCCACCAGATAACTGATTAGGTTTCTTATTAGCATGATCCAAAAGCCCAACTCGGCAAAGAGCATCACGTGCTTTTTCCTTTCTTTCTTTTCTTGAAACACCAGAAAGAGTCATTCCAAGTTCCACATTACTCAAAATACTAATATGAGAAATCAAATTATAACTTTGAAAAATAAATCCTACAGAATTATTCCTATAACTATCCCAATCTCTATCTTTAAATCTTTTAGTAGACTTTCCATTTATAATTAAATCTCCACTGTCATACTTATCAAGACCGCCAATTATATTTAAGAAAGTTGTCTTGCCACTACCACTAGACCCAAGAATACAAACAAATTCACTACTTCTAAACTTTACGCTAACATCATCCAAAGCCTTTTGAATAAAATCCCCCGTTTTATAATTCTTAACTATATGCTTAACACTTAACATAGTACCTCCTAACAATCACCACTCATCAAAAAATAATTCATTAATATAATTAAATGAAAAGAGAGTGATATCATAAAAAAAATATTATACGTAATTATTATATTAATTACATCAATTCTTATTCCACTAAACACAAAAGCTGAAACAACCCAAGAAGTAATACATCAAGAAAAAAAAGACACAGTAGAAATAACATTAACTGGTACAATAATACTAATAAGCATCTTATATATTTATAAAAAGAAGAAAATAAAATTATAATTTCTTTCCACTAAAGAAATACTTAACTAAATAGAATAAAAACATAGCAAGAATACCAATAATTACCCAACATAAAACAGTATATAGTATTCCATCAGTATGACTAGAAAGTATCGAAAAAATAGAACTTGGTATATATTGATTAATAAAAGAATTTAAATCTGTAATACCAAGTCTGTCACCAATACCATGAATAAGTCTAAAAAATACTTCAAGAATACCAATTAAATAAACTAAACGTTTTGTATCTTGGAAAACAATTGCAACAATAATAACAAGTATAACCAAAAATAACAAATCCACTTTACTCACCTACCATAAAAATTATAACATAATATTAATAAATTGCAAAATTATTTATAAAATTAAATATGAGAACTGCTAACGATGCAAAACTATGGACAACTATTTGTTTCATAATAGCTTTGTCTATTACAGACGATCTAACTGCAAATGAACAAAATGCTATTGGAAATTGGTTCATGCTCTTAGGTCAAATCCTATGTACCACCGGAGCACTTCAACAAGAAATAGAAGAAAAAATAAAAGGAGTAACAATAAATATTAATTCCAAACAAGCAAAACAAAATAATAGTCCTTTCACTGAAAATTATATTGACATTGAAACATTAAAAAGAACAATTAAAAAAGTCGAAGAACAATTAAAGAATATAGAGTAATCACCTATATCAAAGAAATACTAAAGTATAAAATAAAAAGGAATATTCCACAACTAATCAAAAGATATTCCTTTTTTCATACATAAAATATTTTGTTAAAAAAACAAAGACCAAAACTAATTAAGTAGATAAACACCAAAACTCAAATAACTAGCAAAAAGTATCCACAAAAAATATGGTATTTGCAAATAAGAAGCAATCTTATTTACTTTATAAAACTTAATTATCATATATATAACAAGCAAATCAAGAATTAAAATCCACACAAATGAAACTAAATAAAACTTAAATAAGAAAAATATTATAGACCACATCAAATTAACAAAAAGTTGTAACTTATAAACTCCAAAAGCTTCACTATCAAAACCATCATCTCTATAAATAAAATAACTAGAAATTCCCATTAACACATAAAGTACAGTCCAAATAATTGAAAACAACCAATTTGGTGGAGAAAGCACAGGTTTTATAATAATATCATAACTATCAGTATTAACAAACAAACCAATGATACTTCCAAATAAAACAGGTATTAAAACACATATAAAAAGTTTTTTATAATTCACAATATCACCATTACTATTATACGAAAAAAAAGAAGAAATATTATTTTTTCCTCTTAATAACAGAATTCTTAAGAAAATATATAGGAAGATTTTTATTAAAATAATTAATTACATCATAAAGACAAACATCATGACCTAATATATTCTTAAAGCATTTATTCATTTCTTTACCTAAAGAATAATTAATTTCATTTATGACATCAACAAAATCATCCCTAAGAGATTCAAGTTCAGATTCGTTACTCTCGTTTCTAAAAGCTTCATTAATAAAATAAAGTTCTCTTAAATAATCATCATACGCTTTAACTGAAACATTACCACCAAGTATATTAATAAACTCAATTAATCTATTAATATTATTTTTAATAAGAACATAACTAGTCGAAGAACTCTTAACATACTCAAGTTCAGCAAGAGGAGAAAAAGCATATGTTTCAGGTATTAAAATACCTTTTATCTTAGAACTATCAATATAATCTTTAACTAAAACCTCATCGTAACGATGAATTACTCTATCACTTTTATCATATATAAAATCTACATCTTCAATTATAAAAGAAATACCATGTTTTATATGAATATTATAAGCACCATCTTCTATTTCATCATTAACATACAAATACCTAACACATGAAATAGTATCATCCAAATTAGAACCATCAAAATTTTTACTAAAATCAATTCCTTTTTCTTTTGCAATTGATGAAGACATAATACCATTTTTTAAAATATTAACAAAAGAATAAAAATTAAAACCACAACTATGTAAAAGCGTATTATCATTAAATTTATAATTATTCATAAATATCACCTTTGTAAACAACATTGTCAAGATAAAGTCCACATGAAGACACACATTTGACATTATAAGACTTTTTTTGACATTTAAGTATACACGAAACATCTGAATAATCTAATTTACCTTCACCAACCAATATTAACACAGAAACTAAATTACGCACCATTTTTCTAAGAAAACCATTGCCTGTAAATTCTATTTTCATTAGACAATTATTGACATTTATATTTACATTATATATAGTTCTAACACAATTATCTTGATTTTTTTCATCAAAACAAAAACTTCTAAAATCATGTTCTCCTAAAAAGATTGGAATTACATTATTCATTAAATCAACATCTAACATTTTATTATATTGAAGAATATAATTTCTCATACAAGGATCATATTCACCCATATTTATATAATAACAATATGTCTTGTATAAAACATCATATCTAGCATGAAAATCATCTTTAACTGCGAAAACTTCATTAACATATATTTCTCCATTAAAACATTTATTAAGATATTTTTTTAAATTATACAATTTGACAACAACATCCAAATCAAAATGAGCAGTTTGCCCTTTCGCATGAACTCCTTTATCAGTCCTACCAGAAGCACATACAAAAACTTTTTTGCCATTGTTTAAACAAGTAAGAGCATCCTCCATAACACCTTGTACTGTCTTTAACTTATTTTGTCTTTGAAACCCATTAAAACAAGAACCATCATAAGAAAACTTTATAAAATATCTCATCCTACTTACCTTTTTTCCTTTGTATATTATAAGTAATCTTTAACAATAACTTAACAGGAAGAAATCTGCTAATAAAAACACCTACTCTTGTCATAAAACCAGGAACAATAATAAGTTTTTTATCAAGATACATTTTCTTAAGACCATATATGGCAACATAACGTGCATTCAAAGATTTAATATTAAAACTTACACCAGCAGTCTCATTAAAATTAGTACTAACAGGTCCAGGACACAAACAACTAACAACAACATGAGACTTATTTCTACGAAGTTCCTCATATAAAGCACAAGTAAAAGCAACCACATAACTTTTAGAAGCATAATAACAACTCATCAAAGGACCACCACGCAAAAGACCAGCACTCGAACCAACATTAAGTATATATCCTTTATCTTTCTTAACCATATCTTTTAAATACATACGAGTAAGAACATGAAGAGCTTTAATATTAACATCAATCATTTCAAGTTCAGTAAGCATATCACATGAATTATAATCACCAAAAAGACCAAAACCAGCATTATTAATAAGCATATCAATATCATCTTTCTTAGTAAAAATATATAAATCCTTAACTTTTTTCACATCACTTAAATCAGTAACAATATACTTATGTTCTCTCTTAAGAACACCTTTCAAATCCTCTAAAGATAAAGAATTCTTATCAACAAGTATCAAATCATAAGAAATACTATCTAAATAAATAGCCATTTCACGTCCAATTCCAGAACCAGCCCCAGTTATAAGTGCCTTCATCGTATCACCTCACCAATATTATATAACAAACAAAGAAAAAAGTAAAATTACTTAAACAAAAGAAAAAGCACTAAATGTGCTAATTATCTAACTTTTTCCTTAAGACTTCCAGTCCATAAACTACTATTCCACCAATAATGAAAAATAATATATTAAAAGTCCCAAAACTCATTGCCTCTTGTGCAACCTCTAAACTTGTTGGACCCATAATTATTGCATATATTGAACCAATCATCAAACCAAATACTAAATAAATAGTTTGAGATCTATACTTATCAAAAGCTTTCTTTATAATTTTAACAATAATAAGTATTCCAGTAATTACACCAATTCCAAATATTATTAATATAGGCAAAACTTTAAAATTAAAATGTAAAAACTCATTAATCGAAGTAATAATAGGCACATAAAGACCAAATATAAGTAAAATAGTAGAACCAGATATACCAGGAACTACCATCGCAGAAATAGCAACAATACCTGCAAAAAACAAATATAAAACAAGCCCAATATTAAGATTATCAATTTCAATACTACTTCCACCACCAACAGGATTAAAATAAGTAATAATAGAAACTATTAAAATACCAATTAAAGTATAAAACAAATACCAAAATTTCCCTTTTAATCTATCTTTCTCATCTCTAACAATAAGTGGAATAGCAAAAACTATAAAACCTATAAATAGTGAACTAACACTATATATATGCTTTTCAAACAAACTAGAAAGAATAACCGAAGAAATGGACATACCAATTGCCCAACCAATACCTAACTTAATCAAAAACTTAATTGCTTTTTTCTTATTATGACCCTTACTAATCAAAGAATTAACACTATTAATAAACTCATCATAAAATCCCAATATAAATGCAACAGTCCCACCAGATATACCAGGAACACTATCAGCAAGAGCCATACAAAAACCATGTAATATATTAACTATATTCTTTTTCATATGCTTTTTCTCCTTTTCTTCCCCTTTTATTATAACAAAATATTAAGTAAAAAACAAAGCTTAATAAAACTAATAAATAAAAACTAATACTCCTCTGAAGTAACATACTAGATAAAACATAATCTTTCTTATATAATAATCCATTAACCGACAGAATAATTCCCTCAGTAGCCATAACTCCTCCGGGTATAGGTAGGAAATCAACAGAAGCAACAACACAAACTTGAAAAGCAATTATTATAAAAATATTGTAATCACTAAGTCCAAAAGATTTGTATATAAAATAACTAACCAAAAGAAAACTCATTCTTTGTAACAAAAGAATAATAAATGACTTAACAAATAAAAATGGTCTATTTCTGGTAAAATCAGATAAAATATTATACTTATTAATCATTTCATCAAATTTTTCTTTTTTTGCATTTTTATTTTTTATAAAAAACAACTTATTTATAAATAAATAAACTATCTTTTTTATAAAATTTATTGTCTTCTTTGAATATACTAAACTAATAAAAAATATAATAATAACTAAATTAAGTAAAAAACCAAGTATTATTAAAACATTAAAAAACATAGAAAAATTAAATATTAAACGACCAAAAAATATTAAAGATAAAATAAGTAAAAATATTAAAGTGAACTTATAAATAATAGTATTTAATAAAACTATTATACTTGACTTATAATAATCAATTCCATCCTTTTTCATTTCATACATTTGGATAGGTTGCCCTCCCATTGAAGAAGGAGTTATCCCAGAAAAATATATTTCAGTAAAAACATAACCAAGCGCCTTATAAAAACTCATTTTGATATTCATATCTTTAGAAATACTAATTAAAAATATAGCCTCAAACAAAGGAAACATTAAAATAGAAAAAATTGCTAATAAAATATATTTCGTATCACAAAGTTTCAGCGACTCAATAAGTAAATTCATATCATAATTTTTAAATATCCATGAGTATGTAACCAAAAAAAGTAAAACAAAAAGTAACAAAGATAAAGCATATTTATTTTTCTTCATATTTTACCCACCTTAAATATATCATATTTATTTTAACACATAATTATTAAAAGAAGAAGTAAACTACTTCCTTATTTTATCAAAATAAATATCATTATCACTACTAGAATACTTTTCAATCGCATCTATAATTTTTTCATCATATGTATAATTATATCCTACAAAAGATTCATCTCCAATTATATAGTAAGGTATCCCACTTGATTTATCACCTTTTGTTTCAAGAAATTTTTTCATAAGATTAGCATTATCTGAATTATGCCATATTTCAAATCCATACAAATTAAACTTATCACCATACTTATTATTAATATCATCTAAATATTCCATAAGTTTTTCACAATGAGGACATTCCCTACCATAAAATAAATAAATATTAACCATTCCTTCTTCTTTTTTTAATTCCTCAACAGTAGCATTTTTGTTTACTACATTATTTACATCTTTTTCATTAAAAAAAACAAAATAAGAAATAATACCAAGTATTAAAATAGTTATAAGTATAAAAATAATATCTGTTTTATATTTCACTTTACCACCTCTAAAAATTAAACATTAACCATTCAGGTTTTATAGCCATTAAAATACCAAGTAAAACCATAATTACACCACCAATTAAATGAGAATACTTAGTATACTTATTAGAAATACCCTTTATTTTTAATGTTTTCATTGCTATAACAAATATTAATATATCATCAATTAAAAAGAAAAGCAAATATAATCCCATATAAATTACATATTCTATTGCACTAAGATCATTCATAGCTAAAATATTCGTAAACATAACAGGTATACCAAGTGAACAAAGAAGCTCTATTAAATTAACAGAAAAAGCAAGTAGCATAATTCCAAATATTGATAATAAAAAGCTTTTTTCTGAAACAATCTTCTTAATTTTTTCCATTATTTTAATTCTTTTCTTCTTATCAGTAACATCACATCCAACATCACTACCCAAACTCTTAACATATCTATAAATATTAATCATTCCAAAAACAACAGCAAAACCAGCAATTAAAAACCTTATAAAAATAACACTACTAATAAAACTAGCAAGACTAAGCCAAGAAACCATAAAACACAAATAAACAAAACCACTAGTAAAAATAAAAGTAAGTCCTAATATCCACATTTTCTTTCTATCATGCATAGAAAATAACATCGTAATAAGAAATATAAGTATCCACATAGCACAGGGATTAAACCCATCAACAGCACCCAATATAATAGTAAAAATAGGTAAAGAAACATCCTTTAAAGAAACTACTCCGAATAAACCAGCATCAACAGAATAACTATCCATTCCATATACACAAACCGGTATAAACATAAAAAGAACTATTAAAAATAAATATATAAAACTTCTATACTTCATCAATACCACCATTATCCTTCAAAAAAGAAATAAGTTGACTTTCACTAACTTCTCCAACTAACCTATCAATCTCACCAGAAGAATCCATCAATATATAAACAGGAAGTACGCTTGAAACATTATACTTAGAAACTAAAGTAAAATCCACATCATAATCCAGATTTTCTATATCAAACAAAACTTTATACTTAGATAAAACATTATCAAGTAAATTATTCATAACAATACAAGACATACACCACATAGCACTAATCTTAACCAATTTCATCATATTCCTCCATTAACTTATCTAAAATATTTAAAAAATAATCAATTTCATCAGTCGTAGTCTTATAAGAAAGACTTATTCTAATAGAAGAACTAGCTCTATCCTTATCCCCATAAAGTTCATAAACACAAAGTGAATAACTAGTATCACTACTACAAGCAGTTTTAGTAGAAACATAAATACTATGATCAGCAAAATATTTTTGAACAACATTCGAATCCTTTCCAATAAAACTAATATTTAAAACATTATCTATACAATATTCATTACTATTAATAAGAATATTATCATACTTAGATAAATGTTTTTTTATTTTCTCATTAAGTTCATGAACATAAGAATAATCATTATTAAAAGAATCAAAAGCTTTTGATAAAGAACAAATAAGTTCTGTCTGAGGAGTACCACTCCTATAAACTGTTGTACTCTTTCCTCCGTTAATAAGAGGAAGAATCTTAACATTTCTCTTTTTTATTAAACCACCAATTCCTTTAAAACAAAACAGCTTATGACCAGAAAAACTTGCCATATCAACATTACTTAAATCAATATCAGTCTTAGAAACAGCCTGAGTAATATCACTATGAAACAAAACATTTGGATATTTTTTTAACATAAGACCAATCTCCTCAATAGGTTGCCTAAGTCCAATCTCACTATTAACGCATCCAATAGAAACAAGACAAGTATTATCATTAATCAATTTTTCTAACTTTTCTATATCCACAATACCATTCTCATCCAAAGGAGCAAAAATAATCTTATAACCTTTATTTTGTAAATAACTACATGGACCATATATTGAAGAATGTTCTAACTTAGTAGTAATAATCTCATTACCAGAAGAACAAATTCCTTTTAAAACAGTATTATTACTTTCACTAGCGCCACTAGTAAAAATAATTTCATCACTAAAAATATTAAAATAATTACAAATATTAGAAATACTAGAACTAATCAAATCATTACACTTCTTCCCCATATCATGATTAGAATTAGGATTAGCATAAAAGTTGTTACAAACATAGTTAAAATAATCTAATACTTCTTTATCTACTTTTGTTGTAGCACTATAATCTAAATAAACTTCCATTAACATCACCACAATAAGTATAAATATAAACTATATATAAAAGCAATAAAAAAGAAGTTGAACTAACTAAACCATAAGTTGAATTAGCAATCTTCTAAATTAAGCGGTATTTTATAATTAGTAATCTTCCCATCAAAAGAAGTTGCGTTAATCTCAATATACATATCCAAATCATTACAAATATTCTTATAATTTGAAGCCACAAAACTAACTCCTTTTAAATACTCTTCTAAAGTAATATTCTTATTATTAGAATAATCACACTCTTTTACCTTAACAATAACATCACCATGCCTTTCATATAAATTACAAGTAATTAAACTATACTCAGTAACATCATCACCACCACAATAATCAATGTTAGAAATATATATTGAAGATTTATCTTTGTTATAAGAAATACTACCAGAAATATTAAAATCATTACATGAAGAAGACAAAGTCTTAAAACTAAAATTATCATTATGAAAAAACAAACAATATATAATACAAAAAGATATAAAAACACCAATTACTATAAAAAGAATTTTATAATTAAACTTCTTTTTAGTATGTCGTCCCTCAAGTAAATCATCTATATTAACATTAAATTCCTTACTTATTTGTTTTAAAATCATAATATCAGGAATATTCTTACCATTCTCCCACTTACTAACAGCTTGATATGTAACACCAAGCTTATCCGCTAAATCTTTTTGAGTAAGACCATTATCAACCCTTATTTTCTTTATAAATTTTCCAATTTTTTCTTGCTCCATAAAACCAATCACAACTCTTTCTTCAATAAATCTCTAATCTCCTCAAGAAGAATAACATCATCACTTTTCTTACTATCTTTCTTTTTACTAAAGAACTTATTCATAATACTAATAAATATAAATATACAAAATGCAATAATTAAAAAATCCACTATATTCTGAATCAAAGAACCATATCTGATCACTGCATCACCCACTTTTAACGTAAGATTAGTAAAATCATGACCCCCAATTACAATACCAATAAGAGGCATAAACAAATCATTAACTAAACTAGAAACAATATTTGAAAAAGCACCACCTATTAAAACACCAACAGCCAGATCAATAACATTTCCACGTTCAATAAACTTCTTAAATTCATCAAAAAACTTCTTCATAATATCACCAAATAAAGTATACAATATCTAAATAATAAATGCAATAATTCACATACTAATTATATATGAAAAAATAAAAAAAATTAGCACTCTCACTTGACAAGTGCTAAAGTTGTGATATAATATATGTATAAAAAGGAGGTAATAAATATGAATATTAATTATGAAGAAGAAAAAAATCCATTAGAAAAATATGGAAGAAATATAAACGAACAAGTAAAACTAGGTAAAATGGACCCCATTATAGGTAGAGACGAAGAAATAAGAAACATCACAAGAATTCTCTCAAGAAAAACAAAAAACAATCCTGTTTTAATTGGTGAACCAGGTGTTGGTAAAACCGCAATTATTGAAGGACTTGCCCAAAGAATAGTTAAAAATGACATTCCTGAATGCTTAAAAGACAAAATAATTTGGGAACTAGATATGGCATCTCTAATTGCCGGAGCAAAATACCGTGGTGAATTTGAAGAAAGACTTAAAAATGTCTTAAATGAAGTCAAAAAATCAAATGGACAAATAATAATGTTTATTGATGAAATTCACACCATAGTAGGAGCAGGAGGAGTCGAAGGAGCAATGGATACATCAAATATACTAAAACCAATGCTTGCTCGTGGAGAAATACATGTAATTGGTGCTACTACACTAAACGAATACAGAAAATACATTGAAAAAGATGGAGCACTAGAAAGAAGATTTCAAAAAGTAAAAGTATCAGAACCAACTGTTGAAGATACAATTACAATCCTTCGTGGTCTAAAAGAAAGATTTGAAATTCATCATGGAGTAACAATTCAAGACAAAGCACTAGTATCCGCAGCAGTAATGTCAAATAGATACATAACAGATAGATACTTACCAGATAAAGCAATCGACCTAATCGATGAAGCATGTGCTACAATAAGAGTACAAATGGACTCAGTTCCTAATGAATTGGATGAATTAACAAGAAACATTATGCGTCTTGAAATAGAAAAACAAGCACTAAAAAAAGAAAAAGATGAAATTTCTAAACAAAGACTAAATAAAATAGACGAAGAATTAAAAACACTAAAAGAAAAAGAAAATATCTTAAAATCCAAATGGGAAGAAGAAAAGAAAATAAATAATGAAATAAAAGAATTAAAACAAGAAATTGAACATAAAAAATTTGAACTAGAACAAGCAGAAAACAATTACGACTTAGAAACTGCTGCAAGATTAAAACACGGAACCATTCCTAAACTAGAACAACAATTAGAAGACAAAAGAAAACAAACTTCTAATCAAATACTAAGCGAAACTGTAAATGAAGAAAAAGTAGCAGAAATTATTGCTAAATGGACAAATATTCCAGTAAGCAAATTAATAAGCAGTGAAAGAGAAAAACTACTAAACCTAGAACAAAATATGAAAAAAAGAGTTAAAGGTCAAGACGAAGCACTTCACCTAGTAGCAGAAGCAATCATAAAATCAAGAAGTGGTATAAAAGATCCAAATAAACCAATTGGATCATTCATGTTTCTTGGTCCAACCGGAGTTGGTAAAACAGAAGTTGCACGAACACTTGCTTATGAACTATTTGATGATGAAAAACATATGATAAGAATTGACATGTCTGAATATATGGAAAAATTCTCTACTTCTAGATTAATTGGTTCCCCTCCAGGATACGTCGGATACGATGAAGGTGGACAATTAACCGAAGCAGTAAGAAGAAACCCATATAGCATAGTCCTATTCGATGAAATTGAAAAAGCTCATCCTGAAGTATTAAATTTACTATTACAAATACTAGATGACGGAAGAATAACAGATTCTAATGGTAGAACAGTAGACTTTAAAAACACAATAATTATTATGACTTCAAACATCGGTAGTGACCACGTCTTAGAAAATAATAAAGATGAAGTCTTAAAAGAAGTAAAACAAATATTAAAACCAGAATTTATAAACAGAATCGATGAAATAATAGTATTTAATCAATTAACAAAACAAGTAATGTATGAAATATTAGACAAATTAATTAAAAATCTAGAAAAAAGACTAAATGATAAACAAATAAAAATAGAATTAACAAATCAAGCAAAAAACCATTTAGTAGAACAAGGATATGATCCATCATTCGGTGCAAGACCACTAAAAAGAGTTGTATCAAAAGAAATCGAAGAAGTTTTAGCACACAAAATAATAAATGATGAAATAACTCCTGGTAAAACAATAACATTTGACTATCAAAATAACAAAATTGAGGTGAAATAACCTCTTTTTTCTTTACACTAAAAATAGTAAAAACATTTGATTATTAAGTAAAATAGTGATAAAATAAATACAAGTCAATAAGACAAAAAGGAGGAAAAATTATGGAATTAAAAGGAAGTAAAACAGAAGCTAACTTAATGGCAGCATTCGCAGGAGAATCTCAAGCTAGAAATAAATATACTTATTATGCATCAAAAGCAAGAAAAGATGGATATGAACAAATTGCGGCTATCTTTGAAGAAACTGCTAATAACGAAAAGGAACATGCAAAATTATGGTTTAAAGAATTACATAATGGAGATATACCATCAACACTAGAAAACTTAAAAGATGCTGCTGACGGAGAAAACTATGAATGGACAGACATGTATAAAGAATTTGCAGAAACAGCAAAAGAAGAGGGTTTCAATAGAATAGCATATCTTTTCGAAGAAGTTGCAAAAATTGAAAAAGAACATGAAGAAAGATATTTAACTCTTCTAAAAAATATTGAAGATGATTCTGTTTTTCATAAAAATGAAGATAAAATATGGATATGTAGAAACTGTGGACACGTATATATAGGAAAAGACGCAGTTGAAATTTGTCCTGTATGCAAACATCCAAAAAGTTTCATGGAAGTAAAAGCAGATAATTATAAATAAGATATAAATATAAATTATATCTTTTTTTTATAAAACATATAATTAACAGAAAGAAGGAATAATATGTGTGGAATAGTAGGATATAAGGGCAAAAATAATAATGCTATAAAAGTAGTCATCGAAGGACTAGAAAACCTAGAATACAGAGGTTACGATTCAGCAGGTATTGCTTATCTAAAAGATAATAAAATTTATATAGAAAAAGAAACAGGAAGAATAAAAAATTTAAAAGAAAATCTAAATCTAAAAGAAAAAACAAACCTTGCAATAGGACACACTAGATGGGCTACTCATGGAATTCCCAAAAAAATAAACGCTCATCCTCACCAAGTAGGTAAATTCACTATAGTTCATAATGGTATAATAGAAAACTATCTAAGTTTAAAAGAAGAACTAATAAAAAACAACTACACTTTCAAAAGCGATACCGATACCGAAATAGCATGTGCTTACTTAGATTATATTTATAAACAGGAAAAAGATATATTAAAATCATTACAAAAACTAATCAAAATAATAAAAGGTTCATATGCATTTGGAATAATATGTGAAGATGATAAAGATAATCTTTATGCCCTAAGATCATCAAGTCCTTTAATTATTGCTCTAGGAAAGAATGAAAACTATATAGCATCAGACGTACCAGCAATACTTAAATATACAAACAAATATATAATCCTAGAAAACTATGAAATTGCTAAAATAAGTAATGATAATATAACCATTTACAACAAAGAACTACAAGAAGTAAACAAAACAATTAATACTTACGAAGAAAAATACGAATCTAATACAAAAGGACAATATGAACACTTTATGTTAAAAGAAATAAACGAAGAACCAGATACATTTGAAAAAACTATAAACAGTTGCCTACAAAACAATTTTAAAGATATAAACCTTAAAAAATATACAAATATTCACATAGTAGCATGTGGTTCTGCATACCATGCAGGACTAGTAGGAAAATACTTAATTGAAAAATTTGCAAACATCAAAGTATACACCCAAGTAGCAAGTGAATATAGATATGAAAAAACATTTTACGATAAAAATACACTAGTCATTTTAATATCTCAATCTGGTGAAACAGCAGACACATTAGCAGCCTTAAGAAAAGCAAAAGATAATAAGATTGACACCCTAAGTATAGTAAACGTATTTAAATCTAGCATAGCAAGAGAATCAAAATATGTCGTATATACTAAAGCAGGTAGTGAAATAGCAGTCGCTACAACAAAAGCCTATCTTGCCCAATTAACATTATTAATAGCTTTAACATTAAACCTAAGTAAAAAAACAATAAACAAAGAACAAATAACAAAAATAAAAGAACAAATAACAAATTTAATAAAAAAAGACGATTACAAAACCATAGCAAATAAAATATATAAAGCTAAAAATATATTTTTCATAGGAAGAGGAATAGATTACGCACTTTGTATGGAAGGATCATTAAAATTAAAAGAAATATCATACATAAACAGTGTTGCATATCAAGCTGGCGAACTAAAACATGGGACAATATCATTAATCGAAGAAAATACCCCAGTAATAGCAATATTAACTGAAGAAAAGTTAATAGAAAAAACAATAAGCAATATTAAAGAAGTCAAAGCACGTGGTGCTCATACAATAGTAATTTCTAATGAAGAAATAAAGAATGACGAATATGATGAAATAATAAAAATTCCTAAAACAGACGAACTATTACAACAACTACTTACAATAATACCACTTCAACTAATTGCATATGAAGTAGCAAAGCTAAAAAATTGTGACATAGACAAACCTAGAAACCTAGCAAAATCAGTGACTGTAGAATAAAAGGATAGTAAAACTATCCTTTTAATTTTCCCAAAATAACATCCTTAGTATAATTTTTTCCATCCCTGATAAATGTAATAGACACTTTATCCCCTGCTTTATGCTTATAAAGTTCATACCTTAAGTATGCAATATTATCAGTAGGATTACCACTGAGTTTGGTGATAACATCACCCTTTTTTAAAACACCATTAACACAAGAATTCTTCTCAATATCCGCAACAACCACACCAGTTTCAACTGAAGTACTAATATCAATACCAAAATATCTCGAGTATGAAATATCACTTGCATTGTACATTCTAATACCTAAATAAGGTCTTTCAATAGCTTTACCGCTTTCAAAAACAGAAATATTAGACATAACATCCTCAATTGGAAGAGCAAAACCCATTCCTTCAATTTCACTCTTAACAATCTTTAAAGAATTAATACCAATTACCTTTCCATTCGAATCAACTAAAGGACCACCACTATTACCAGGATTAATCGAAGCATCAGTTTGTAAAACTTTTAAAACATAATCATCAATATTACTATTTGATGATGATAAAGATAAACTTACTAATCTATCTTTACCTGACAATATTCCACGTGTTACAGTGCCTCTATATTGATAATCAAGCGGAGTACCAACAGTAAACACAGTATCCCCCAAACGAACCTTTGAACTCTCACCTATTTCAGCAACTTTCAATACATCAGAAGAATTAATTTTTAAAACAGCAACGTCTAAATATTCATCTCCACCAACATAAGTAGCATTAAAAACCTTATCATCACTTCTAACAACCTTAAGTGAAGTATTACCACTAACTACATGATAATTAGTAAGAATATACCCATATTTAGAATCAACCTTATATACAAAACCAGTTCCAGTAGAATACAATTTATCATTTTTATAATTTTGCACTAAAAGTACAGAATTATATACCTTATCAACAGCCTCTGCTATTCCTTTATCAGTAATAGTAACCTTATTTTCACAACTAGTATAACATGCACCATTACTGGAATTATTAACAGTAAATATTTCATCTTTATAAACATATATACCACCAACAGTAACAAATATACCAAGTAAAAATATTAAAATATAACTAAGTGTTCTCTTATCATTACTCATCTAAAACAACTCCTTTTTCTTTATATCAACAATATCCATATAATTATCAGGAAAGCCCATCCTATCAAGAACTTTATCAATAGGAATACTTCTTAAATTAAATTCCAAATTACTAATTGCTTTATCTATCTCATTAACCATATCTTTAACTTCATTATCCTTAAGTAAAGACTTTAAAATTATAACAAGAGCATACAAATCATTTTTACCATATATAAATTCATTGTCCATCATAGGAATATTTAAAATTCTATGGTATTTAGTATCATTAATATACTTTTGAGTTCTATTATCAAACATTATATCCTCATGAGCACATAAATTACGATAATTAGAAAGTATAACCAAATAATTAGAAAAAACATCTATATCTAAATCATATAAATCAACAATTTCATATTGGTCTTCTTTCTTCAAAACCGAAAAAAGTTCTGAAACAATTCCGAAAGACAAAACTTTAACAAGAACCCATAAAGGAATATAACCATAATTATTAACATAATGCTGTGTAGCAGCATGCTGAACTGCATTAGTTTTAATTTGTCTTTTCATCTTAGAAATAAGATCACTAACTTGCTTTCTTTTTGCACCATTATTAACAAAGTTATTTGGATTCAAATAATCTTTCTCTTTATAACCGTATTTTTTAGATAATTGATAAGAAATAATGGATTTAACATTATTTTCAACAATTAAAATATTCTTAAAAAATATATTTCTAATCTTTCTATCAAATAAAAACAAACTATATAATTCCTCAATCTTAGTACCTGGAATATACATACTATTATCTGAAGATTTCATAAACAAATGACGATAACCATTTAAAAAGAAATAATTTTCACGAAGTAATATTTCCTTAGCATAATCCACATTGTCAATAACTAAGCCCTTATTTTTTAAAATTTCAACTTGTTCATCCAAAGTCTTAAATATTTTCTTCCCCATATCTTATTCTCCTAACAATAAAATTATAGCATAAAATAAATATTTATTTCAATAAAACATAAACAAAAATTAAGACAAAAGAAAACCTTGAAATAAAAATTCCAAGGCATAAATCATATTCCTATCTCTTACTAAATTGAGGAGCACGTCTTGCTTTCTTAAGACCTGGTTTCTTACGTTCTTTAATTCTAGAATCACGAGTAATAAATCCAGCTCTTTTTAATATTTTTCTAAAACTTGTTTCTTCTGAAGCATCAGTAACATCTGATTCAAGTAAAGCTTTAACAATACCTAATCTAATTGCACCAGTTTGTCCTGAAAAACCTCCACCCTTAACTTCTGCAATTATATCATATTTTTCTCTAGTTTCAGTCAAATCTAAAGGTTGACATAAATCCATAACTAAAGTTTCAAAAGGGAAATATTCATAAACATCTTTTCCATTAACAGTAATCTTTCCAGTACCTTCAACTAATTTTACTTTAGCAATACTAGTTTTTCTTTTTCCTGTTCCATAATAACAAGTGTTTTCTTTTTTAGCCATAACTTACCTCCCTATTTAACTTCAAGCACTTCTGGCTTTTGAGCCATATGTGGATGAGTTTCTCCTTCATAAACAAATAATTTTTTAGCCATTGCTCTACCTAATCTATTATGAGGTAGCATTCCTTTAACTGCTCTTTCAACCATTTCAACTGGATACTTTTCCTTCATTTCTCTAGCAGTTCTTTCTCTTAAACCACCAGTATATCCAGAATGATTATAATAAATTTTCTTATCTAACTTATTACCAGTAAGATTAACTTTACCAGCATTAGTAATAATAATATAATCTCCACAATCTATATGTGGTGTATAAGTAGCCTTATGTTTTCCTCTTAACATATGAGCCACTTTGCTAGCTAAACGTCCTAAAGTTACATCAGTAGCATCAATGACATACCAATTACGTTCAACTGTTTCTTTTTTTTGCATATAACTTTTCATATTAATCCTCCTATTTTTTAATATCAATTAATATAGGAGTTCCCAATTCCTATAAAAATTAATATATAAGAAAATGTACCGACTAAAATTATACTAAAATTATATGTTTTAGTCAATAGTTTTAGTACAACTTTATAATTAATTTGCATTTAGATTTACATTTTTGTAAA
>JAEDJI010000007.1 GCA_016296435.1 Bacilli bacterium | reverse complement strand
TTGAAAATTAGAAACCATAGGCAATATAGAAAATGTAATTTTCTATATTGTTTTTTTATATTTTTATTTAAAATAGTTTAATTTTTTTTATATAAATGTTATAATTTAGGTGGTGATTAATATGTTAAGAAAAAAGAATGATAATAAACTGGATTATCAAAGTTTAAATGATGTTATTGATATCAGTAAAAAGATATTGAAAGTTACTCTTTATTTAATTATATTATCTTTAGTAGTTTTAGGTATTTATTTAGGTAAAGAAATAAAAATACTTACTTTTATTGGTAATATTTTGAGTGTTGCTACTCCTTTCTTTATAGGTATAGTTATTGCATGGTTACTTGATCCTATTGTTACCTGGTTATCTAAAAAGAAAGTTAATAGGACTATTGGATCATCTTTTGTATTTCTTGTTTTTATAGTTCTTCTTTATTTGTTTTTTAGATTACTTGTTCCGATGTTGTATACGCAAATTAATGAGTTTGTAGGAATTTTACCATCTTTGTTTAGTAAGTTTGGGGTATTTATTGGTAATACTTTTGATAGGATTGCTATTGAAGGAATTGATTTATCTGCGATTGAGTCTAGTATATATAGTGGGGTAGAAAAGTTTGCTGTTAATCTTACTACTGGTCTTCCTATGACTGTTCTTAATTTTACTACTGGTCTTGTGACAAGTGTTGGTACATTCTTACTCGGACTTGTCGTTGGATTCTATTTACTTATTGATTTTGATGGTATTAAGCATGTTCTTGATTTCTTTCCAAAGAAATGGCATTATTCTATTAATAAAGTATGTACTGAGCTTAATACTACATTTAAAGCTTTTGTACAAGGAACTTTGCTTATTGCTCTTGCAATATCAATTTTATCTTGGGCATTATTTAAAATAGTTGGACTACCATCACCAATGCTATTTGGTGTAATTGCGGGTATTACTAATATTATTCCTTATATTGGACCATGGATTGGTGGAGCGCTTGCCGCGATTGTAGGTTTTACTGTTAGTCCTTTAGTTGGTGTTCTTACCATTGTTGTTGCACTTCTTATTCAACAAATTGATAATATTGTTTTACATCCTATTATTATGAGTAAGACTGTTCATTTGCATCCAGTTACTATTATGATAACATTATTAATATTTGGATATTTTTGGGGTATTGTTGGAATGATTTTATCTACTCCGATAGTTGCAGGATTAAAGATTATACTTAATGCAATTGATGAAAGATATGAAATACTTGAAAGATTAAGAAAAGATGAGGATTATTTTGAAGAGGATTGATACTATGAATATTTTTATGATTAGTGGAAAGGCTAGAAGTGGTAAAGATACTTTTGGGGATGCTTTAGAGAGTGTTTTAGTTTCTAGAAATTATAAAGTTTGTAGATTGGGTGTTGGTACTTATATTAAGTTTTATGCTCAAAAGTATTTTGGATGGGATGGTAGAGAAGAAACTAAACCTAGAGAATTGTTGCAAATGTTAGGTACTGAAGTTATTAGAAAGAAAATTGATCCGAAGTTTCATGTTAATAGATTGATTGAAGATATAAAAGTTTTATCTAATTTCTTTGATGTGTTTATTATTTCTGATGTTAGAGAACCACTTGAAATAGAGGAAGTAAAAAATATTTATGATTGTGTTACTACAATTAAGATGATAAGACCTAATTTTGAGAATGAGTTAACTTCTGAACAAAGGAAACATTATACTGAGGTTGCAATGGATAATTATAGTGATTATTCTTATGAGGTTGTCAATGATAAGGATATTTCTTCTTTGTCTTTAGTAGCTACTAGAATTATAGATGAGGTGATGGGAAATGAATCTTAAGGATTTATACATTAAGTATTTTGAAAAACTTGGCCATACAGTTATACCCAGTGCGCCAGTTGTTCCTGTAGATGATAATTCTGTTTTGTTTAATACTGCCGGGATGCAACCTCTTGTTCCTTATTTACTTGGCAAAGAGCATCCGAGTGGTACTAGACTTTGTGATTATCAAAAGTGTATTAGGCTTACGGATTTAGATGAGATTGGCGATACTACTCATCATACATTTTTTGAGATGCTTGGTAATTGGTCTTTAGGAGATTATTTCAAAGAAGAGAGTATTTTGTATAGTTTTAATTTTTTAACTAAGGTTTTAAATATTCCTATTGAAAGATTAGGGGTTACTATATTTTCCGGGAATGATTTTATTCCTAGAGATGATGTTTCTTATAATAAATGGTTATCTCTTGGTATTAGTAAAGATAGAATAAGGGAAACTTGTGATGATAATTTTTGGATAGCGGGAGAGACTGGACCATGTGGACCTGATACTGAAATATTTTATTTTAGGAGTGATGATGAAATACCTAAATCTTATGATTTAGACGATCCTAGATGGGTTGAAATATGGAATAATGTATTTATGGAATATGTTAAACATGGTGATGGAACGTACACAACATTATCAAAGAAGAATGTTGATACTGGTATGGGTGTTGAAAGGGTTACTGCTATTGTTGAGGGTGTTAATGATAATTATATGTCTTCGATATGGAAGGATGTTATTGATTTAATTTGTGATATAAGTCATCTTCCATATAAGGGTAATGAAAAGAGTATGAGAATTGTTGCTGATCATATTAGAACTAGTGTCTTTATATCTTGTGATGATGCTGGTATTGTTCCTAGTAATACTGATCGTGGATATATATTAAGAAGGCTTATTCGTAGAAGTATAAGACATGCTAAAAAGCTTGGTATTGATATTAACAGTGATTTTGATATTAGAATTGCTAAGTTAATTGTTTCTAAATATGAAGATTATTATGATGAAATAAAGAGAAATAAAGAGGTTTGTTATGATGTTCTTACTAAAGAAAAGATTAAATTTAATCGTACTTTAGAAAAGGGTCTTAAAGAATTTGATAAAGTAGTCAATAATCTTAGTGATAATATAATAAATAAAGACTTAGCTTTTAAATTATATGATACTTATGGTTTTCCTATTGAACTTACTATTGAACTTGCTAATGAAAAGGGTATTGAAGTTGATGTATTAGGTTTTAAAGAAAAATTTCGCCATCATCAAGAAATATCTAAGATTGGCTCTTCAGAAAAGTTTAAGGGTGGTCTTGCTTCGAGTGGTGATATGGAAACTAAATATCATACTGCAACTCATTTATTAAATGCAGCTTTAAAGTTGGTGATTGGTTCTGATTGTCACCAAAAGGGTAGTAATATAAATAGTGAAAGATTAAGGTTTGATTTTAGTTGTGATCATAAGCTTAGTGATGAAGAAAAAAATAAAGTTTGTGATATAGTTAATTCTTGGATTAATGATGATTTAAAAGTTAGTGTTTGTGAAATGACAAAAGAAGAGGCTATTAAAAGTGGCGCAGAGCATATGTTTATAGATAGGTATCCTGATGTTGTTACTGTTTATAAGATTGGTGATGTATCTAGTGAAATATGTATGGGACCTCATGTTTCTTCGACTAAAGTACTTGGAAATTTTAAGATTGTAAAGGAAGAAGCTAGTTCTTCTGGCGTAAGAAGAATTAAGGCTGTTTTAGAATAAGTAATAATAATTACTTTTTCTTTTTAAATATGAAATATAGTTTTAATGATAAAGAGTATGATATAGTCATTTCATATAAAAATATTAAGAATATGTATATGAGAATTAAGAGCGATTTATGTATATATATTAGTGTTCCTGTTGGTGCAAGTAATAAAAAAATAATGGAATTTATTAAGAGTAACTCGAGTTTTATTGAAAAGAATTTGCTTAATATTGAAAATAAAAAGTCTAAAAATTTTAATAAATTTATGTATTTGGGAAAATGTTATGATATTTGTTATAGTAATACTTCTTCTATTGTTTTAGGAGATTCTAAAGTATTTATGAGAAGAGATTATGATGTTTTAAAATTTTATAAAAAGATGGCAAAGGAAGTATTTGAACAAAGATATGATATATGTTTTTCAATATTTAATAAAAAGGTAGTTAAACCTGATCTTAGAATAAGACGAATGACTAGTAAATGGGGAGTGTGTAATGTTACTGACAATGTTATTACTCTTAATTTAGAACTTATAAAGTTTGATGTTGAATATTTAGATTATGTTATATATCATGAGCTTTCTCATCTTATTCATCCCAATCATTCTTCATCTTTTTGGGAGCTAGTGAGTTGTTATGTTCCCAATTATAAGAAAATAAGAAAAGATATGAAAAATTTTTTATAGGTGATATTATGTTAATAACTAGTTTAGATAATAAAAAGATTAAGGATTTAGTTAAACTTCGTAATAAAAAGTATCGTGATTTATATGGTAAGTTTGTTGTTGATAGTGTTAATTTTATCAAGGAAGCAGATAAGCTAGGACTTCTTTTAGAAGTTTACATACTTGATGGTAATGATTTAGATGTTTCTTGTTGTAAGTATTTTGTTACTGATAAGGTAATGAATAAGATAAAGAGTGTTAATACTTGCCTTTATGTTGGAATAGTTAACAAGCCTGTTTTTGATGGAAATTTAGGTGATAGAATACTTCTTTTGGATGGTGTTTGTGATCCTGGTAATATGGGAACAATAATACGCAGTGCTCTTGGATTTAATGTATCTAGTGTTGTTTTATCTAATACTTGTTGTGATTTATATAACGATAAGTGTTTAAGAGCATGTGAAGGTTCTATTTTAAAGGTTAACGTTTTAAGAGATGATTTAGTTCCTGTTATTAAGTCTTTAAAAGGTATTATTCCTATATATACCACAGATGTATGTGATGGAGAAGACATTCGAAATGTATCTAGTGATAAATTTGCTCTTATCATAGGAAATGAGGGTAATGGAGTAAGTAATGATTTGGTAACTCTTAGTGATAAAAAGATTAATATAAAGACTAATTCTAATTTAGAAAGTCTTAATGTTGGAGTGGCCACTAGTATAATTTTATATGAGTTTAGTAAATAAATATTTATAATTATTCTATTTAGTGGTACAATTATAAAGAAATGGAAGTGTTTATATGAAAAATAGTGAAAAGATTTATATATTCGGTCATCATAATCCTGATACTGATTCAGTTTGTGGAGCAATTAGTTTATCATATTTAAAGAATAAATTAGGTTATGATACTGAACCTAGAGTACTTGATAATATTTCAAAAGAAACAGAGTTTGTTCTTAATTATTTTAACGTACCTAAACCTAAGCATTTAGATGATGTTAAGTTACAAATAAAGGATATTGATTATCATAAAAATTATTTTATGAGGGATACTGATTCTATAAAGAAAACTTATGATTTTTTGAGTGAAAATAAAATAACTGGTATTCCTATTGTGGATAATGATGGTAATTTTTTAGCTCTTATTACTCTTAAGATGTTAATTAAAGAATTTATTAGTGGTGAATTAACTAGTTTAAAAACATCATATGATAACTTAGTGGATGTTTTACGCGGAAGAGAACTTCTTAGATACTTTGACTTGATCGAAGGTGATGTTTTAGTTGGAGGTTATAAATCAGTTATTTTTGTCGAAGAAGTAAAGCTTTCTTCAAAAAACATACTTATTACTTCAAATAGACCTATTATAATTAAACATGCTATACAACAAGGCGTTAAGACTATAATACTTGTTGGAGATCAAGAGTTGGATACTGATATATTTAATCTTGCTAAAGATAATAAAGTTAATATTATTAGTACTTCATATGATACTTTTCATACTGCAAAATTAATATCACTTGCTAATTATATTTCTACTGTATTTGAACATAGTAGAGCAATATGTTTTAATGAAAATGAATATTATGATGATTTTATAATTGCTAGTAAAAAGTTAAAACATAATAATTATCCTGTTATTGATAAAAATAATAAATGTTTAGGACTACTTCGTCTTACTGATGTTGATAATGTTAATAGAAAAAAAGTTATTTTAGTGGATCATAATGAAGAAGAACAAAGTGTTCTTGGATTAAATGAAGCAGATATTGTTGAAATAGTTGATCATCATAAGCTTGGTAATATTACTACTAGTAGTCCAATTAATTTTAGAAATATGGCAGTTGGTAGTTCTAATACTATTATTTACTCTTTATATAAAGAAAATAATATTGATATTCCTCGTGATATGGCTGGTCTTATGTTATCTGGTATTCTTTCTGATACTTTAATACTTAGTAGTCCTACTACTACAGATATGGATAGAAAAGTAGTAGATGAACTTTCTAAAATAATTGGTATTGATTATAAAGAATATGGACTTGAGATGTTTAAAGCAGGAACATCTATAAAAGGAATGAGTAAAGAAGAAGTATTAAATACTGATGTTAAGACTTTCTCTTATGATGATAACAAATATACAGTTGCTCAAGTGTTTACGATGGATGTTGATGAAATGCTTAAAGATATGGATGAATATATCAATTTAATTGAAGATATGAGACAAGATATTGGTAGTACATTTGTAGTTGTTGCAATTACTGATATTATAAAAAATGGTTCATATTTCATATATACAAAAAAAGCAAAAGATGTACTAGATCAAGGATATTTGATAGATAGTTATGAAGGTATGTATTTGGATGGACAAATATCTAGAAAAAAACAAATAGTACCTGCGATTATATCTGGATTCAACAGATTACAATAATTTATTTACAAAGTAGATTTATACTTTGTTTTTTTCTTAATTGATTTACTTATTAAATTATAAGTGATATAATTATAAAAGATTATAGTTAATGAGGTGAATTATGAAATTAAAGTTGAAAGCTACTGCACAAGATTGGATAATTTTTGGTTTGTTTGCAGTTTTATTACTTTTTTTGGTTGCTCTTGCCGTTTCTAATATTGCAAGTATTGGTCGTGGTGATGGTTTTACTTTTAATATATTTATAGCATTTACAGAATATTTTGGAGTATTGTTGATGTTTTATATATTTGCATTAATATTTTTGATTTTTTCTGTTAAATCTTATTTCTTTGAACAAGAAAAGGGTCTTGGTCTTTTTGTAGGTGAAAAAGAAAACAAAGGTGGTTATTCTAGATGGGCTAAGGAAAAGGAAATTAAGGAGTCTTTAAAAGAGTTGCACGTACAAGATCCTGTTTATAATGCTGCTGGTTTTCCTATTATTAATGATGGGAAGACCATGTGGGTTGATGATGGAGAATCACATAACTTAGTTATTGGTTCTACTGGTACTGGTAAAACTCAATGTATAATTCATCCTTTAGTAAAGATTCTTGCTAAACGAGGAGAATCAATGATTATAACCGATCCTAAAGGTGAAATATATAAAGAAAGTGCAGGTTTATTGAAACAAAGAGGTTATAAAATAGTAGTATTAAATTTCCGTGAACCTCAACGTGGTAATACATGGAATCCACTTGCACTCCCATATTCATATTACACCAATGGTAATACTGATAAAGCAATGGAACTTTTGGATGATGTGGCTGCAAATATTTTATATGAAGAGGGTGGCAATAAAGATCCATTTTGGGAAAAAAATTCTGCTGACTTTTTTACTGGTCTTGCTTTAGGGTTATTTAAAGATGCAAAACCTGAGGAAGTAAATATTAATAGTATTTCATTAATGACTACTTTGGGAGAAGAAAAATTTGGTAGAAACAGTAATTATATGAAGGAATATTTTAATGATATGGAACCTGATTCTTCAGCATATACTGCTGCTTCTGCTACTGTTTTTGCCCCAGAAGAAACAAAGGGTGGTATTCTTTCTACATTTAAGCAAAAAATAAGGATTTTTGCATCCCGTGAAAATTTATCTGAAATGCTTGCTACTAGTGATTTTGATATGTCGACAATTGGAAAACAAAAGACTGCAGTATTTATGATCATTCAAGATGAAAAGAAAACATATCATGCTCTAGCTACAATCTTTATAAAACAATGTTATGAATCTTTAATAGATGTTGCTCAAAATTCACCAAATGGAGAACTTCCTGTTAGAACTAATTTTATTCTTGATGAGTTTCAAAATATGCCTCCTTTAAAAGACATTACTACTATGGTTGCAGCAGCTCGTTCTAGAAAAATTAGACTTACTATGATTATTCAAAACTTTGCAGGACTTGAGGCTACTTATTCAAAAGAGGTTGCACAAACCATACGTAGTAACTGTAATAATTTACTTTATTTGCTTACTACAGAACTTGCAGCATTAAAAGAAATAAGTGAACTTTGTGGTGAGGTTAAAGTTAAAGTAGGAAAAGGTGATAAGGAACACGAAGAAAATAGGCCTTTAGTAACTGTTTCTGATTTGCAAAAGATGAAATTATTTGAAGCTATTATTATTAGAGTTAGACAAAATCCATTTAGAACTAAGTTAAAACCTAATTTTGAAATTGACTGGAATATTCCAAAGATTGAAGCAGATCCATTTGTACAAAGAGAAAGAAAAGAAGTACAAAAGTTTAATATTAAAGAATTTGTTAAGGAAAAGAAAAAAGATAGTTTTATGGATTCTATGGGAAGTAATCCTTTCATGAGTGGTGCCAATCCTTTTGGGGGAATGACTCCTAATCCTTTTGGAAATTTAGGTGGTACAAGTGAGGCTAAACAAAACAATAATTTTAATATAGATGATATTGTTAAGAAAATCGATCAAAAAATTGCAGAGCTTGAAGCAGAAGAAAAAAGAGAACAAGAAGAACAAAAGAAAAAAGAACAACAAGCTAATGTCGATAACAGTGTACCTGTACAAAAGACTGGTATTTCCCCAACTCCACAAGTTAATTCAGATGTTACTGATATTTATAATAAAACTGTTACTGATGATCAATTCTTTGATGATTTCTTTGATGAATAACATTTAATGAATACTCTCATATAATGTATTATGGGGGTATTTTATGTATAAAAGTATAAGTGCTGATGAGCTTAAGGGACTTGTTGGAAGGGTTAATATTATTGATATTAGGGATAGTTATTTATTTAATAATGGCAATATTCCTACAAGTAAGAATGTTCCAGTTAATTTTTTACTTTTTAATCCTGATAATTATATGAAAAAAGATTCTATTTATTATATATATTGTATGTATGGAATACAAAGTGCAAAGGCATGTCAACAACTTGTCTCTAAAGGTTATAATGTTATTAATGTTACCGGAGGTTATAATAGTTATAAAAACTAGTGTTTAGATTTTATCTAGATACTTTTTAAAAAAGTACAAATTTATATAAAATATATATCTTACAAAAATTGTAGTCATAATACATTTTATAGCTTATAAAAACAATTTTAATAGAAAGTTAAATCAATTTAAAAAAAGAGGAAGAAGCAAGTGAAAAAAATGAGATTATTGGAATGTATAATGAATATACATAAAGAAAGTATTTAGAAAATAAAAAAACAGATATGAAGATGCTTAAAGAAGGTCTTGACCGATTTATCCATCTATGAATTATAAAAACTCGGGTGAAAAAATAGAGTAATATCTATTTTTTTTTAAATTTTATAATTATTGATGACTTTTTATGATAAAATTGGTACAATTATATTGGAGATAATTATATGGAAGTATTAGATATATTAAATATTTTAATTGATTATATTGCCTCGGTAGGATTAATTGGTGGTTTTCTTATTATTGTTCTTGAGTCAATTATTCCTATTATACCTTTATCAGTATTTATTGGTATTAATGTGTATAATTTTGGTAATGTTTTTGGATTTATTATTTCATATATTGCTACAATATGTGGATGTTTATTATCTTATTCAATATTTAGATTTTTAATTAAAGATAAGATTTATTTTTTTAAGAAAAAAAATATTTCATATTATGTTGATAAATTTAATAATATAAAATTATCTACCTTAGTTCTTATATTAGCTCTTCCATTTACTCCGGCGTTTGTTGTAAATATATCTGCAGGTCTTTCTAATATTAATTTTAAAAAATTTTTACTTGCACTTCTTATTGGAAAACTTGCTACAATATATTTTTGGGGTTATATTGGGACAGGATTAATTGATAGTATAAAAAATCCTATTATACTAATTAAGATTTTTGTTTTATTATTTGTTTCTTATATAATTTGTAAAATTATAGGAAAAATATTTAATTTGGAGGTTTAGTTATGAATTACATTATTATTGGACTTTTAGTTCTAATTGTTATACTTATTATAGTTTCTTTATTAAGAGGTAAGAATGACATTATTTTATTTGATAAATTATCTTCTTTAGAACTTAATATTAATAAAGAAATGAATGGATTAAAGGAAAGCTTGAATAAAGATTTTAATGAACTTAGTGATAGGCAAGAAAGAAGACTTATTGCTATGAATGATAAAGTTAATGAAAGAATTGAAGCTAATTTTGAAAAGACTAATAAGACTTTTTCTTCTGTTTTAGAAAGACTTGCTAAAATAGATGAGGCACAAAAGAAGATTGATACTTTATCTAGTGATATTGTTTCGTTACAAAGTATTTTAACTGATAAGAAAACACGTGGTATTTTTGGTGAAGTTAACTTAAAACATATTCTTACTTCTGTTTTTGGTGAAGGCAATGACAGTATTTATAGTCTTCAGTATACAATGCCAAATGGTTATATAGCAGATAGCATTCTTTTTGCTCCTGAACCACTTGGTACGATTGCTATTGATTCGAAGTTTCCTTTGGAAAATTATAGAATGATGGTTGATAAAGATCTATCTAAAGATGAAAGAACAAGATATGAAAAATTATTTAAAGTTGATGTTAAAAAGCATATTGATGCAATTGCTAATAAGTATATTATTGATGGTTATACAAGTGATCAAGCTATCATGTTTTTACCTGCGGAGGCTATTTTTGCAGAAATTAATGCTTATCATCAAGATATAATTGATTATGCTTATAAGAGAAAGGTTTGGATTACATCTCCAACTACTTTGATATCTACTCTTACTGTTATAGAAATGATTATTAAAAATATTGAAAGAGATAAGTACACTTCGGTTATTCATGAAGAACTTAATAGACTTGGTGTAGAGTTTTCACGATATAAAGAAAGATGGGATAAGTTATCTCGTAGTATTGAAACTGTTAGTAAAGATGTTAATGATATTCATACTACTACTGATAAGATTACTAAAAGGTTTAATTCTATTAGTAGAGTAGAAATTGAATATAAAGATAAAGAATAGACTTAATTTCTATTCTTTTTTATAATAAAAAGAAGATTATTTCTTCTTCAATATCTTCTCAATAACATCTTTATCACAATATTTTTTATATTTATTTTTTATTGCCATATAGTTGTCTATTCCCTTACCTAGTATTAGTACTATATCATTTTCTTTAGCATTGTTTATAGCATATTTTATTGCTCTTTTTCTATTTATTATTGTTTTAAAATTATTTTTATCTATGTTTTTAGTTATATCTTTTATGATATCTGTTACTTTTTCATATCTAGGATCATCTGTTGTAAATATTACATAGTCTGATAGGTCTGTAATTATTTTACCAAGTTTTGGTCTTTTTTCATGTTCTCTTCCACCAGCACATCCTACTACTGTTATTATTTTTGTTTTTTTTATTTTGTTTGCGTATTCTAATATATTTTTTGTGGCATTTATAGTATGAGCATAGTCTAGTATAACTTTGTATTCTTTATCATACATAATATTTGTTCTACCTGGTATTTCTTTTATATTATATATATTATTAATGATATCGCTTATTTTATAATTATATGTTGTTAGGATTGCTATAGCAGCAGTAAGATTATATGCATTGTAAATACCTAGTAATGGACTTGTTATTTTGTATTCTTTTTTATTATATATTAATTTATATATTGTTTTATCATTATATTCTTTTATATCTTTTATATAAAAGTCTGCTTTTTTATTTGTTGCATATGTTATATATTTTTTATTATTTTGCTTTAATATATCTATTGCTTTATTACTATTTTTATCATCAATATTTATTATAGCAATACCGTTTTCTTTTAGTTTTGTAAATAGATTTAGTTTTGATTCTAAATAGTTTTGGAAGTTTTTGTGAACATTTAAATGATCTCCAGTTATATTAGTTAGTATTGCTCTATCAAATAGAAGTCCTTCACATCTATTATGTAGTAGGGCTTCACTTGATACTTCCATTACTAAGTTGTTTATTTGATTTTCTTGTAAAATTTTTGCATTTTTAAGTATTTCCTTTATTTCTGGTGTAGTATTATTCATTTTTATATTATTATTGTTGTATATAAAACCATTCGTTCCCATATAGGCTGTTTTTGTGTAATTATCCAATAGATTTTTAATTATTAATGCTGTTGATGTTTTACCATCTGTTCCTGTTATTGCAATAATGTTTGTGTTTTTTAATGGATTATTGTAGTAATCGTTATATATTTGATATAGTGTTTTATTGGTGTTCTCCACTTTTATGATTGGTACTTTTTTATCGGTTATGTTTTTATCTGTTATAATAGCTTTTGCGCCTTTTTTTATTGCTTGGTCTATATATTTGTGTCTGTCTTCATATTCGTCATGAGTACATATAAATATATCATTTTTCTTTATTTTTTTTGAATTATTTTTTATATTCATTACATCATATGCATACTACTTTGATATTTAAAGTAGTCACTTTCATTTGTATTATTCAGCTTTTTTTCTAATTGTTTGATGTTATTTTCTAGATTTTGTACTTTTTGTTCAAGAGTTTGTAGTCTTTGTTCAATAAAGTTATTATCTTGATTTGGAATCATGTTTTGATAAGGGTTACTCATCATAGGCATGTTTGGTATAAATGGCATTTGATTCATAATATTCCTCCTTTTACAATATTTTATGCAAGTATTTATTTTGTGATAATCGTGTAGTATAATATTCATATGGAGTTGATTTTATGCGTATTAGAAATGTTAAAAACAAAAAAGAAATACTTAGTAACAATTCTTGTTTTATAGATAATCCTATGTCTTATAAAGGCAAGTGGAATAAATGTTTTGGAAATAATAATCCTATTCATTTAGAGATTGGTCCGGGGAAATGTAATTTTATTATAGAAAATGCTCTTAGGAATCCTAATATTAATTTTATTGGGGTTGAAAGAATTGATTCTGTTTTAGCCATTGGAGTAAAATCTATTGATAGTTTTATTCCAAATCTTAGGCTTATTAATTATGATGCTAATAAGATTAATGATATTTTTTCTAATGAGATTGATGTTTTATATCTTAATTTTTCTGATCCATGGCCTAAGAGTAGACATGCTAAAAGAAGGCTTACAAGTTTAGAGTTTTTGCGTAAGTATGATTTAATATTTAAATCTAAAAAGGTTATTGTTCAAAAGACTGATAATGAATCTTTATTTGCTTTTTCTATAGTTTCTCTTAGTAATTATGGTTATGTTATTGAAGAATTATCATTAGATTTGCATAATTGTTTAAAAAATGATAATATAGAAACAGAATATGAAAAGAAGTTTGCTAGTAAAGGATGTAAAATTTTTATGTTAAAAGCGACAAAAAACTAGTAATTTCTATATAATATTTGTTATAATAAGTAAGAGGTGTTTATGAGAAAATATTTGATAGGGGTCATAATGCTACTTTTGTTAGTATGCGGATGCAGTAATATCAATAATTTATCTTATAATGAAATTGTTAGTAATTCTTTAAATAATAAGGCTAAAGCTAATACTGCTTTAAAAGGATATAAGATATATCTTCCTTTAGATATGAGTTTACTTAATGATGAGAATGGTAATAATGTTTTATATTCTTTTGGTGATAAGTATTATTTATATGTTGATTTGGTCAGTTATTATAATAAAGTTTCTAATAATTATAAAGTGAATGATGATAGTAATGCTATTTATAGTGAAATACTTGGTAATGATGGGTATGTATTGGTGACTCAGTATAATAATGAATATTTTATTGAAGTGATGTATAATTATGCCAAGATAGAAGTTATTTCTAGTGACATAAAGAATGCTATTTCTAGGTCTTTAGTAGTTCTTAATAGTATTTCTTATAATGATAATGTTATTGAAACATTACTTGGTAATAGTATAGATTATAATGAAGAAAAGTTTGAACTTTTAGGTCCTTCGGTTAATACAGAAAACTTTTTAAAGTATGAGGAAGATTATGGTACTTATGAAGATGATGGTAAAGCACCAGATGAGGATAAGATAGAAATTAAACCAAAAGAATAGAGGTGTGATTATGAAGTTAATTGATAAAATTAAAAAAGCAATTATGGATGAAGAAGATGATGAATTAGAAGAAGAACAACTTGTTAAGAAGATTGATGTTGAAAAGACTACTAATGCAATTAAAAATGATGTAATGGAGGAAAAGCCTGTTACTACTTTTGAAGAATTTGTTCCTAAAATTGATACTAAGAAACCTATTATATTTGAAGAAGAAGATTTTGTTTCTTCAGATGTAGTTTATGAAGAACCTGTTAAAAAAAAGGAAGAGTCTAAGTCTTTGTATGGTGGTTATGGGTTAAGAGATGAAAAAACTAAAGAAAAGTTTAAGCCTTCTCCTGTTATATCTCCAGTATATGGTCTTTTACATAAGGAGGATTTAGAACGTCAAGAAAAACCTTCAAAGTCGCTAGAAAGTTTATTCAAAGAGGAAAAGCAAGAAGTTAATTTTGATGCTATTAGACAAAAAGCTTATGGTTTAAAGGAAGAAGTTAAGGTTAAGGAAGAACCAATTAATGAAGATTTTTCGTCTGATTTATTTTTTGAGATGAAGGATGACGTTGTCGGGGTAGATAAAGTAACTATTGGTGATGCTGAAGAATATTATCAGGATTTAGGGTTAGAATATAATATAGATTATAAAGATGCTGATAAGGAAAAAGAAAAAATAAAAATGACTAGAAGTAAAAAAAATAAAGAACTTACTGAAATGATTGATGAGGAAATTAAGGAAGATAAGTTAATTGATGAAGAAACTAAAAGTAAGAAGAATAAAAAGAAAATGGATGATGAACCTGAAGAAAAGAATCTTTATGATTTAATTGACATGATGTACGATAGTAAGGAGTGATAAAATGACCGATTATAATCAAGTGTTGTTGTCTGTACTATTGGTACTTTGTTGTATACTTGTTGTATTTTTAATAGTGGTTTCAATAAAGTTGTTATATACTGCTGATAAAGTGAATATAATATTAACAGATGTCCAAAAGAAACTTAATAGTGTTAGTGGAATATTTTCCCTTATTGATACTATTACTGATGGACTTGCATCATTTAGTGATGTAGTATTTAATAGGTTAGTTTTAATAGTAGAAAAATTATTTGGAAAAAAGGAGAGATAATATGGCTAAAAAAGGAATATTTGGTTTACTTGCAGGGATAGGCTTAGGAGCAGGATTGGGTGTTTTATTTGCACCTGAGAAAGGAGAAGTTACTAGAAAGAAACTTAAAGAAAAATTAGATGATTTAATAAAGGAAGTTAAAGAACTTGATGCAGATGATGTAAAATTTGTTATTGAAGAAAAAATTGATGAAATAAAAGAAGATTTAGAAGACCTAGATAAGGAAAAAGTAAAAGAAGTAGCACAAGAAAAATTAAAACAAGTTACTGATAAGATAGAAGAACTTGCCCAACTTGCTAAAGACAAAGCTACTCCAGTTATTATGGAAAAGGTTGAAGATTTAAGAAAATATGCTTTAAAAACTATTAAACAAGTTGAAAAGAAATTAGAAAAATAATAATTAAAACATTTCTCATAAAGAGATGTTTTTTTTATAATATGTATTTAAAATAACTTTATGTATATCATTCATATTCTCTGTAATCATTTCTAGAGGAACAGATACAAGTATTTAACTTATACGTTATAAGCGATGTGATAACATTTTTATTTGCTTTTATTTGTTCTAAATAGTATAATGTCTTTGGTGATAGTATGCTAGATAATTTAAATCAGATGCAAATTGAAGCAGTCAAACATAAGGATGGACCCCTTCTTATCCTTGCAGGAGCAGGTTCTGGTAAGACTAAGGTTCTTACTACTAGGATTGCTTATTTAATAAAAGAGTATGGCATTAGTCCTGATGAAATACTTGCTATAACATTTACAAATAAAGCAGCAAATGAAATGAAGGAAAGAATTAATAAACTTATTCCTAATACTAATTTACTTGCTTGTACTTTTCACTCTTTTGGAGTTCGCATACTTCGTTCTAATTATGATAGATTAGGCTATAATAAGAATTTTGTAATACTAGATAGTGATGATTCCCTTACTTTAGTTAAAAAGATAATGAAGGATTATAATATAGATCCTAAAAGAATTAGTCCTTATATCATTAGAAATAAGATTTCTAATAACAAGAGTGAATTTATTATGCCGGATGAGTATAAAAAATTTGTTTGTTCTGAAGAAGATGATGTTGTATATAAAGTGTATAAAAAGTATCAAGATACTTTATTTAAGAATAATTCTGTAGATTTTGATGATTTACTTATTTTACCTATTAAGTTATTCAACGAAAACAAGGACGTTTTAGAGTATTATCAGGAAAAATATAAATATATTTTAATTGATGAATATCAAGATACCAATAGAGCTCAATATATATTGTCTAAAATGATAAGCGCTAAGTATAAGAATATATGTGCAATTGGAGATAATGATCAATCTATTTATTCATTTAGAAATGCTGATTATAGAAATATACTTAATTTTGAAAAAGATTATCCTTTATGTAAAACGATTATGTTAGAACAGAATTATAGATCTACTAAAAACATACTTAATGCTGCAAACTGTATAATTAAAAATAATGAAAAAAGAAAAGATAAAAAATTATGGAGTAATAATGAAATTGGTGATAAAATAACTGTTTATAAAGCAAATGATGAGCTTGATGAAACATTTTATTGCATTAGAAAGATAAAGGATCTTGTTAAAGATGGAATTTCTTATAGTGATATTGTTATTCTTTATAGGACTAATGCACAGTCTCGTGTATTTGAATCAGAATTATTAAAAGCTAATATTCCTTTTAGAATAGTAGGTTCTTTTTACTTTTATAGTAGGAAGGAAATAAAGGATTTACTTGCTTATCTTAGACTAATTCATAATCATAATGATGATATTAGTCTGCTTAGAATTATTAATACCCCAAAAAGAGGCATTGGACTTAAGAGTATTGCTAATTTAGAAGAAAGAGCTAGTTTAAATAATTGTAGTTTATTTGAAGCAATTACTTCCTCGAAGGAATTAGAGTTTAAAAATATGATTTTAGAACTTTCTAAAGAAAAAGATAATTTATCTCTTACTGATTTTGTTGAACTTGTTTTAGAAAAGAGTGGACTAAGAGCTTCTTTAAAAGAAGAAAATTCTTTAGAGGCTGACATAAGACTTGAGAATTTAGAAGAGTTTAAGTCAGTTACTAGAACTTTTGAAGAACAGAGTGGTATAATATCTTTGGAAGATTTTTTACTTGAAGTAAGTCTTGTTAGTGATATTGAAGAATATAGGGATGATCCTAATAGAATTACTTTGATGACTGTTCATTCAGTTAAGGGATTAGAATTTTTATATGTTTTTTTAGTAGGTATGGAAGAAGGATTGTTTCCACATAAGAATTCTTTTTCAAAAGAGGAACAGGAAGAGGAAAGAAGACTTATGTATGTAGCAGTTACTCGTGCTAAAAAGAAACTCTATATTACTTGGGCCAAGCAAAGAAGAATATATGGTATAGATCAGATTGGTATTAAGAGTAGATTTATTAATGAAATAGATAATGATTTATTAGAACTTGACAACAAAGAAGAATTAAAGGCAATTAAGAAAGAAAATAAGATGTATGATAGTGATCAAGAGTATACTTATGGAGATAAGATAGAACATGATACCTATGGTATAGGTGTTGTTATTGAGGTTTCTAAGACAATAATAACTGTAGCATTTAAGAATGGTATAGGTATTAAAAAATTACTTAAGAATCATAAAAGTATTAGGAGGATAAATAAATGAAAAAAACACTTGTTATTATGGCCGCAGGAATGGGGTCTAGGTATGGAGGATTAAAACAAATAGAAAGTTTTGGTCCGAATGGAGAACTTATTACTGATTATTCTATTTATGATGCTAAAAGAGTAGGATTTGATAAAGTAGTGTTCATAATAAAGGAAGAAAATTATGAGCTTTTTAAAGAAAAGATTGGAGATAGAGTATCTAAATATATTAAAGTAGAGTATGCTTTTCAAAAACTTGATGATGTTTTAAAAGGATATAGTGTTCCTAATGATAGGATTAAACCTCTCGGTACTGCTCATGCTATATATTCTGCTAGAAATTTGATAGATACAGATTTTGCAGTTATAAATGCTGATGATTTTTATGGTTACGATGCATTTAGAGTGCTTAGTGAAGCTCTTGATAATACTTCTTGTAATGAGTATGCAATGGTCGCTTATAAAGTATGTAATACCATTACTTTGAATGGTAGTGTTAAAAGAGGTGTTTGCCAAGTAGAAGATGGGTATTTAAAAGGTATCGATGAGTCAGTTATTGAATTAGTGGATGATAAGATTCGTAAGACTAGCATGATAAACGGAGATGTTTCAATTATTGATAGAAATACTTTAGTATCAATGAACTTATTTGGCTTTAAAAAAAATTTTATTAATTACGTTGTAAGAGATTTTAAAGATTTCCTTGACAATAGTGATTTATCTTGTGATGAGTTTTTTTTACCTAGTGTAGTTTTTAATTGCATTAAAAGAGGAGATTGCAAAGTAAAAGTTTATTCAACTAGTGAAAAAACTTATGGTGTTACTTATAAAGAAGATAAAGAAGATGTAGTAAAGGGAATAGAAAATAAAATAAAAGACGGAGTTTACCCAGAAAAGTTATGGAATTAGTGTTTTGAAATATAAAAAATATATATTAAAAAAGAAATATTAATTTAAAACTAAGTATTTCTAAAATAGTTTTAGATGATAAGTGCCTATTTATATTTAATAGGTACTTTTATTTAGTCTTTATGTTCAAATCTTTTTATTTACTTTTTACTTATTATTATATAAAATATATTTGAGGTGTTATTATGTCTAATAAAAGATTAGATTATTTAGATTGGGATACTTATTTTATGGCTGTTGCTAAGCTTAGTGCTAAAAGAAGTAAAGATCCATCAACACAAGTTGGTGCATGTATAGTTAGTGAGGATAATAGAATATTATCAATTGGTTATAATGGTACTCCGAATGGATTTGATGATGATGTTTTTCCATGGGATAGAGAAGGTCATCCTCTTGAAACTAAATATTTATATGTAGTGCATGCTGAAAGAAATGCAATTCTAAATTATAGAGGTAATCGTAGGGATTTTATTAATGCAAAGATTTATGTTGATCTATTTCCTTGCAATGAATGTGCTAAGGAAATAATTCAGTCTGGTATTAAAGAAGTTATATATTTATCTGATAAGTATAGTAATACTGATGAGGTTATTGCTTCTAAAAGACTTTTTGATGCTTGCGGAATCATTTATAGAGCACTTGATGAAGAAAAAAGAAAGGAAATTGTTTTAAGTTTAAAATAGTTTTTTCTTTTTTTAATTACAAACAAATGTACTTTTTATCTTGACTTTGATTTTTATTTTTGCTATATTTAAATTACTGGAGGTGTTATCATGGTAGCAGATGTTTTAGTAGAACTTTCTCATGTTTTTATTGATAAGACTTTTACTTATAAGGTTGATGTTCCTATTAAAGTTGGTGTAAGGGTAGAGGTTCCTTTTGGAAAACAAGTTTTAGAGGGATTTGTTCTTAAAGTCTATTCTAATCCTGGTAATATGGAACTTAAGTCTATTATTAGAGTTATTGATGATATTCCTGTCTTAAATGAGGAGTTATTATTACTTGGTCAATATATAAAGACTGAAACTCTTTGTAGTCTGATGTCTGCTTATCAATGTATGTTACCTCTTGCTTATAAGGCTAAGAAAAAAAGCTCTGTCTCTTTGAAAAAAGATAAATATATTAAACTTAATGATGTCAATTTATCTAGTTATAAGTTTAATAGTCTTCAACAAAAGATTGTTGATATTTTACTTAAGGATTCTATTGTATTAAAGAAAAATTTGGATATGGTGTCTTCAAGTAGCGTTAAGACACTTATTAATAAAGGTGTTCTTGTAGTAATTGAACGTGAGGTTTATAGATTAGTTCATGATGATGTTGATAAGATTTCTTTTAATTTGAATGAAGAACAAAGAAATGTGTTGTCTAATATTTTACTTGATACTTATAATACTTATTTACTTTATGGTGTTACTGGTAGTGGTAAGACTAATATTTATATGAAACTTATTGAGCGTGTTATAGAGGAGGGCAAGTGTGCTATTGTGCTTGTTCCTGAGATATCCCTTACTCCTCAGATTATTAAGAGATTTACTTCTTGTTTTTCTAATATTGCTGTTTTACATAGTGGTCTTTCCGATGGAGAAAAGTATGATGAATATCGTAAGATTAGGGAAGGAAAGGTTAATATAATTATTGGTGCTAGAAGTGCTATTTTTGCACCACTTTCCTCTATTGGAGTCATTATTGTTGATGAGGAACATTCTAGTACTTATAAACAAGATAATAATCCTAGATATAATGCTATTGATATAGCTAAATGGAGAGCTAAGTATCATAATTGTCCTTTGATTTTAGGTTCTGCTACTCCTTCTTTAGAGAGTTTTGCAAGAGCAGAAAAGGGAGTTTACAAGTTACTTTGTTTAAAAAATAGATATAATTTAAATATGCCAACTGTAGAAATTATTGATATGAATAAAGAGTTTAAAAAATCTAATGGATATTTTTCTTCATTACTTATTTCTGAGATTCAGTCTAGGATAGATAAAAATGAACAGGTAATACTTTTTCTGAATAAAAGAGGATATTCTTCAATTGTAAGTTGCCCTAGTTGTGGGGATGTTAAAAAGTGTCCGAATTGTGATATATCTTTAACGTATCATAAAAGTTCTAATATGCTTAGATGTCATTATTGTGGATATGCTGAAAGAAAAAATGATGAATGTATTAATTGTCATATTCCATATAGAGATATGGGAATTGGTACTGAAAGAGTTGTTATGGAACTTGAACCTTTGATTAATGGTGCTAGAATTGTTAGGATGGACATTGATACTACTACAGGTAAGAATTCTCATAAAAATATAATAGAATCATTCGCCAGAGGAGATTACAATATTTTAGTTGGCACTCAAATGATTGCTAAGGGTCTTGACTTTCCGAATGTCACTTTAGTTGGAGTTATTAATGCTGATATTAGTCTTAATTTTCCTGATTATCGAAGTAGTGAGAATACTTTTGAACTTTTAAATCAAGTAGCGGGAAGAAGTGGTCGAGGGGATAAACATGGTCTTGTCTTAATTCAGACCTTTAATCCTGATCATTATGCTATCTCATATACCAAGAGTAATGATTATATTGGTTTTTATAATGAAGAAATGAAAATTAGAAATAAACTTGGATATCCTCCATATTTTTATATATGTTTGATTAGAATTATTTCTTCTGATTATGATATTTCAAGTAAGGTTAGTATTAAACTTAGTTCTTTTCTTAGAAAGAATAATGGTTGTATTGTACTAGGACCTTCGATGTGTAATATGTTTAAGGTTAATAATAAGTATCATTTTCAAATAATACTTAAGTACAAAGATAAGAATAAAATTGTTTCAGATTTGGTTAAAATTAATGAACATTATTTTAATAATAAGAGTGTTAAAGTAGAGATTGATTTTAATCCTATGAAGTTGTAGTTTTATTTGATTTTTATTATAATATCTTGGGAGGGATATAATGTATTCTTATATGATTGGTAAAGTGACTTTACAAGAGTCTGTTTATATTACTTTAGAGGTTAATAATATTGGTTATAAAATATATGTTGCTAATCCTTATTCTTATATGATTGATGAAGAAGTAAAAGTATATTTATACCAACAAATTAAAGAGGATGAACATAGTTTGTTTGGATTTAGATCTATTGATGAGAGAGAACTTTTCTTAAAACTTATAAGTGTTAAGGGAGTTGGACCTAAGATTGCTCTTCCTATGTTTGCTACTGGTAGTATTAATGGAATAGTTGATGCTATTGAAAGAGAAAATGTTTTATATTTGACTAAGTTTCCTAAGATTGGTGAACGTGTTGCTAAACAGATAATACTTGATTTAAAGGGTAAACTTGGTGTTGTTAGAGCGGATATTGTTGATACTAAAGAAGAATTAATTGATGTTCTTAAGGGACTTGGTTATAAAGAAAAGGATTATAAAGGTATTATCAATAAAATTTCTAGTGATAAGAGCATTGAAGAACAAGTAAAAGATGCTTTGAAGTTGTTGCTTAAATAAGGAGGTATATTATGGCAAAGATGCATTTTAAACATGCTACTATGAATTCTGGTAAGAGTATTGATTTGATAAGAACTGCTCATAATTATGAAGAAAATGGTTATAAGGTTCTTGTTATTAAACCTGCGATTGATAGTAAGGGTAGAGATTGTATTTCTTCAAGAGTAGGATTAGAGAGAAAGGCTGATTATTTAATTTTGTATTCTGATAACATTTTAGATATATTAAAGGGAAAACTTAGTGATATTAGTTGTATTTTAGTTGATGAGGCTCAGTTTTTATCTATTAATCAGGTTGATGAGTTGTTTTTAATTTCTAAGGCTTGTGATATACCTGTAATATGTTATGGACTTCGCATTAATTTCAAAATGGAATCTTTTGCGGGTAGTAAAAGACTTCTTGAGATTGCCGATGTTTTAGAAGAACTTACTACTTTATGCTCATGCGGTAAGATTGCTAGATATGTTGGCAGAAAAGTTGGTGATAATTTTGTTACTGATGGAGAGGAAATAGTTATTGATGGAACATTTAATATAGAGTATGCTCCTCTTTGCGGAAGTTGTTATTTAGAAAGAGTTAAGAAAATTGATCTTAAGAGTATTGCTAAGACATTAAGGAGGTAGTTTTATGGATGAATTTGAAAAAAGTATAAGACCTAGACTTATTGATGAATATATTGGACAATCTGAAGTGAAAGAAAATATGAAGGTATTTATTGAAGCAGCAAAGATGAGAGGGGAAGCTCTGGATCATGTGCTATTATATGGTCCTCCAGGACTTGGTAAAACTACTATGGCGTATATTATTGCTAATGAGTTGGGGGTTAATATTAAGACTGCGAGTGGTCCTTCGATTGAAAAAAGTGGAGATCTTGCCGCCATACTTTCTACTTTGGAACCTGGAGATGTTTTATTTATTGATGAAATACACAGAATGCCTAGATTTATTGAGGAAATACTTTATCCAGCGATGGAAGATTTTAGTCTTGATATAATTATTGGTACTGATGGACAGACTAGAAATATTAAGATTGATTTACCTCCGTTTACTTTAGTTGGTGCTACTACACGTGCCGGAGATCTTACATCTCCTCTTCGTGATAGGTTTGGTATAGTTAATAAGCTTCAGTATTATTCAGTTGAAGAACTTACTGATATTGTTAAGAGAACTAGTGAAGTGCTTGATATGGTCATTACTGATGAAGCGGCTTATACACTTGCCTCTCGTAGCAGAGGTACTCCAAGAATTGCTAATAATTTATTTAAAAGAGTAAGAGATTTTGCTCTTGTTGATAAGATGGATTATATTGATTTAGATGTTACTAATAAGGCACTTGATAGATTAAAGATAGATGCTAAAGGGCTTGATGAAACTGATAAAGAAATTCTAATTACAATAATTGAAAAGTTTAACGGTGGTCCTGTTGGAATTGATTCTTTAGCTACTGCGATTGGTGAAGAAGTTTCTACAATTGAGGATATGTATGAACCTTATTTAATACAAATTGGTTATATCAAAAGAACTTCTCGTGGTAGAATTGTTACTGATGAGTGTAAGAAATATTTTAATAAGATTGATGTAAATTAATCTTTTTTCTTTACTA
>JAEDJI010000044.1 GCA_016296435.1 Bacilli bacterium | reverse complement strand
CGATAATTGTAGTATAGTCTTTATACAGCATATAATCACCTGCATCAAGTTTTGATATGATATAATCTTGTCCTACTTTATCAAAATATTCAAGAATCTTCTTATTCCCTTTTTCACGAGTATCACAAATTATAAGATTATTCATTTTTCAATAACTCCCTTAATATTGCTTCCAACACATTTACTACAATTGAATTTCCTGCTTGTTTATAAAGTTGACTATTGCTATTTACTTTAGATGCTTTTTCAAAATCTTCATCATCAAAACCCATTAATCTCCAACACTCTTTTGGAGTTAATTTTCTTATTCTTAAATTATGTTTGACTGATGGTTTATCAATACAATTTAAACATATACTTTCATCATGTGTTCTTGGTCCATGCCCATATCCATTAGGAAAACTTGTAGTTGCCATTTGACCTTCTTTAAATTCATCTACAACATCACTATTTATATATCTTTTAATGTTCCCATCTTCAGTGAATAGTTGTTTTTCTAAATCACTATAAACACTTTTTACAACTACACCTAATTTATCTGGTTTAGTTACCAAAGTACTCATAATTTGGTTATCTGCTTTATTTTGTTTTCTGATTGTATTATTATCTAGTTCTTTTAATCTCGCATTTGAATATGTATATTCAATCACATCATTTGGTTCTACTAAGTTTTTTTCAATTGCTTTATTACACACTTCTCTTTGCAGTTTAGTTCCTCCTACTGCAATACCCATTGTATCTGGTCTAGTAGTTACACAAGGCATAACACCGTTATTGGATTCTATGTAATCTTCTAATGTTTGTCTTGAGTTTTTGTTTTTGCCACATAATCCATTTGTATAAGAATGATTTATTACTGTGCCATCATTTAACAGTCCACTTTCAACTAATTCATCACAAAGTTTTTCTTTCATATTTCTAACATCTTTAACTACTACTCCATAATCTTGACTCGTATTAATTGTTTGGATTATTTGTTTTTGTACTGTTCCCCTATGCCATTGCATTCTTCCTGATACATCAACACCATCACCTTCAACTGCTTCTAAATAACCTTTTTTAGTGTTGTTTTTTATTTTTAAATTAAAATTTTCTTTCAACTCATTTGATATATAATTACTTGCATCACATCTTCTTGAACCTTCACCTGTATTTATTGCACTAGCAATACTCTTATTAATAATGCTTTTATCATTATTACCTGTCCACTTCTCGTTATCAGCAGTTATATATTGAATCATCTTATCACTTAAATAATATTTTTCATCAACTTCATCTTCTAACATATCTTTAAGCTTTAATTTAAGTTCTTGCTTAGGTGGAAATTCAAATAATGTATCAATGTCATTTCTTATACTAATAGTGAATACTCTTTCTCTATTTTGTGGTATTCCGTAATCTTTAGCATTTAAAACTTGATAATAGTTTTTATATCCTAGTTGCTCCATTGTTTTTAAATAAGCATCAAAATTGTGTCTATGCTTTTTACTTAATAAGTTCTTTACATTTTCCCATATCACATATTTTGGTCTAAGTTTTTCAACAATTCTAATTGTTTCATACATTAAACTACTACGAGTACCACTATCTTTATCTCCTCCAGCTTGCTTACCTGCAAGTGAAAAATCTTGACATGGTGATCCGTGCATTATTAAATCTACTTCAATATCTTTATCCCATGTCGTAATATCTTGTGGTTCAAAATTAGTATTATGTATTGCATTAAATGATTTAACTGCGTATTTATCTATTTCTACCGCATCTACTATTTCATAATCAATCCCTAATTTTTCAAGTGCTTTTGAACAAGCACCTATGCCAGAAAATAATTCTAAAACTTTTAATTTACTCATTTTCCACCTTTTCAATCCTTTCCTTTATCATTTTATTATTTCCCTCTTTTCTTCATACAAATAGTAAATTTTATATTATTCATTTTATCAAATCCCTTCTATTTACTCCAATAGTGCTAAAATATTAAACTCTAGCAAATAATAAATATCTTTCTTGATAATTTATACCTCTAGACTATTTTTATCTCAATAGTGCTTGATTTTTATACTTGTTGAAGCATTCTTAATTTAATTAATTCATAATATGCTCTTATTTGCCATTTTTAGTCTCATAGAGACACTTTTTACACCTTTCTAGTATAATTATACCATTTTGATAAAAAGTGTCTTAAAATACCTTTAAAATGATTTTATTGATTAATACTGTTTTTAATTGATTTATAAAGTTGGCTATCGAATGTATATTCAACTTTTATTTTGGATATTAAGTAATCTTCATCGTATAATTTTTCCTTATCTTTTTCTAAATTTGAAATCTTGTTTTGCAATACTTCTATTTCTATATTTATTCTGATGATTTCTTCATCAATTTCTTTGCAAATTTGTGGTAGCCAGCTTCTATTTTCATCATTCATATAATCAATGACATCTTCGACCGAACTTAAATCGCCGGTAAATCTAGTGTTGCTATGCTTTTGAGTTCTAAATAAATCTCGTTCGTATAATTTAAAAGTTTTTTTGCTATATTTTAGCATTTCAAAATAACAACTTTCTGTTAAAAATAAATCGTCATAATTTAAGAAGTTTGAATAATAAGTTTCATCTCCGTTTTTTAACATTTTCCAATTACCTATTCCTGTTCTGACAAAATCTTTGCCACCATTATATACTTTTAAATAATCGTCTAAATTATCAAATACTTTTATTTGTTTATATTCTGCTTCCACTGGCTTTCTATATAATACTTTTATTTCTTTCATAAAATCATAAACCTTTCTATTTATTTAATTCTTTTATTTGTTCTTCTAATCTTAAATAATCACGATCCAGATTATATTTATAAGCTTCTAATTCATTTATGTAATCATCTATCATTTTTAATACTTTATTAGTAAAAATAGTAGTTTCATTATTTTTTATTTTTAATAATTCATGTATTTTTTTATTCATCTATTCACTCTCCTTTGCTCTAAAATAATAATGATATTAAATATATAATTATATAAATAGGTATTCCTAATGCAGCTAGGATAATTCCTATAAGAATTCCACAAGCAACAATATCAAGCAACATTCCTAAAAATGCAACTAATATTGCTAATAATGCAATTAATATATCTATCATTTATTCACTCTCCTTAATTTTTTCTTTCATTTTAATCATCATCCTTTGTAAATATTTCTCACATCTAGGACATAAATCAAATTTATCTATATTCGCGAATCTTGAATATCTTGATTTATTAGAATATACATATTTTTGATATCTCGTAATATGTTTATTTTTAATCTCTTTATCACACATATCACATTTATATATTGAGTTGTTTCTATCTTTATAATCTGTTTTAACTAACATACACTTATCACCCACAATACTAATAAACACCCTAAGCCAAATCCACAAATCATTTATTCCACCTCTTTTAAAATTTTTAAATTTTGTTCAGCAATATCTATTAGTGTATCTCCAGAATAAATTATATCTTTTGTTGGTCTATAAAATTCTTTTGTATCTTTTATAACTTGTTTATTTAATTCTATTGCTTTATCAATTACTTCTTTGTATTTTTGATTTTCTTGTTGTAATTGGTCTATATAGTCAAGTATTTGTTTCCATTGTTCAACACATAAACCAAATTCATATACATTTTGTTCATTAATATTTAATTTAATATTATTAATTAATGTTTTTGTTCTTTCTTCTTCACTCATTTTATTCCACTCCTTTTAATATTTCTTCTTTTATTTGATAACCAAAGTTATATTGATTTAATTCTATTATTTCCATTATTTTATTTAACTTTTCTTGTAATTCTTTGTTTTCTTGTTCTAGTTGATAAACTTTACTAAAATGTTTAACTAATAAAGGTAAATAATATTTATCATATAATTGTTCCATATTTTCACATTTATCGTATAATTCTTCTTTATCAGTAATAACTGGTATATTATTCATTATTCCACCTCTTTTAATATCTTTAATAAATTTTCTAATCTTTCACATATAGCGACAATTTCAATATTATCTTTATAAATAATTGAGCATTTACTTGCTAAATATAATAAATCTCCATTTTCTATATATTCTATTGCTTTATCTATTACTTCTTTGTATTTTTTGTTTTCTAATAGTAAATCATCAATTATATTTAGTGACATGTCTAATTCATCTTCTTTAGTTTCAAACCACTTATTTTTTATTTGTGATTTTGCTTTTTGTATTACTTCCTTAGTCATTACTATCACCTTTTTCTATACAACTCATTGAAAATAAAATACTATCATCTTCTTGTGCCATAGTTCTCAAACACTCATCTTCAACATATCTATATTCTTTAAATTTATCTTTTAATTCTTTTTTCAACTTATTCCAATTTTCTTTTAGTTGTTTGTTTTCTTGTTGTAAATTAATTATTAAACAATAAAGTATAATAGCATAATGTAAATCTTCACTATTTAAACTATAATTTTTTGTCATTTCTTCTAATTTTTTAATTACTTTTTCTTGTTCACTCATTTTTATTCCACTCTCCTTTTAATATTTTTAATAAATCAACTGTTACTATTTCATAACTGGTTGTTTCGCTCGGTTCATCATCATATTTCAATACCTCTACATAAGCATTTCTTATATATTCTACTGCTTTGTTTATTCTTTCTTTTAGTTCTTTGCTTTCTTCTCTCCAACTAACTAATTCGTTAAACAACTCATCAAATACACCTTTTGGTATTAAATAATGGTCTGAACCTTGAATATAATATTTAAAATAATCTTCTCTATTCATTTATTTACCTCTTTTCATCAATTTAATATTATCTTCTCTTAAATTTTCTATTATTTCATTTTTCTTTCTGATAATTTTTTGTAAATATAATATTCTTCCATTTTGATAATTTCTATCAAGTTCCTTTTCTAAAAATCTAATTCTATCATTAG
>JAEDJI010000006.1 GCA_016296435.1 Bacilli bacterium | reverse complement strand
TAACTTTTGAAGTAATTATGACTTTTTTGTTATACTTATATTAACTTTTAGGTACTAAGGAATTTATTAATTATTATTTGAAATATTAATAGTAATGATATAATATAGAAAAAGGATGTGGTCTTTATGGATATATTAATTGAATTAATGATAGATTTGTTATTTGATGCTGGTTTAGAAGTTACTAAGAATAAAAAGATAAACAAATGGATAAGGTTTCCGCTTATATTGTTAATATTATTATTTTTAATTGTTGTAGTTGTAGGATTAACATATTTTGGTTTACTTTTATTACAAAGTAAAGATGATAGAGCTATTGCTTTTGGGATCTTATTGATTTTATTTGTTTTTATTATTTTTATAGTTTTTATTAAGAATATTCTTGAGAAGTTTTTATCTGGTTATTTTAATAATAAAAGGTATAAGTAATCGAGTGATTTAGAATATAAAAAGTGTTGATAATTGTATTTTTTTGTTATATACTTATATTATATAAGGAGGAATATATGAAGAAGAAAATAGGTGTTATTGCTTTAATACTAATATTTATTTTACTTATTCTTTTAGTGATTTACTTGTTGTTTCTAAAAGAAAAAACATTTACTATTGTATTTGATACTGATGGGGGTACTAATATTACTGAGGTTTCAGTAAAAGAAAATGAAAAGATTAAATTGCCTGAAAATCCTAAGAAGGATGGTTATGTGTTTTCTTGTTGGACTATTAATGATAAGGTGGTTCTTAAGAACACTATAATGAAAGATGATGTTAAGTTAAAGGCTGTTTGGGTTAAGAATGATGTAAAAACATTTACTGTGAAATTTGTTGATGATGAAGAACTTGGTAGCGAAATTATTGAAAAGGGAAAGAAATTATTATTACCCGTTGTAGCGGACAAGGATGATTATATTTTTGGTGGATGGGTTGATGAAAATAATAATTTTATATCTGATGATACAATAATAGATAAAGATATGACTTTAAGGATTTATTGGATTAAAAAGGATGTTAAGACTTTTACTATTAAGTTTGATGTTGATAATGGTTCTAGTATAAGGGATATTATCATTGAAGAAGGTAAAACTATTATTTTACCAGTTGATCCTAAGAAAGATGGTTATGTATTTAAGGGTTGGATCGATGAAGATGGGAATGTTGTTAAGATGGATACTATAGTTACTAAGGATATGACTTTGAAGGCTGTATTTGTCGAGCCATATACTTGTCCAAAGGATTGTACTCCTAATAAGGATGGAAGTAAGTGTACTAAAGTTGTTACTGCTAATATGATTAGTAAGACTACTTGTCCTAGTGGTTATAGTTTAAAGAATGGAAAGTGTTTGAGTAGTAGTAAATATCATGCTACTAATGATGTCAATGGTAATTGGAAATGTAATAGTAGTTCTGATTACATGTATACTGAACTTGATGGAACTGGTGGTGCATTTATGTGGTGTGTTAAAACTACTAGTACTACAATTACTAAAGTATGTCCATCTGGTTATACAAAAGATGGCAGTGTTTGTAAAAAGACTCAAACTATAAATTGTACTAAAAATTGATAGAGTATTCTATCTTTTTTCTTTTATACAATGGTATTTTTCAAAAACTATTTACAAAGTTATTAATATTTGCTAAAATTAATACATAAAGCGTTTATTAAAAGACAAGTAATAAGAGTAATTACTTATTAGAGAGAAAGTGGTTGGTGGAAACTTTTAGTAATCTTTTATGAATCTACTTTTAAAGTGGAATTAATTATTCCCGGTTTATGCCGTTATTAAATTAAGTTAAACAAAGGATGGTACCGTCTATATGACTCCTTACCATTCTTTTTATTTTGAAGGAGATGATATTATGATAGACATTAATTTAATAAGAAATAACAAAGATTTAGTAAAGGAAAATATTAAAAAGAAATTTCAGGATGAAAAGCTTGAGGTAGTGGATTTAATCTATGATATGGATAAGAAGTTCCGTGATTGTAAGAAAAAGGGAGATGATTTACGTTCTTTAAAGAATAAGAAAGCTAAAGAGATTGGGAATCTTATGCGTGAGGGTAAAAAAGATGAAGCAGAAGTTATAAAGAAAGAAATCTCTAAATATTCTGATGAAATGGATCTTCTTGAAAAACAAGAAGAACAATTAGAAAAAGAAATTAAAGAAAAAATGATGATTATACCTAATATAATTGATGATAGTGTGCCTATCGGTAAAGATGATAACTTTAATGTTGAAGTTGAAAGGTTTGGAGAAGCTGTTGTTCCAAATTATGAAATACCATATCATGCTGATATATTAGAAAGTATTAATGGTTTAGATAAAGAATCAAGTGGTAGAACTAGTGGAAACGGTTTTTATTATTTGATGGGAGATGCTGCTAGGATTCATTCGGCAATGCTTTCTTATGCAAGAGATTTTATGATTGATAAGGGATTTACTTATTGTATTCCACCATTTATGATAAGAAGTGATGTTGTAACTGGGGTTATGTCTTTTACTGAGATGGAAGCAATGATGTATAAGATAGAGAATGAGGATTTATATTTGATAGGTACATCAGAACATAGTATGATTGGTAGATTTAAAGATCAAATTGTAAAAGAGACAACTCTTCCTATTACTCTTACTTCATATTCTCCATGTTTTAGAAAAGAAGTTGGATCACATGGAATTGAAGAACGTGGAGTGTATCGTGTTCATCAATTTGAAAAGCAAGAAATGGTTGTTTTATGTAAACCAGAAGATTCAATGGATTGGTATAATAAGATGTGGTCATATACAGTAGAATTCTTTAGAAGTCTTGATATTCCTGTTAGAACACTAGAATGTTGTTCAGGTGATTTGGCAGATTTAAAGGTTAAATCTTGTGATGTTGAAGCATGGAGTCCAAGACAACAAAAGTATTTTGAAGTAGGATCTTGTTCAACACTTGGAGATGCTCAAGCAAGAAGACTTGGAATACGTACAAAAGGAGAAGATGGTACTTATTATGTTCATACTTTAAATAATACTGTTTTAGCTTCTCCAAGGGGTTTAATTGCTTTTATAGAAAATAATTATAATGAGGATGGCTCAATTAATATACCTAAAGTGTTACAACCATATATGGGTGGAAAAGAAAAAATTGTTCCAATAAAATAACAAGTTAATACTTGTTTTTTTGTTTATAGTTTTATTTTATTAAGTGTATATTTACTTGTATTTTTCATATTATTTATTGGTGATAGTTTTGAAAAAATTATTTTTAGTAATATTATTTATTTTATTACTTATTCCTTTTAATGTTAATGCAGTATCAATTGATTCTAAATCTTTATATGCGATGGATATTTATTCTAAAAGGGAGTTTTATAGTAAAAATTCTGATGAAAAAAGGCTTATTGCTTCTGCTAGTAAGATAATGACTGCGATAGTGGCAATAGAGAATTCTAATCCTACTGATATTGTTAAAGTAAATAATGAGATACTTAAAATGTATGGTTCTAATATATATATTGAACCAAATGAAAGTATTTTAATGCTTGATCTTTTATATGGACTTCTTTTAAGAAGCGGTAATGATTCTGCTACTGCTATAGCACAGTATCTTGGTGGGGAATCTAACTTTATAAGATTAATGAATGAAAAAGCTAAATTATTAGGTTTGAAAGATACTGTGTATCAAAATCCTACTGGGTTAGATGATGATACTAAAAATTATTCTACAATGAAAGAGCTTTCGTATATTTATGCTTATTCATATAAGAATGATTTATTTAGAAAAATAATAAGGACTAATCACTATGTTACTAAGAGTACTAATAAGATATATGATTGGTATAATAGATGTAAATTTATAAATATGTATGATAAACAAACGGGTTGTAAGACAGGGTATACTCCAGATGCTGGAAGAGTTTTGGTTTCCAGTGCTAGTGATAATGATTTAAATATAGTTATTGCTTCGGTGAATAATAAATATGATTATGATACTCATATAAGTTTATATAACGAAATATTTGATAAGTATAAAAATGTAAAATTATTAGATAAAAATGATTTTAATTCTAAATATGAAGATGATAAATTATATATTAAAAACGATTTTATATATCCACTAAGTAATGATGAGTTAAATAAAATAAATTTTACTATTAATATAAATAAAGATAATAAAGATATAAAAGTATATTTAGATAAAGAGTTAATACATCAAGAAAGAATATATGAAATAAAAGAAAAAATAAATATATTTTCTAGTATAAAGAACTTCTTTGTAAAAATCTTTGACTAATTAAAGAAAAATATGTATACTTAACTTGGGTGATTTTATGGAAAGATTACAAAAGGTAATAGCTAATTCTGGATATACATCACGTCGTAAAGCTGAGGAATTAATAGTAAATAAAGAAGTATTTGTGAATGGTAAACTTATTACAGAGTTAGGTTATAGGGTAGATAAAAATGATGATATAGTAGTCGAAGGCACTCATATTACTAAAGAGAATAAGGTTTATTATTTATTAAATAAACCAAGAGGATATGTTTCATCAACTTATGATGAGAAGGGAAGAAAGGTAGTTACAGATTTGATTGATACTACTTTAAGAATATATCCTGTGGGAAGACTTGATTATGATACTACAGGTATTTTACTTCTTACTAATGATGGTGAATTTGCTAATTTAATGATGCATCCTAAAAATAAAATTGATAAATTATATATAGCTAAAATAAAAGGAATACTTTTTAAAAATGAAATAGAAGAACTTAGCAAGGGTGTAGTAATTGATGGTGTTAAGACTTCTAGGGCTAAAGTAAAGGTTAAAAAGTATGACAAAAAGACAAATACATCAATTGTAGAAATAATAATTCATGAAGGAAGAAATCATCAAGTTAAAAAGATGTTTGAGGCAGTTAATCATGAAGTATTGAAATTAAAAAGAGAACAAATTGCGTTTTTAACTCTTGATGGATTATCTTCTAAGGAGTATAGAATGTTGACTCCTAAAGAAGTAAAAAGATTGTATAATCTCGCTAAAAATGGAAAATAAGACACTTGATTTAGTGTGTCTTTTTTTATATAATTATTTTGAGGGAAAAATATGGAAAATATATATAATTTGACTTATGAAGAATTAGGAAGATTTTTAATAAATAATAATGAAAAGAAGTATCGTACTTCTCAAATATTTGAGTGGTTATATGATAAGAGGGTGTCTTCTTTTGACGAAATGACTAATCTAAGTAAAGATCTTATCTTATTACTTAAGAATTCTTTTTGTATAGATAAAATTAAGATAGTTAGCCAAGAAATAGATATAGATGTTTCTAAGTTTTTATTCAAGCTATCTGATAAAGAACATATAGAAAGTGTTTTGATGAGACATAATTATGGACTTAGTTTATGTATATCTAGCCAAGTAGGATGTAATATGGGTTGTAGTTTTTGTGAGAGTGGAAGAAGGAAAAAAGTACGTAATCTTAATGCTTATGAAATGATACTTCAAATTATGATGATTGAGGAGTTAATTAAAGAAAAAATTACTCATATAGTAATTATGGGAATTGGTGAACCATTTGATAATTTTGATAACTTAGTAAAGTTTATTAAAATTGCTAATCATCATAAAGCGCTTAATATTGGTTCACGTCATATTACTGTTTCTACTTGTGGAATTGTTCCAAAAATATATGAGTTTAGTAAGCTTAAATATCAAGTTAATTTAGCTATTAGTTTACATGCTTCAAATGATGAATTAAGAAACTTTTTAATGCCTATTAATAAAGCTTATTCTCTTGATGAACTTATTGGTGCTGTTAAGGAGTATGTATCAAGTACTAATCGTCGTGTTACTTTTGAATATATATTATTAAGAGATATAAACGATAAAGAAGAGCATGCTAGAGAGTTATGTAGTCTTGTTAAGGGAATAAATTGTTATATTAATTTGATTCCCTATAATGAAAATAGTAATATTTTATATAAAAGAAGTAAAAAAGATACAATTATGAAATTTTATGATATAATTAAAAAAGAAGGTATAAATGTTACTATAAGAAGAGAGTTCGGTAGTAATATTTCTGCAGCATGTGGTCAATTAAGATCTAAAAAGGAGGAATAGAATGGAAACATTTTATTTAACTGATACTGGTTTAGTAAGAGATCATAATGAAGATAGTGTGATTGTTCTTACAAATAGTGATAATGCTACTCTTATGGCAGTGGCAGATGGAATGGGTGGACATTCTGCAGGAGAGGTTGCATCTTCAATTGCAATTAGTTATCTAGGCAAGAGATTTAGTGAGAGTTTCTTTAAGATGACTAAGCAGGATGCTGTTGAATGGATAAGAAATAGTGTTAATGAAATAAATAGTTTGATATTTAAATATACAGATGAACATAAAGAAAGCAAAGGAATGGGTACTACTTTAGTGCTTTGTATTGTTACTAATGATTATATATTATTCGGAAATATTGGTGATTCATCAGGATTTGTTATGAAAGATGATAAATTGCATAAAGTCACCTATGATCATACTTTAGTTAATTTGCTTGTTAGTGCTGGAGAACTTACAAAAGAAGAGGCAAGAAATCATCCTAGAAAGAATATTTTGATGAATGCACTGGGGATAAATGATCCAGTTGAAATAGATATTTTTGATTGTAATATGGAAATTGAAGGAATAGTTTTATCATCTGATGGACTTACTACTATGCTTACGGAAGAACAAATAGAACATGTTTTACTTGAGAATCTTTCAATTGAAGAAAAAGTTATTAAACTAATTAAAAAAGCTAATAACAGGGGCGGCAATGATAATATTTCGGTTGCTTATATGGTAAGATAAGAAGGGTGTTGATAAAATGATAGTAAAAGGACAATTAGTAGATGATAGATATGAAATATTAAAAACAATTGGAGAAGGTGGGATGGCTAATGTTTATCTTGCTTTTGATAATATACTAAAAAGACAAGTTGCAATAAAAGTATTACGTGGTGATCTTGCAACTGATGAAAAGTTCGTAAGAAGATTTCAAAGAGAAGCACTTTCTGCTTCTTCACTATCACATCATAATATAGTCCAAATTTATGGTGTTGGAGAAGATGATGGTGATTATTACATTGTTATGGAATATGTTCCAGGTAAGAATCTAAAACAATTACTAAAGAAAAGAGAGAGGCTTACTGTTCATGAAGTAGTGGATATTATGTTACAAATTACTAGTGCTATGGGTGCTGCTCATGATAATTTAATTATTCATAGAGATTTAAAACCACAGAACATATTAATAAAAGATGATGGAGAAATAAAAATAACAGATTTTGGTATTGCTATGGCGCTTAATGCTACACAACTTACACAAACTAATTCTGCTATGGGGTCTGTTCATTATTTTCCACCAGAACAAGCAAACGGAAAGGGTGCTACTTTAAAGAGTGATGTTTATTCTCTTGGTATAATGATGTATGAATTACTGACTGGAGTTCTTCCATTTCGTGGAGATAATGCTGTGGAAATTGCACTTAAGCATTTAAAAGAACCTTTTCCAAATATTAGGGATGAGTATCCTGAAATACCTCAAAGTATTGAAAATATATTAAAGACTGCAACTGCTAAAAATCCTAAAAATAGATATGCTAGTGCTAATGAAATGCATGATGATTTAGTTACTTGTTTGGATAAAGACAGATTGAATGAACCAGTTAGAAAATTAAAATATAGCGAAGGTATTCTTGAGGATAATTCAGTTGTTACTAATTCAAGTGATATTGATAATAGTTTAGTAAGTCAAATAAAGGATGATACAGAAGAAAAGAAAAATAAAAAAATAATAATACTTGGTATAGTATTTGGGGTTTTATTATTACTATTAACATTTGTATTTGTCTTTTTACCAATACTTACTGAACCAGATGATATAAAGATACCTGATGTTTCTAATTATACAGTAGCAGAAGCTGAAAAGAAATTAAAGGATTTAGGTTTTGAAGTGGATGTTGATTTAAAACAAGAACCATCTAAAGAAATTGAGGAAGGTAAAGTAATAAATACTAGTCCATCAATTGGTAGATTTATAAAAGAAGGCACTAAAATAACTCTCATTGTTTCCAGTGGTATATCTAAAGTAGTAGTTGAGGACTATACTGGTAAAAATTATATAGAAGTAAAAACTAAACTAGAATTATCTGGTATAGCAGTAACAGTTGAAGAAAAAGATGTTAGTGATGATAAGAAATATGATGAACAAGAAATAATAGATCAATCTGTGAAAGCGGGAGAAGAATTAACTGAGGATGATAAAATAACTCTTTATATACCTAAAGTATTAGAAAAATATCCTGATATAGTAAAAGAAGGTTGGACAGTTGAAGAAACTGAAAAGTGGGCTAAGGAAAAAGGAATTGTCTTAAAAAAAGAGTATCAAGAAACTAATGATTATGATGAGGGTACAATTATTGATCAAAGTAGGGCTAAGGATTCAGTTATTACTAAAGGGGCTACTTTTAAAATAACTATTGCTAAGAAAAGAGTAGATACTTCAAGTACTGATGATAAAACAAATACTGATGATAAAGAAGAAACAAAAACAGATGTAAATACTGAAACTAAATCAGAATAAGGAGCAAACATGCAAGGACAAATTATAAAAATAATAAGTAATGATTATTTTGTACTATATAATAATAAAGAATATGTGTGTAAAGCGCGAGGAAAATTAAGGAATGAAAGCATAACTCCCCAAGTTGGGGATTATGTTTTATTCGATGCGGATAATAAATATATATTAAATGTACTTCCAAGGAAGAATAATTTATTAAGACCTAGTGTTGCAAATATTGATCAAGCATTTATTATTACTAGTTTAAAGAAACCTGATTTTTCTACTAATTTATTAGATAAATTACTAGTGATATGTCATATAAATAATATAGAGCCAGTAATATGTTTGACAAAGAAGGATTTACTTACTAAGAGTGAATTCAAAGAGATAAAAAAGATAATAAAGTATTATAAACATGTTGGATATAAAGTTATATATAATACAGAATTATTTAAAATAAAAAAATTGTTTAAGAATAAAACTACTGTTTTTACGGGTCAAACTGGAGCGGGGAAGTCTTCTCTTATGAATAAGTTAGATAAGAGTTTAAATTTTGAAACAAATGAAATATCTGATGCTTTAGGAAGAGGAAAACATACAACTAGATATGTAACTCTTGTACAATTATTTAATGGTAAAGTTCTTGATACTCCTGGGTTTTCTGCTATTGATTTGAGTAGTTATAGTGATAAACAAATAAGGGATTCTTTTATAGAGTTTGACAATTATAGCTGTCCTTATAAAGATTGTATGCATATTAATGAAAAAGAATGTGTAATAAAAAATAATAAGAATATATTGAAATCAAGATATGATAATTATAAAAAGTTTATTGAAAAGAGGTAGTTATTATGGAAGTTTCAACATCTTTTTTAAGTGATAAGGATTATAAAAAAACTATTTTAGAATTGAACATGACTAATACTGATTATATTCATTTTGATGTTATGGATGGGAAATTTGTAGAGAATAAGAATCTTTCTATTAAGGAATTGATTACATACCTGGATTTATCTACTAAAAAGAATGATGTTCATTTTATGGTTAATAATCCATTAAAATATATAGAAAAGATTTATTTATATAATATTGATTATGTAACCGTTCACTATGAAATAAAGAATTTAGATAAAGTAATTGATAAAATAAAAGAGTATGGTTTAAAAGTTGGAGTATCTTTAAAACCTAGTACTGATGTAAAAGAAATATTTCCATATTTAGATAAGATTAATATGGTTTTAATAATGAGCGTTGTTCCTGGTAAGAGTGGGCAAACTTTTATTGAAGATTCTATTGATAGAGTAAATGAATTAAAAGAGGAAATAATAAAAAGAAAAGTTTCTACTAAAATAGAAATAGATGGTGGAATAAATGATAGTGTTATAGATAAATTATCTAATGTTGATATAGTGGTTAGTGCATCTTATATATTAAATGATTATAATAATATTGATAAAATTAAAAGAATTAGTGCTTGAAAAAGTACTTTTTTTGTTGTATTTTTAATAAGAAGTAAATAATATGAAAAATACTATAGACCAAATAATCTAATTCAGAGGAGCTCAAGTAGTGACATTGTAAGTATAAAAAAATAAAGAAATAATAATATATGTTGTGTCTACATTTAAAATATCATCAACAGAAATAATAGTATTTAGATTATACTGCTAACTTTAACATCTCTTCTAGTATCTTTGTTTTCGGCACTCTAGACTAATAAAAAAGAGATATCATTTGCAACTTGATATCTCTTTTATTAATTAAATAGCTTTTTTCATTGTTCTAGCTTCTTTTACTGAAACTCTTACTTTTTCTCCATTATCTAAAGTTACTACTTGTAAATTTAGTCCTTGTTTTTTAATAGTCTTTTTTAAACAATTTGGACGAAGATTCTTCATATTAGGTTTTCTATTTGATAAATTTTTAGCCACATTAATCCCTCCTTTTTAATAAGCACTATAATTCTATCATATTTTATTCCTACAAGTCAACTTTTTATGATAAAATATATTAAAGGAGGTAATATTTATGTATACACCATTATATGTTAAGACTGATTATAGTTTACTTAATAGTCTTATTAAGATTGATGATTTAATTATAAAGTTAAAGAAACTTAATATTACTTCTTGTGCGATATGTGATGATAATTTATATGGTACTATGGAATTTATTAATAAAATGAATAAAAATGATATTAAACCTATTATTGGATTAGATATTATTATTGATAATAATCATATACTTTTATATGTTGAAAATGAAATTGGATATCATAATCTTGTAAGAATAGAAAATATTAAAAATGATAGAAAGCTTACTTTCGATGATTTAATTACTTATAGTAATAATTTGATATGTGTAGTATTTAGTTCTTCTTTATATGAATCTTTAAAAGAATATTTTGAATATATATTTATTGGGGTATCTTTTAATGAAGAACTAAATTATAGTTTATATAAAGACAATTTAGTATATGTATCTAAAACCCTTTTTCTAGATGAATATGAGTATAAATATCTTCCATATGTATATATGATTAAGTCTGGTAAAACTATTTCTGATGGAATAGAGTTTAATTATCAAAATAATTATTTATATAAGTATGATGATTTAGTAGATAGAATATCTTTTAATACTTTAAATAATACTAATAAAATATGTGATTTATGTGATATTAATTTTACTAAGGAATTATATATGCCTAAATATGATGTTTCTGATTCTAAAAAATACTTAAAAAACTTATCTTTAAAAGGTCTGTATAAAAGACTTAATGGGAATGTATCTGATACATATTTAAATAGATTAAATTATGAATTAGATATTATATTAAGTATGCATTTCGAAGATTATTTTCTTGTAGTATATGATTATATTAAGTATGCAAAGCAAAATAATATATTGGTGGGTCCAGGAAGAGGTTCTGCTGCTGGATCACTAGTTTCTTATTGTTTGGGTATTACTGAAGTTGATCCTATTAAGTATAACTTGTTATTTGAAAGATTTTTAAATCCTCAAAGAATTACTATGCCTGATATTGATACTGATTTTCCTGATACTAAAAGAGAACAAGTAATTAAATATGTTAAAAGTAAATATAAAGAATCTAATGTAGCGGGAATTATTACTTTTGGTACACTTGGAGGACGTCAAGCAGTAAGGGATGTTGGACGTGTTTTAAATATTGATGTTAAGGATATAGATTATATATGTAAAAGATTAAATTTTAAAGAGAGTTTAAAAGATTTAGTAAAAAGAGATAAAGAAATATATAAACTAATTGATAGTTCTGATAGATTTAAGCTTTTATATAATGTTGTAAATAAAGTTGAGGGATGTAAAAGACATACTAGTATACATGCTGCGGGTATTGTAATTAGTTATAAACCATTATATGAAATACTTCCTATTATTAAAAATAATAGTGATGATTTATATTTGACTGAGTATACTATGGAATATCTTGAAGAGATAGGACTTATTAAAATGGATTTTTTGGGTATTAAGAATCTTTCTATTATTGATAATATTATTAATGATATAAACAGGGAGTTGAATCTTAATATTAATTTTAATAAGATTCCTCTTGATGATCCTAAGGTTATGTCTTTGTTTTATAATGGTGATACTACTGGTATATTTCAATTTGAAAGTGATGGGATGAGAAAATTCTTAAGGGATTTAAAGCCTAGAAACTTTAATGATTTATGTGCTGCAATTGCTTTATTTAGACCTGGTCCTGCTGAGAATATTCCACTTTATATAAAAAGAAAAGAGGGTAAGGAAAAGATTGATTATATAGATGATTCTTTATATGAAATATTAAAAGATACTTATGGAATAATTATATATCAAGAACAAATAATGTTAATTGCACAAAAACTCGCTAATTATACGCTTGGAGAAGCTGATATATTAAGAAGAGCTATGAGCAAGAAAAAGTATGATATTTTAAAACAAGAAGAAAATAAGTTTATAGAACAAGCTATTAATAATGGATATAGTAAAGAAACATCTGAAAAAGTTTTTAATTTAATTCTTAAATTTGCTAATTATGGTTTTAATAAAAGTCATTCTGTTTCTTATGCTTTAGTAGCTTATAAAATGGCATATTTAAAGTATTATTTTCCAAAGTATTTTTATGCTAATCTTTTAAAGGGAGTAATTGGCAGTGAAGTAAAAATAAAAGAGTATACTAATGAAATTAAAAAATTATGTATAAAGATTTTACCTCCATCTGTTAATTTTAGTTATGACTATAAATTTAAAGTAGTTAAAGATGGAATAATGTTTCCTATTGCTAGTATTAGAAATCTTGGGGGAGTTATATCAAATTTTATAGTTGAAGAACGAAAAGATGGTTTTATAGATATCTTTGATTTTATGAAAAGGACAATATCTAAAATAAATAATAAAAAAGTTATTGAGTCTTTAATATATTCTCATTCTTTAGAATGTTTTGGTTATAATATTAATACTTTATTAAATAATATAGATAGCATTATTAATTATATTGAATTAACTAAAGAAATAGGTGAATCTATTATTCCTAAACCTAATATAGATTTATATGAGGAACTTGATATTGATGTGATACTTGAAAAAGAAAAAGAACTCTTTGGTATTTATATTACTTCTCATAAGACTGAAAAGTATAAACTAAATTATTCTAATATAATAGATTTATCAAGTATAAAAGAAAATTATAATAAAAATATTACTGTTATAGTAAATGTAGATAAGATAAAAGAGATTCTTACTAAAAAGGGGGATAATATGGCTTTTATAAATGGTAGTGATAATACTGGTATTGTTAGTATTACTTTATTCCCTGATATATATAAAAATACTAATATAAAAAGAAATGATATAATAAAAGTGTTTGGTAGAGTTGAAAGAAGATTTGATGAGTATCAAGTTATTGCCAATAATATTGAAGTATTATAGTATAAAATATTTAAAGAGGTAATTGATATAATGATATTATCTGAGCTCATGCAGTCTTGACAATCAATTAAAAATATTTTATAATCTATACATAAACGTTGATTGGAAGAGTAATATTTAATATTATTTAAGAGAGCTAGTGTTTGGTGTAAACTAGTATAAAATTAAGTATGAAAGACACCATGAGTGCTTGAGGAATTAAGTAGAACAAGCCGGTTGATTGCCGTTATAAATAAAGAGATTATATTTTATATATAATAAATTGGGTGGTACCGCGGATTAACAGTTATTCGTCCCTTGGGATATAACTGTTTTTTTATTGAAAGGAATGATAGAATGAAAAAAATATTTAATACTGATTTAAGTATCAAAAATATTAATCAAGAAGTAGAATTATATGGATGGATTAGCAAAAAAAGAAATCTTGGAGGAATGTTATTTATTGATCTTCGTGACCGTAGTGGAATAATACAATTAGTAGTATCTCCAGAAAAAGTATTTTTTGAAGAATTATCATCTTTAAAGAATGAAAGTGTAATTAAAGTATCTGGTAGAGTTATTGAAAGAAGTAGTAAAAACCCTAATCTTTTAACTGGTGATATCGAAGTAGAAGTTTTTTCTTTAGAGGTTTTAAATGAATCACTTGATACACCTTTTGAGGTTAATAATAATACTAATGCAAGTGAAGAAACACGTCTAAAGTATCGTTATTTAGATCTTAGAAGAGAAGATTTATGTAGTAAGTTTATTACAAGACATAAAATATGTATGATAGCAAGAAATTATTTATCTGATAATCATTTCCTTGAAGTAGAAACTCCAATACTATGTAAATCAACTCCGGAGGGGGCACGAGATTATTTAGTTCCATCTCGTGTAAATAAAAATAAGTTTTATGCATTACCTCAATCTCCTCAAATATTTAAACAATTACTTATGGTTTCGGGTTTTGAAAGATATTTTCAAATTGCTAAATGTTTTAGGGATGAAGATTTACGTGCTGATCGTCAACCAGAATTTACTCAAATAGATATGGAAATGAGTTTTGTTACTCATGATGATGTTATTAGTGTAACTGAAGGATTATTGCAAAAATTATTTAAGGAAATAAAAGGAATAGATATTAAATTACCTCTTGAGAGGATGTCATATAAAAAAGCTATGGACTTATATGGCAGTGATAAACCTGACCTTAGGTTTGATATGAAAATAAATGATGTTACTGAAATGTTTAAAGATACTGAATTTCCTATGTTTAAGGATTGTGAAATTGTAAATTGTTTAGTAGTTAAAAATGCTAGTGATAAGTTTTCAAGAAAAGATTTAGATAATTTGAATCTTTTTGTAAAAAAATATAAAAGTACTGGAGTAGTTTATTTAAAATATAACGAAACATTAAATGGAAGTATAATTAAGTTTATGGATTTAAGTGTTCAAAATAATTTAATTAATGCTCTTTCTTTAGAAGAAAATGATCTTGTGTTATTATCGGGAGGAACATATGATATAGTAAAACAATCTCTTGGTGCTTTAAGAATAAAATTAGGTAATGATCTTGGATTAATAAATAAAAATGAATATAAAATGCTTTGGGTAGTGGATTTTCCTATGTTTGAGTATGATACAGAAGAAAAGAGATATGTTGCTCTTCATCATCCTTTTACTAAAGTAAAAGATAGTGATATTGAATTATTAAATATTGATCCAGCAAAGTGTTTATCTGATGCTTATGATATAGTAATTAATGGATATGAAGCAGGTGGTGGGTCAATAAGAATTCATGATAAAAATCTTCAAAGTAAAATATTTGAGGTAATTGGATTAACTGAAAAAGAAAAAAATGAAAAATTTGGCTTTCTACTTGAAGCATTTAAGTATGGGACTCCACCACATGGAGGACTTGCTTTAGGTCTTGATAGACTAACTATGTTACTTACAAATACTGAGAACATTCGTGATGTTATTGCTTTTCCTAAGACTACTAGTGCTAGTTGTTTAATGACTGATGCTCCGAATTATGTTGATGAGGATCAATTGAAAGATTTATATATAAAAGAGGTAAAATAGTGAAACATTACAAGAAAATAATAGGAAATAATATTTATCTTTCACCATTTGGTGAGGATGATTATATTTCTTTTACTGAGTGGATTAATGACTATGAAACATCTAAATATTTGGACCAATATAGTAAAGTTTTTACACTTGAGGATGAAAAAGATTTTGTAGAAAGATCAAGAAAAGATGATAAAGTATATCTTTCAATAGTGAAACTATCTAATGATGAATTAATAGGCAATGTATCTCTTATGAATATAGATCATATTAATAAAACTGCAACACTTGGTATTATGATAGGAAATAAAAAAGAAAGAGAAAAAGGATATGGTACTGAGGCAATTAAATTATTGCTTGATTATGCTTTTAATCATTTAAATCTTAATAATATTATGTTAGAATTGTTAAAAACAAATGAACGTGCTAAAAAATGCTATTTAAAGTGTGGTTTTAAAGAACTTGGTGTAAGAAGACAATCTCACTATTTTGAGGGGATTTATCATGACAGCATATATATGCAAATATTAAAAGAAGATTTTAATTCAAGTAAAAGTGTTTGAGAATAAAGTGATAAATATAATAAAAAGTATTAAGAGTATATTCTTTTACTTTTTATTTATTTTGTAGTATAATTTAGGCGGTGATATAAATGAAACGTGTAGTAGTGGGTATGTCTGGTGGAGTAGATTCATCAGTAAGTGCAATCATTTTAAAAAATATGGGTTATGAAGTAGTAGGACTTTTTATGAGAAATTGGGATAGTTTAATTAATAATGATATAAAGGGTAATCCTACTTTAAACGAGAATATATGTACTCAAGAACAAGATTATAATGATGCTAAAAAAGTATGTGAAGAATTAGGAATAGAATTACACAGGGTTGATTTTGTAAAAGAGTATTGGGATTATGTATTTACTTATTTTTTAGAAGAATTAAAAAAAGGTAGGACTCCTAATCCTGATGTTATGTGTAATAAATATATTAAGTTTGATTTATTTAAAAAAGAGGCTTTAAAACTTGGAGCAGATTATATAGCAACTGGTCATTATGCTAGGCTTATTGATGGTAATTTATATAAAGGATTGGATTTAAATAAAGATCAGACATATTTTTTAGCACAACTTACTAGTGAACAACTAGAAAATGTATTGTTTCCAGTCGGAGATCTAGAAAAAAGTGAAGTAAGAAAAATTGCTAGCGAATATGGACTAATAACTGCTGAAAAGAAAGACTCTACGGGAATATGTTTTATTGGAGAAAGACATTTTAGAGAGTTTTTAAGTAACTATCTTCCTAATCAACCAGGTAAGATTATAAATATAGAAACAAAAGAAGAAATGGGAAACCATATTGGACTTATGCATTATACAATTGGTCAAAGAAGAGGTCTTAACGTGGGTGGAACAGATGATAGAATGTTTGTCGTAGGAAAAGATTTGGATAAAAATATTTTATACGTTGCAATTGGTGATAATAATGAATATTTATATTCTGACAGTTGTATAATAGATAGCTTAGTAATTAATTATAAAGAAGAATTAAAAGAATGTAGTGCAAAATTTAGATATAGAAGTAATGATGTAAAAGTAAAAATTACTAAATTAAATGATAATGAACTATTAGTGTCATACGATAAAGTTAAATCGGTAACTCCTGGACAAGTATGTGCTTTATATATTGGGGATAGATGTATTGGAAGTGGAATTATAAAAGAAGTCAGGAAGAATAATGAAAAACTTTGGTATTTATAAAATGTTTTTAAGGTTATTGACTTTTTAGAATATTTTTAGTACTATTTAATAGTAAGAAGGTAGGGTGTTGTTATGAAAAATAGTGAAACAAAAAAAGAAAAATTAATAGTTATTATATCTACTATTGTGTTACTTTTGTTAGTTGTAGGTTCTACTTTTGCATATTATTATGCTAATTTTATTGGTAATAAGGAAAATCATATAATTTCTGGTAGATTAGAAATAAAGTTTGATAATGAGAGTGCAATGAATTTAACTGATCAAAAACCTGTTTCTGATGAAGTTGGTAGTGCTATTCCTGATGATCAATCATATACTTTTGATGTTAATTCTATTATTAATGGGAATGCACAGATTAATTATGATTTAGCTTTTGAGCTTATTTCAAACGAGGGTATTACAAATGATGATGTAAAGATTAATTTGCTTAAAAAATATGTTTTAGATGGTGTTGCTAAAGAAGAATATATTATTGGTAGTGCTAATACTGGTGAATTAGTATCTAGTTTACAGAATAGAACTTCAAGTAATAAGTATTTTAATGAATTTGTTTTAGATAATGGATCTTTTACTAAAACAGGAACTGTTTCATATGTACTTAAGGCTTGGGTGACAGGCAGTGAGGACGAAATTAAATTAGTTCTTTCTGATTCTGATGGTGTATGTAGTGATTCAACATATACAACTAAAGATACTTGTGAAGCTAATAATGGAGTATGGGGAAGTTCTCATAAAATTGAGTCTTCATCCAATATGAGTTATCAATTTAAAGTCATATTAAAAGGAGGACAAGTTTAAAATTAACTTGTTTTTTCTTTACACTTGTTTGTAAAAAGTATTTGTTATATTCTATATTATTTGGTATACTAAAATAAAGGAAGGAAGTAATGATATGAGATTAAATATAGGAGTAATATTTGGAGGAAAAAGTGTTGAACATGAAATAAGTATTATTTCTGCAATTGAGGCAATGGGGTATGCTGATGAAAATAAATATAAAATAATACCTATATATATAGATAAAGATAATACATGGTATACTGGGGAACATTTGAAAAGTATAATTAATTTTAGGGATATTGATTTGGTTAAAAGATATGCTAAGAAAGTAGCTTTAGTTAAGATTGATAAGTCCTTTGCGTTGCAAAGATTAGGTTTATTTAAAAAGAATTTATGTGTTATTGATATAATTGTACCAATTGGACATGGTGCATATTTGGAGGATGGATCTTTACAAGGGTATTTAAATATGCTTGGTGTGCCTTATGCAGGCCCTAGTGTGTTAGGAGCAGCTTTAGGGCAAGATAAAGTTATTCAAAAAGAATTATTGAGTTTTAATAATATACCAGTAGTTAATTATACTTGGTTTTATTCTTTTGAGTTAAATGATAAAAAGTTAGTACAAGAAAGATTGTCTAAATTAAAATATCCTGTATTGATTAAACCATCTAGTTTAGGTTCTAGTATTGGAATAGAAATAGCGGAAGATGAAAAAGATTTTTTCAAGAAAGTTAAAAATACTATGAAATATGATAAGAAGATTCTTGTTGAAGAAAAAGTAAATAATGTAAAAGAGATAAATATAAGTGTATTAGGTAATTATAAGAAAGTTGAAGTGTCTGAAATTGAAGAAATAAATTCTAATGATAATTTTTATTCTTTTAAAGAAAAGTATGTGAATAATTTTTCTAAAATACAAGAAAAGGATAAAAAAACTAAACCTATTATATCTAAAGAAATGATTGAGGATATGAAAGAATACGCTATAAATACATTTAAGGTATTGGATGGTAATGGTGTTGCTAGAATTGATTTTTTAATTAATGATAAGACTAAGGAAATTTATGTGAATGAAATTAATACAATTCCTGGTTCATTGTCTTCTTATTTATGGAAAGCTAAGAGAAAGGATCAAACTGAATTATTTGATGACTTAATATCAATTGCAGTGGATAATAAAAAAGATGATGAGCAATTACAAAAAGTTATACCTGGTAACTTACTTGAAAGATTTGATAGTTTAAAAGGAGATAAGTTAAAAAAATAGTACTTGAGAATTTTTCTTTCTAAGAGGCAATTATTATAATATTTACTATTATTCTAGTATTTAAGGTACTATTGATAATTAAATTTGTACAATTATATCTAATTTAGTTTAATAAAAATAATAGACGTTAATCTATTATTTTTATTATGTCATTTATTTTATAGTTTTCTGATATACCTAATGGTAATTCTAAAGTATGTATTCCTTCTTTTTTAATTATTATTTTATTTTTTTTCACATTTTCTTTTATTAAAACTATTTTATTATTTTTATCTATTATTATTATATCTATATTTTGTCTCATAAAAAATGTATGAATAGCATTGCAATTATAAAGTATATATCCTTCTTTAATAGGCTTTTTTCTAAACATTAAACCAAATAATTTGTTTATTTTATTAATCTTTATTTTATCATTATTTTTTATTAAGTACATCATATCACCATTCTTATTCTATATCTTTTTTTATATCTTGACAATAGGCAAAAAAAATAATAAAATTAATGTAGGAAAATAGGTGATGTATGATGAGACTAAACAATAAAGGTCAAGCTTTAGTAGAATATGTTTTAATAATTGCTCTAATAAGTGTACTTGCTATATCTTTAGTAACCTTTTTAGGTGGTTATTTAAAGGACTCTATTACGAAATCATCTTGTGCTTTAGTGGGAGAAGAGTATCAAAAAGGTGCTAAAGCTGGAGAAGGTTATTGCGTTGAGAAAAAATAATAAAGGTCAAGCCTTAGTGGAATTTGTTATTTTACTTCCTATAATCATAATGATATTGTTTATAGTGATAGACTTTGCTTTTATTTTTTATAATAAAAATAGTCTTGAGGGAGTAATGGAAGAAGTATCTTTATATCAACAAAATGGAAAAAGTTATGATGAAATTAAAGAAATATTAGATACTGATACTACTATTAAGTATAATTATCAAGGGGATAAACTTGAAATAGTTCTTACTAAAAAGGTAGATCTTATTACACCTTTTGCATCATCAATATTGTCTGATCCTTATAAGATAACTACCAAGAGGGTGTTATTTAATGAATGATAAAGGTCAATCACTAGTTTTATTTGTCTTTTTAATTCCATTATTTATTGCAATATTTGCTTATGTATTTGATACTTGTTATATTAAGATTAATAATAATAAATTAGATAATCTTAGTGCTTTGGCAATGAATTATGTTTTAAAAGATAAAAATAAAATTGAAATAGAACAATTAATATTAGATAATGATGCTGATATTAAGATAATTAGTATTACAAATAGTGAAGTGCATATTAGAAAAGAAGTTGATTCAATGTTTGGATCTATAATTGGAATTAAAAAATATAGTTTGGATTCTATTTATAATGGATATGTTGATTCTAATAATAAAATAAGAATAAAGAAGGGTTAATTATGAAAGAGAATAAAGGTAAAATTATTGCAATTACTTCTACTACTGGTGGGGTTGGAAAAACTATTACAACACTTAATCTAGCAGGTTCTTATCATTTACTTGGAAATAAAGTTTTAATTATTGATTTTGATTTGTTTGGTGGGGATATTGCTCTTTCTTTAAATTTAAAATGTGATAAGACAGTGTTTAATTTAGTTCTTGATTTATCTAATAATAGATATGAAAAAGTTGAAGATTATATTTATAAATATAATGATAATATTGATATAATATCTGCTCCTAAAGATCCTAGACAGGCTAATAAGATTGATTCTAAGTATATTCCTTTAATCTTGGATAGTGTTTTGTATAAGTATGATGTTATTCTTATTGATACTTCTCATGTTTTAAATGAGACTAATATTATTTTATTTGATAATTCTGATAATATATTGGTATTATTTAGTAATGATTTGTATTCTCTTAAAAATACTAGAACTTTTATATCAATATTAAAGGATGCTAATTATACTAATTATTTAACTGTATTAAATGAATCAATATTAGGTAGAAATTATTATAATTATTATGATATAAAAACTATTATTAAATCTAATATAGACTTTTCTATTCCAAAAACGCTTTATTTTAGTAAAATAGATAAAATAGTGGCATCTGGACAAATACCAATCTTAGTAAATAATAGAAAAGATAATAAGCATTATGATTTAATTGCAAAGAAACTTCTTGAGGAGGTGTCAAAATGAGAAAAACACTTTCTGAGTTATTTGAAATAGAAAATAAAAAAGGTAATTATATTAATTCTGATGTTAGTGATTATAGTGTTTTTAAAGATAAAAATTTACTTGATTCATTAAGAAATAAAATAATTCAAAACATAATAGATAATGATTTATCTGACAGTAAGTATCTTGAAGATTATATTAATGATGAGATTAATACATCTCTTGAAGGATATGATTTAACTAATTTGGAAAGAAATCATATATTTAATTTAATTGAAAATGAAATATATGGATATGGACCAATAACTGAGTTATTAGATGATAAGAGTATAACTGAAATAATGGTTAATGCTCCAGATGAAATATATATCGAAATAGATGGTAAAATTATTAAGGATGAATCTGTTTCGTTTATTAATGATGAACATATAATAAGGACAATTCAAAGGATGATACAACCTCTTGGAAGAACTATAGATATAGCTAATCCAATGGTTGATTCAAGGCTTAGTGATGGTTCGAGAATTAATGCTATAATACCTCCGCTTGCTCTTAATGGTCCAGTTCTTACTATAAGAAAGTTTAAAGATAATTTATCTACTGCTGATGATTTAATTAGAAATGGTACATTTACACCATATATGGCAAGATTTTTAGATGCTTGTGTTAGGGCTAAACTTAATATATTAGTATGTGGGGGAACTGGTTCTGGAAAAACTACTATTCTTAATGTCTTATCATCATTTATTCCTTTTGATGAAAGAATTATAACAATTGAAGATGCGGCAGAATTAAGACTAAAACAAAATCATGTTATTTCTTTAGAAACTAGAACAATGAATTATGAAAAAGAAGGGGAAGTAACAATAAGGGATTTAGTGATAAATTCATTACGTATGAGACCTGATCGTATAATTGTTGGTGAAGTACGTGGTAAAGAAGCATTTGACATGTTACAAGCAATGAATACAGGGCATGAAGGATCTTTATCTACTTTGCATGCCAATGGTGCAGCTGATGCTTTAAATAGACTGGAAACTATGGTACTTATGGCTGGTATTCAAATACCTGTACTAGCAATAAGAGAATATATTGAAAATGCTATTGATATAGTAGTAAATATAGAAAGATTATCTGATGGTAAAAGAAAAATTACATCAATTTGTGAAGTTGCTGGCTTAAAAGATGATAAAATTATATTAAAAGAAATTTTTGCTTTTAAACAAAAAGGTCTTACTGAAAGTGGTGAAGTAAATGGTTCATTTGTTTTATATAAATATGTTCCTAAAGTATACAGTAAGATTAAAAGCAAAGGAATAACAGATGTTGATGATATATTTGAAAAATTAATGTAAATAGAAAGGAGACAATAACTATGGAAAAATTATATATTATAGTACAATTTATAATAATTTTAGTAATAATTATTGTCTTTTTACTTTTTTTAAGGATATTTAATTCTATATCTAAAGAAAAAAGAATTGCTAATTTTTCTATAATTGCTTTATCAGATAAACCTGTATCATTTATAGAAAAGTTACAAAATTTATATTATTTAGTTATTAAAACAATTAGTAAAAGTATTAGTAAAAGTAAAGTATGGACTAATTACAGTAAAAAATATGAAAAATTTGTTGTAATAGATGATGTTCATAAATCGACTAGTATGGATTTTATATCTAAAAAGATTTTATATACAATACTTGCAGTGCTTCTTAGTATTATATCTAATATATTAAAATTTAAGATGTTTTCGTTTTTTCAAATTTTTATATCGTTCTTATTTGGATTTTTTATACTTGATGTTTTTTTGAAAATAAGAGAAAAAAAAGAAGAAAAAAGAATAGAACAAGATTTTTTAAAAGCTATTATTATTATGAATAATGCTTTTAAATCAGGAAGAAGCATAATGCAAGCAGTAGAACTTGTTTCAACAGAATTAGAAGGTCCAATTAGTAATGAGTTTAAAAAGATGTTAATTGATTTAACTTATGGTTTAGAATTAGAAGTAGTATTTGATAGATTTGCTTCTCGTGTTAAGTTAGAAGAAGTTAAGTATATGGCTTCCTCTTTAGTAATATTAAATGAAACTGGGGGAAAAATTACTAAAATATTTTCTTCAATTGAAAGAAGTTTTATAGAAAGAAAAAGAATAAAGGATGAAATGAATTCGACTCTTGCATTATCTAATTTTGTATTCAAGGTACTTGTTACGATTCCATTTATAATATTTATACTTATTTATTTTATGGATCCAACGTACTTTATACCTCTTGTTAAAGAGCCACTTGGCAATTTGATATTAGTTTTAATAATTATAATATATATAATATATATATTGTTAGTAAAGAAAATAGTAAAGATAAGAGAGTGGTAGCATGAAAAATAAAAAAAATACAATTGAATATAAAATATATAGTGCAAAACAAATTAAAAGGATGCAAGAGAAGGTTGCATATTTAGGAATAGATTCTAAATATGATGCAATAAAATTATTAAATATTAGATTAATATCTTCTATTTTAGTTTTTTTTGTGATATTATATTTCTTGAGTTTTGGTTACTTACTAGCACCAATTATTGCATTTTTAGTATATGTATTATTTATACCAATTGTTCTAGATACTAAGATTAATGAAAGAAGAAAAGTATTAGAACAAGATGCACTTTATTTCTTTGAAGTTTTTGCTCTTTGTCTTGAGGCTGGTAGAAATATTAAAACATCACTAGAAATAACTTCAAAAAATATAGACTCATCTTTATCACTTGAGATTCAGAAAGTATTAAAAGATATAACATTAGGTAAAGATTTAAATAGTTCTTTAGAAGACTTAAGAAAAAGATTGCCTAGTGATACTGTAAATAATATAATATTAAATATTCAACAAGCTAATACTTTTGGTAATGATATAGTGCAAACTATGTATAATCAAATAGATTATTTAAGAGAAAAAAGAGTGTTAGAGACTAAAGCAATAATTAGTAAGATGCCAGTAAAAATAAGTATAGTTTCAGTAATATTTTTTATTCCGTTATTACTATTATTATTACTTGGACCAATGTTAATTAAATTACTTAGTTAAGGAGGAATAAAATGAGTGGACATTCAAAATGGGCAACAATTAAAAGAAAAAAGGGTTTAATAGATGCAGAAAGAAGTAAAGTGTTTCAAAAACTTACTAAAGAAATTTATGTAGCTGCTAAAGGAGGAGACAAAAACCCTGATAATAATCCTTCGCTTAGAATGATTATTGATAAAGCTAAAGCAGAAAATATGCCAAAAGATAGAATACAAGCTGCTATTGATAAAGCACATAATACTAGTGATTCAACTAATTATGAGGCAGTAAGATATGAGGGATATGGACCAAATGGAGTAGCAGTTATGGTAGATTGTTTAACGGATAATAGAAATAGAACTGCTAGTATGGTACGTGCTGCATTTACTAAACGTGGTGGTAACTTAGGCACTGATGGTTCAGTTAGTTATATGTTTGAAAAAAAAGGTGTTATAGTGTTACCTAAAACATATAATGAAGATGATGTGATGATGATTGCACTTGATAATGATGCATTAGATTTTTTAGTGGAAGATGATTCATATGTTATTTATACTTCTTTTGAAAATTTCATTAATATGAATAAAGCTCTAGATGATGCTGGTATTGAAGACAAAATAATGAATGAGGTTAGATTTATACCTAATATGACTGTATCTTTAGATGATGAACATAAAGAAAAAATATATAACTTAGTTGATGCACTTGAAGATATTGAAGATGTTCAAGATGTATATACTAATTTAAATGAAGAAGAATAGAAATATTCTTTTTTTATGGAGGATATATGTTAGAAAGATTAGAAATATTAATAGGAAATGAAAATATAAATAAAATAAAAGAAAAAAATATTCTAGTAATTGGACTCGGAGGAGTCGGTGGATATGTTGTAGAATCTTTAATAAGAAGTGGTGTTGAAAATATTGTACTAGTAGACTTTGATACTATAGATGAAACAAATTTAAACAGACAAATAATAGCTACAAGAAGTAATATAAATAAAAAGAAAACTGATGCTTTTTATGAAAGAATAATTGATATTAATGATAAAGTAAATATAATCAAAATAGATAAGTATATTGATGAATCAAATTATAAAGAATTATTTAATTATAAAATAGATTATTTAATAGATTGTTGTGATTGTATAAATACAAAAAAACTATTAATAAAAGAATGTTTAAATAAAAAAATAAAATTTATTACTTCAATGGGAACTGGTTATAAATTAGATCCATCTAAACTAGAAATTACTGATATTAGAAAAACAAGCTATGATAAGATCGCTAAAATACTTAGAAAATGGGTTAAGGATGAAAAAATTAAAGGAAAAATACCATGTGTTTCATCAACAGAAAAGCCAATTATAAATAAAGAAACAAAAAAGATTGGCAGCAATAGTTTTGTGCCTTCAAGTGCAGGTTTACTTATTACTAG
>JAEDJI010000005.1 GCA_016296435.1 Bacilli bacterium | reverse complement strand
TTTTATAAATGATGGGTTTAAGGATTGTATTGTTTTAAATGATGATAAAAAACAAATGACTGATGTTTTGTGTAAATATTTATAATTGTCAACGAAAAAGGTTGACAAACATATAATTGTTGTGTATACTATTAGTAGTTTTGAAAGGAGAAAGATTATGGCTGTAAAGATTAGATTGACAAGAATGGGTTCAAAGAAAAGACCAAGTTATAGAATAGTGGCTACTGATTCTAGATCACCAAGAGATGGAAAGTATTTAGAATTAATTGGTTTTTATAATCCTATTGTTGAACCTGCTGAAATAAGAGTAAATGAAGAGGTTGCTTTAAAATGGTTAAGAAATGGTGCTATTTTAACAGATACTGCTAGGGATTTACTTAGTAAAGCTGGTGTTATGAAAAAATTTCATGAAGAAAGAAGTAGTAAATAGTTATGGATTTAGTAAAATTAACAGAAGAATTAGTTATGGCTGTAGTTACTGATAAAGATATTGCTCAAGTTAGGGAGTTTCCTACTGAGGATGAGAAGGTTATTCAAATAGAAGTGCTTGTTTCTAATGATGATATGCCTAAGGTTATTGGTAAGAATGGTAAAGTTATTAATTCTATTAGAACTTTAGTTCAAGCTAGTAGTTATATAAAAGAAAATAAAATTGTAAAAATCAATATTGATAGTATTTAGGTCTTGACAAAGTTTTATTTTCTAGTATAATTATAAGTGTCCAATTTATTGGACTAGCCGGGGGATTAGCTCAGCTGGCTAGAGCACCTGCCTTGCACGCAGGGGGTCATGGGTTCGAATCCCACATCCTCCACCAAATATGTATTTTTACTCGAACTTATATAGTTTGGGTTTTTATTTTTTTAGGTATCCATTATGTTTCTTTTATCTATATTTTTATATAATATAGTGAAGGGGGGATTTTTATGTACGGTTGTGGATATCCTGGTTATGGTTATGGCAATGGTTATGGTGAAGGTAGTTGGTTTTGGATAATTATAGTTATTATAATAATTTTCTTTATATTATTCTGGAACAATGGCAGTTGTAATAATTGCAATAATAATTCATGTCGCTAGGGTAAGTTTTCTTACTCTTTTTTTGTATATTTTTTTCTTATTTGTTAATAATAGTACTGGAGGGTAATATGCAAAAAAAATATGATGAAGTACCTACTATTATAAGTTGTAAGGATTTAGATTATCTTACTGATATGTTTAATTGGAATTATGAAGCTGTTAAGTTTGCTAATTCTTCTTATGTTAATGTAAGTGATAGTGAGTTGAAGGATTTATTTGTTGATATTAGGAATGTGCATTTGAATAATCTTAGCATTATAATTGATTTATTAGATGAAAAGGGGAAAATTTATGAATAATAAGATTAGTAATCCTATGATTGATGTTGCTCAAGGTATTGGTTTAAATGATAAGGATTATATGAGTATTATGCTTTCTATGGAAAAATGTATGGTTAAGAATTATGCTGTTTCTCTTACTGAAGCTAGTAATGAATTTTTGCATGATAATTATTTGAATATGTTTGATGAGGTTGATGATTTACAAAGAAGAATATATAATGCAATGTTTGCTAGGGGTTGGTATAGTTTAGATGTTGCTTTATCTTCTTTAGTTAATGAAAAGTATTTGATGTTAGAAAAGGAACAAAATTCTTTGAATTAGTTTCTTTTTTTTACTTAAATTTTTTTAATAATTGTATTACAATTTTTTTAATTTTATAGTATACTTATTATTGATAGTAGATTTTACATGTTTTTAATTAAATGTTATAATTTTAATGGAGGTATTTTATTTATGAGTTTTGATGCAATTATTACTACTCTTAGGAGTATACTAGATGTTGCTATTGTGTGGGCACTTATTTATGTGCTTTTAAAGAATATAAAAAATAATGTTAAATTGTCATTGCTATTTAAGGGAATAGCAGTTATCATTTTATTGAAGTTGATTTCTTTATGGCTTAATTTAACTCTTGTAGGGTTATTTCTTGATTATGTTATTCAATGGGGACCACTTGCTCTTATAATTATATTTCAACCTGAAATTAGAAATATTTTAGAGCAGATTGGAAAGACACAACTTCTTGGTCGTCATAAGGTTCTTACTGTTGATGAGAGGGAAAGGCTTGTTTATGAAGTTATTAATGCTGTTGATTATATGAGAAAACAAAGAATTGGGGCTTTAATTGTTCTTGAAAGAGATGTGAGTTTGCAAGAATATATTTCTAAAGCAACTAATTTATATGCTGATATTACTAGTGAACTTTTAATATCTATATTTTTCCCTAATAATCCTCTTCATGATGGTGGGGTTATTATTCAGGGTGATAAGATTAGTTGCGCTGGAGCGGTTTTTCCCACTAGTAACAGTTTAAAAATTAATAAGAGGCTTGGTACTCGCCATAGAGCTGGTCTGGGTATTACTGAAGAGACTGATGCTATTTCTATTATAGTTTCTGAAGAGACTGGTAGGGTTTCAATTGCTATGAAGGGTGAATTGTATTACAATATTACTATTGATGATGCTAGAATTCTTCTTATTGATGAGTTGAGACCTAAACAAGAAGATTTTGAAGATGAATATGATGAGGAGGAAGTATATGATGAAAAATAAAAAGTCCTCAAATAAAAAGACTAAATTATGGAAGAAAGTTTTAAGAGGTGTTTTTAACTTTTTTGCTTATGTTTATAGAATTATAGATAAGTTTATTATTACTCCAATTGCTAAGCTTATGATGGTGATTATGAAGTTTTTAAATACTAATAATAAACCACTTGAAAGATTGCTTAATAATAAAATGTTTCTTATTACTTTGTCTTTAGTTCTTGCTTTGATTTCGTTTTTCTCTGTTGATAAGATTGCTAATACGATGATGAATGATAGTGCAGATGTTATATATGGTAAGGAAGTTAAGGCTTTGTATAATGAAGAAGCCTATGTAGTTGAAGGTTTGGAAAAGAGTGTTGATATTACTCTTATTGGTAGAAGAGCAGATTTATATCTTGCCAATCAATATCAAAAAGATGAGGTTGTTGTTGATCTAAGGGGTTTAAAGCCTGGAAGTCATAGAGTTGCTCTTAAGTATAAGAGTTCTGTTGCTTCGATTGATTATAAGATTGATCCTTCTTATGCTAATGTTACTATATATGAAAAGGTTTCTGAATCTAGAAAGGTTACAAAAGAAATACTTTATGAAGATAAGCTTGATTCTAGATTTTCAATTACTAATACTTCTTTTAGCAGAGATGATGTTTATATAAAGGGTGCTGAATATAAGTTACAACAAGTGGCTATGGTTAAGGCTTTGCTTGATGTTACTAATATTATAAATCCTAGTGTTGGTACAACTACTTTAAAAGATATTCCTCTTGTTGCTTATGATAAAAATGGTAATAAGATGGATGTTGAAATCGTTCCAAAGACTGTTGATGCCACTATCGAGATTGCTTCTCCAAGTAAGGAAGTTCCTATTAGGGTTATTCCTGAGGGTGATGTAGTGTTTGGTAAGTCTATTGATTCAATTACTGTGAGTGAAACTAATGTTAAGTTATTTGGAGATATGGATGTTTTATCTAAGATAGATTATTTACCGGTTTCAATTAATGTTGATGGTATTTCAAAGGCTACTGAATATAATGTTAATTTATCTCTTCCTAGTGGAGTTAATGAAGCTAGTACTAAGTCTGTTGTTATTAAGGTTAGTCTTGGTGATACTAAGTCTAAAACTATTGATGATGTGAGTATTGCTACTAAAAACTTAGGTAGTGGTCTTGTTGCTAAAGCAGATGGGAAGGCTAATTCTAAGGTTTCTGTTGTACTTAAGGGTACTGATAGTAATATTAAGTCTGTTACTACTGATACAATATCTGCTTATGTTGATTTGAATGGTCTTGGTGTTGGTACTCATGAAGTTAATGTCAAGGTTACTGGAGATGATCTTAAGATAGGATATACTCCTACTACGAAGACGGTTAAGATAATAATTACTAAAGAGAAATAAATTTCTCTTTTTTGTTGTTTTCAAAATGAATGTTTGCTATAATTTTTTTGAGGGATTGCTATGGAAAGGATAATATTTCATATTGATGTTAATAATGCTTTTTTATCATGGACTGCTGTTTATTTACTTAAGTCTGGTTATCATGAGGATATTAGAAATATTGTTTCTGTAATTGGTGGAGATGAGAGTAAAAGAAGTGGTATTGTTGTTGCTAAGAGTCCTATGGCTAAGGAGTATGGTATTGTTACAGCAGAGACTTTGTATAGTGCTAGGAAGAAATGTCCTAAATTACAGGTTTTTAAACCTAATTATTCTTTTTATAGTGAAATGAGTAATAAATTATTTAGTTTTCTTAAAACAATTACTCCGGATATTGAGATTGCATCGATTGATGAGTGTTATATGGATTATGGCAGAATTAAAAATATTTATGGTGATGAGGTGGTTTTTGCTAATAATCTTAAGGATAAGATTTATTCTTTGTTTGGGTTTACTGTTAATATTGGGATTGCTAATAATAAGTTATGTGCTAAGATGGCTAGTGATTTTTTAAAACCTAATATGGTTCATACTTTGTATTCTAATGAAGTAAGTTCTAAAATGTGGCCTCTTCCCATTGAGGATTTGTTTATGGTTGGTAAGAGTTCTTCTTCTAAACTTAGAATGATTGGGATAAATACGATTGGGGATCTTGCTAATTGTGATGCTTATTTTTTATCTAGGTATTTTAAAAATTATGATGATTTAATAAAGCGTGCTAATGGAATTGATGATAGCGTGGTTGATTCTTCTTTGTTTGAAGCAAAGGGAATAAGTAATGAAATAACTTTGCCTGTTGATATTGTTAATAAGTCTGATTTATATAATTATTTATCGTATCTTAGTGAGAAGGTTTCTTCAAGGATTAAATCTGATGGGAAGTATGCTAATGTTGTTTGTGTTATACTTAAGGATAATCTTTTTAAGAGGAGGTCTCATCAAGTTAAAGTTAAGAATCCTATTTGTAATTATGAGGATATATTTTGTGTTAGTAAAAGGCTTCTTAATGAAATGTGGCGTGATGGTGATATGATAAGGCTTATTGGAATTAGGCTTGATTGTTTGGTAGGAGATTATAAGTATCAAATGTCTTTGTTTGAAAGTAATGATAATGTTGATAATGAAAAGATAGACAAGGTTATGGCTGATATTAATAAAAAATTTGGTTATGATGCTGTAAAAAAATGTAATATGACTATAAAATGATTTTTATTTATGTTATCATAATAATGGTGATTATAATGAAGAAGACTATAGTTGATTTTGATTTTAAGGATAAGACTGTTGTTTTAAGGTGTGATTTAAATGTTCCTGTTAAAAATGGTAAAATAATTGATGATAGTAAAATCGTTAAGAGTTTGAAAAGTATTAATTATATAGTTTCAAATGGTGGAAAGGTTGTTATTCTTTCACATTTTGGTAAGATTAAGAGTGAGTCTGATTTTGTTAATAATAGTTTAGATGTTGTTTATAAAAGACTTAGGGAACTTGTTAGTTTTGATATTTCTTTTTGTTCTTCTTTAGATTTTGATGTTGTAAAGAATAGTGTTTTTGATGTTTCTTATGGAAATGGAATTCTTTTAGAAAATACAAGATTCTATGATATACCTAATAAGTTAGAAAGTGATTGTTCTGATATTTTATCTATGTTTTATGCTTCTTTGGGAGATATTTTTATTAATGATGCTTTTGGAACAATTCATAGAGGACATGCTTCTAATTGTGGTGTTGCTAATTATTTAGATTCTGGTATTGGATTTTTAATTATTGATGAGATATCTAATCTAAGTATACTTGATAATCCGGATAGACCTTTTGTGGTTATTATGGGTGGTGCTAAATTATCTGATAAGCTTGGTGTTATTTCTTCTCTAATAGAAAAAGTTGATTATTTACTTGTTGGGGGGGCAATGAGTTATACTTTTTTAAAAGCAAAGGGTTATAATATTGGTAGGTGTTTGTATGAAGATGATTATGTTTCTTATTGTTCTCTTATGCTTGATAAGTATGGTGATAAAATAGTGCTACCTATTGATTTATATGGTTCCTCTGAATATAGTAATGATAGTTTAAAAAGACATGTTTTTGTTGATTTGATTGATAATGATTTTATTGGTCTTGATCTTGGTGATGAAACTATTTCTTTATTTACTAGTTATTTAAAAGATGCTAAAACTATTTTTTGGAATGGTCCAGTTGGTGTTTATGAGTTTAGCAACTATATTGAGGGGTCAAAGAAGTTACTTGATTTCATAGGCAATATTGATGCTGTTAGTATACTTGGTGGTGGAGATCTTGTTAGTTGTGCAAATGTTTTGTCTTGTTCATCAAGTTTTACTTATGTTTCTACTGGTGGTGGAGCTACTCTTGAGTATATTGTAAATAAGGATTTACCTGGTCTTGTTAATATAGGAGAAAAAGATTATGAATAAGATGGTTGTCTTGAATCATAAAAATTATTTGAATTTTTATGACATTAAGTCTTATCTTTTAGATATTAATAATCTTATTAGAAGGGATCTTGATGTTGTTATTTGTCCAAATAGTTTGTATATTCCTTTTTTTAGAGGTAAGTATAATTTTTTATTAGGATGTCAGGATGTTGGACTCGATGTTACTGGAGATGTTACAGCGTATTCTTGTAAGTCTTTAGATGTCAAGTATGCTTTGGTTGGACATTGTGAAAGGAAAGAAGAACTTTCTGAGAGTAATAAAGTTATTAATAAGAAAATAATTAATTGTGTTTCTAATGGAATTTGTCCAATTGTTTTTCTTGGTGAGGATTATGTTTCTTATTCTATGAAGAAAACTGGTGATGTTTTGATTAGACAAATTAAAGAGTATTTTTCTGATGTATTAGTAAAAGAAGATATAATTATTTGTTATGAACCTATTTTTTCTGTTTCTGGCGATATTATTTTGAGTAATGATGAGATTAGTGATATTGTTTCTTTTATTAAAATGATTTTTCTAAGAAATTATGGAATTAATGTTAGAGTATTATATGGTGGTGGAGTTAATGAAGAGAGTATTAAGGTTTTATCTAAAATAGATTGTTTAGATGGTTTTGTTCTTGGTAATGTTAGTGTTTTTCCAGATAAAGTTTTGGGTATATTTAACAGTATTTAACACTTTCGACATATTTAGACAAAAGAAACTCTAGAAAATAATATTTTTTTGTAGTACAATGTAATTGCGTGGTAGTAAAATGAAGGGAGAGAAAATGGAAAAAATTAAATTAATTGTAGTAGACGATAACGTAGAGTTAGTTGGTATGATTAAGGAGTATTTTAGTAGTCACGCAGATATTGAAGTAGTTGGTACTGCGAAAAATGGTGAAGAGGGCATGGATCTTATAAGAAATGTTGATTTATACGATATTTTATTGCTTGATCTTATAATGCCTAAGATTGATGGAGTAGCTGTTTTAGAAAAAATGAAAAAGGAAGGTATTAATAAGAAAGTAATTGTTCTTACTTCATACAATACTCAGGATATGATTAGAAAAGTATCAGAGTTTGGAGTTAATTACTTTATGCTTAAGCCTTTTGAACTTTCTTTTTTGGAAGATAAAATAATGGAACTTGATAATAGTTTTGATAACAAGTCTATTGATTTGTATCATCAAAACTTGCAGATATCAATTACAAATGTTTTACATGAACTTGGGGTTCCATCACATATAAAAGGATATCAATATATAAGGGAAGGTATTTCTATTATTTATAAGCGTCCAGATGTTATTGGTGGCATTACTAAGGAGCTTTATCCCGAGATTGCTAGTCGTTACGATACAACTGTTTCTCGTGTGGAACGCGCTATTAGGCATGCGATTGAGGTTAGTTGGAATCGGGGAAATTGGGATTTGATGGAAGAAATTTTTGGTTACAGTGTTGATATTGATAAGGCTAAGCCTACAAATAGTGAGTTTATTGTTACTATTGCTGATAAACTTAGGTTGGAGATTGGCTCTGTTACTGTTTAAAAAATGCAAGTTTACTCTTGCTTTTTATTTTAGTTTGTTTTATACTTAAGTTATAATTATAGTTGGGAGGACACAATTTATGGAACGAAAAATTAGTGATGAATTACTCAAATGGAAGAATGATGCTTATAAAAGACCGATGTTGCTTTATGGAATAAGTGGATGTGGTAAGACTTATAGTGTTCTTTCGTTTGGAAAAAGCGAATATAAAAATACTGTTTATTTTGATTGTAATGATAATTTAGAACTAAGTTATGTTTTTGATAAGAATAGTACTCTCGATAAACTTATTCGTGGTCTTAGTGCTATTTCTTTAGAAACTATTTTTAAGGATGAAACATTAATAATTTTTGATAATGTTTCTGAAAGGATTCTTAAGACTGTTATGGCTTTGTTTAATAATTGTTCTTATCATGTTATTATGATTACTGATGATTTTTCAATGATTGATTCGTGTAAAGGAAAGAATGTTGTTTTTAAAAAGATGCAATTAGTTACTTTTTTTGAGTATTTGAAATTTATTGGTAAGGAACAACTTATTGCTTTTATTGAAGATAGTTTTAAGACTGATAAGCCTATGCCTTTTCATTCAATGGCTATGGAATTTTATAATGATTATGTTATATGCGGTGGATATCCTAATGCTATTGTGGAGTATAATTTAGAGTCTTCTTATAATTTACTTAGTTCAATTCATGAGAATAATATTATTTTATTGAAAAATAAATTGTTTTCTTTGGATAACTTGATTGATATTAAACGTAGTAATGATTTATTTAATAGTATTTCTATTCAGTTATTGAAGTCAAATAGAAAGTTTATGTATGGTTTGGTTAAGAGTGGTGCTAGGAGTAAGGATTATGGCCGATGTTTAGAATATATGGAAAGTAATAATATGATAATAAAAAGTACTCGTCTTTGTGAAATATCGTCTCCGCTTAGTAATGGTAAGGATTTAGATAGTTTTAAACTTTATTATAATGATTCTGGTATTTTATACAAAAAGATGAATGTAAGTGGTAATAGGCTTCTTACTAATGATAAACTAATGATGATTTTGTATGAAAATAGTATTGCTAGTTCTTTGGTTCTTAATGGTTTTAATATTTATCATTATCATTCTGAGGGAAAAGCTTTTATTGATTTTGTTATTCAGACTAGAACTGGTAAAATTATTCCTATTGAGATTATATCTTCGGATAATGCTAAGTCTAAGAGTCTTTATATTACTATGAAGAAGTATAATTTATCTTTTGCTATTAGATTTACTAATGATAATTTTAAGATGAAGAATGGTGTTAAGTATGTTCCTTACTATGCTAGTTGTTGTATTAATGAAGGTATGTAATTATGAAGAAAGTAGTTCTTTGTATTTTAGATGGTTTGGGCTATAGAAGTGAGTCTTTAGGTAATGCTTTTTTGGATGCTAATACATTTGCTATTGATAAGTTAATTAAAGAGTTTCCTAATAGTAAACTTGCTTGTTATGATAATTTCAGTCATTTAAATGCTTGTGATAGTGAAAGTGGACATATGGCTATTGGTACTGGTAGAGTTATTTTAAATGAATTTGATATTTTGAATGGATCTATTTCTGATGGCAGTTTTTATGATAATTCTAATGTTTTAGAGGTAGTTAATTTTGTCAATGATAATAAGTCAAGACTTCATTTGTTTGGAATTTTATCTGATGTTTCTTTGTCATATTTTTTTCTTTTAATTGATATGGTAAGTAATTTTGATATTCCTATTTATTTACATTTATTTTTGGAAGGAGAAGGTGTTTCACCGAGTGATACGATTAATAATTTGGAACAGCTTTCTTCTTATATTGACGGTAAAAATTGTTATATTGCTACGATTAGTGGTAAGAATTATATAATGAATGATGATAATGATTTTGATAAGACTAAGTCATGTTATGATGTTATCTTTAAGGGAATTGGTCCTTTTAATAGTGATTATAAAAGTATAATTAATACTTCTTATGAACTTGAGATATTTGAATCTTATATTGTTCCTACGCTTGTTAATAGGAATGGTATATTTAGTGATGGTGATGGAATTATTATTGCTAATTTTATTAGTAATTGCTTTGAACATTTATTTAGTTTAGTTACTGATACTTTATATCCTTATTTAGATTTTAATGTTTATAGTAATATTAAGTGTGTTAGTTTGTTTCCTATTAGTGATAAAGTTAAATGTAAGAGCGCTTTTTCTTCTTTTTATATAAATAATACTTTGATTGATGTTTTAAGTGCTAATAAATTAAGGGTTTTACGTATTGCAGAGACATCGAAATATAGTTGTGTTACTCGTTTTTTTGATGGTAATAGGGATGTTACATATGGAAATGTATCTAGTATTTGTATTCCTAAGAAAAGAATTGATAGTTATGATATGGATCCTAGTATGAGTGCTTATGAAATTACTGATAGGGTTATTAATCTAATGAATGATTATGATTTAATAGTGGTTAATTATGCTAATTGTGATATGGTTGGTCATACGGGTAATTATGATGCTTGTAAAGATGCAATTGAGGTTGTTGATAAGTGTGTCATGAATTTGTATGAAGCTTGTTTTAATAATGATTATTTGCTTATTATATGTTCTAGTCATGGTAATATTGAAGAAATGAGTGGAAATGGTAAATCTTATATTGGTAATACTTTGAATCCTGTTTATTTTATTGTTTGTGATAAGGATTATAAAGTTAGAAATGGTAATCTTTGTGATATTGCACCTTCGATTATTAGTATTTTGGGTCTTGTTATTCCTGATGAAATGACTGGTAATATCATTGTTTATTAAAGAGTTTTGCTCTTTTTTATTTTTTTATGATTAAATGTTTGCATTTTTTGATGATATGTGTTATAATTTGTTTTATATTTAAAGGGGGGAGGATTACATTATGAGAAAAAGTAATTATTTTGAAAGTATTTCTTCAAAAATATTTGAGAGTTTAATTAGAACTGAATCATTTGATAATAATAAGAAGATTGATCTTGATTCTTTTGATTCTAAAATGTTTAATTATTTTGATAAACTTAATGTTCCTGAAGATTATAGGTTTGAAATTACTGTTATTGTAAGAAAAAAACTTAGTGAAAATGGATATATTATTGATGAAAAAGATGAAGAAGAAAATGAAGAATATGATAATGATTTTGTGCCTTTATATAATTTAAAACAAAATTCTGATACAATTGACTTTAAATTATACTTAAGTGAAATTGCTAGATATCCTCTTCTTAGTGCTGAAGAAGAAAAAGAATTGGGTATTTTGGTGAAGAAAGGGGATATGGAAGCTAAGCAAAAACTTATTAATTCTAATTTGCGATTAGTTGTTTCTGTTGCTAAACATTATTTGAATAGAAATGTGTCTTTTGGTGATTTGATTCAAGAAGGAAATATAGGTCTTATGAAAGCTGTTGATAAGTTTGATGTTGACAGGGGTTATAAGTTTTCTACATATGCAACATGGTGGATAAGACAAGCTGTTTCTCGTCACATTTCTGATTTTTCTCGAACTATAAGAATACCTGTTCATATGAATGAAAGGATTAATAAGATGCTGCGTATTGAAGCAATGCTTACTGCAAAGTATGGTAGTGATGTTTCTGTTCAACAAATAGCAGATGAAATGGGTATTGCTGTTGACAAGGTTTTAGAAATGAAAAAAAATTTTATGCCTCCAGTTTCACTTTATACACCGGTCGGTGAAGAAGAAGAACGATTTTTAATTGATTTTATACCTGATGAAGAGGATTATACTGAAGATGTTGTTATAATGTCTTCTTTACATGATGATGTTATGCAATCTCTTTCAGAATTATCTGATAGAGAAAAGCAAATTATAATGCTTAGGTTTGGTATTAATGGTGATGGACCAATGACTTTAGAAGAAATTGGTAATATATTTAATATTACAAGAGAAAGAGTTAGACAAATTGAGACTAAAGCTTTAAGAAAATTAAGACATCCTTCAAGGGCAAATAAATTAAAGTGTTATATTAGAAAATAGTAAAGGTTTGTATTTTTACTATTTTTTTTACTATTTTATTATTTTTTTCTTTAGTATTGTATTTTTATGTGAAAAAACGTGTGTTTTTGTAAGAAAAATGCTTGATTTTCATAGAATAGTATGGTAAAATGTTGATGTTATGACTGCTGAGATGTGCAAGGTTGCTGATACACCAGGTTGAGTTGACTTGGTTATTAGGTTTTTGCTCGGAGCAAGTCTATACTAGATATAGGCGAAGGAGGGAAGAAGATGTCAGAAGTTAATGTTCGTGTTAGACTAAAGTCATATGATCATAGAATTCTTGATAATGCTGCTTCTAAAATTGTTGAAACAGTTAAACGTGCTGGAGGAGTAGTTAGTGGTCCAGTACCACTTCCAACAGAAGTTGAAAAGATTACAATTTTAAGAGCTGTTCATAAGTATAAAGATTCTCGTGAACAATATGAAGTTAGAACTCACAAAAGATTAATCGATATTAAAAATCCTAGTAAAGAAACATTGGATGCATTACAACGTTTAGATTTACCTAGTGGTGTTGATATCCAAATAAAACAAAAATAATTAAAAAAGGAGAAAAGAAAAATGAAAGGAATCTTAGGTAGAAAGATTGGAATGACTCAAGTTTTTGGAACTAATGGTAAATTAGTACCAGTTACAGTAATTGAAGTTAATCCTAATGTTGTTACTCAAGTTAAGACTTTAGAAAATGATGGTTATGAAGCTATTCAACTTGGTTATGAAACTATTAGAGAAAAACTTGCTACTAATGCTAGTGTTGGTCATTCTAAAAAAGCAAATACTGCTCCTAAGCGCTTCTTAAGGGAAATTAGAGGAGTAGATATCAGTGCTTATACTTTGGGACAAGAAGTAATGGCTGATTTATTCGAAGCTGGTGAAATCGTTGATGTTACTGGAATCAGTAAAGGAAAAGGTTACCAAGGGGTTATTAAGAAAAATAACCAACATCGTGGGCCTATGGGACACGGTTCAAAATATCATAGGGGTGTAGGATCTCTAGGTACTATGTTACCTAAAAGAGTATTACCTGGTAAAGCATTACCTGGTCATATGGGATCTGAACAAGTTACTATTCAAAATCTAGAAATTATTAAAGTGGATATGGAAGATAATTGTATCTTAGTAAAAGGTAGTGTTCCAGGTCCTAATAAATCTTTAGTTATTATTAAATCTGCAGTTAAAACTAATAAAAAGAATGATGCTTTTGATTTAATCTCTTATACTAAAGAAGAAGTTTTAGAACAACCAGTAGTTGAAGAAGTTGCTACTACTGAGGAAGTAACTGCTGAATAGTTTAGGAGGAATTAATATGAAATATGAACTTTTAAATGTAAATGGAGAAAAGATTAAAGATTTAAATTTAGATAAAGAAGTTTTTGGAATAGAACCTAATGATGTAGTGTTAAAAGATGCTATAGTGCTTGCACAAGCATCATTAAGACAAGGAACACATAAAACTAAAACTCGTGCTGAAGTTTCTGGTGGTGGAAGAAAACCATGGAGACAAAAGGGTACAGGTAATGCTCGTCAAGGATCAATTAGATCTGTACAATGGGTTGGTGGAGGTATAGCCTTCGGACCAGTACCTAGAAGTTATAATAAAAAACAAAATAGAAAAGAAAGAAAGTTAGCATTAAAATCTGCTTGGTCATACAAAGCTAAAAATAATAATTTAGTAGTAGTTGATGAAATTAAGTTGGAAACTGCTAAAACTAAAGATATGATTAAGATGCTTGCTAATTTAAAACTTGATGGTGAAAAACTATTGGTAGTAGTTAAAGAGTATAGTGAAAATGTTATTCTTGCTAGTAGAAATTTACAAAATATTATGCTTTTACAAGCTAATGAAGTTGGAGTTTTAGATATAGTTAGTGCTAAAAAAGTTTTAATTGAAAATTCTGCTTTAGAAAGTATTAAGGAGGTGCTTAATTAATGAATACTAAATATTTAGATGTTATTAAGGCGCCAGTTGTTACTGAAAAGGCTGCTTATGCAGGACAAAATGGAGTTTACTCTTTCTATGTTGATCCAAAAAGTAACAAAACTGAAATTAAACTTGCTATTGAAAAATTATTTAATGTAAAGGTTATGAGCATTAAAACAATTAATGTTCATCCTAAAAAAAGAAGAGTAGGCCGTTATGTTGGGCTTACAAATCGTAAGAAAAAAGCAATTGTTACATTAGCTCCAGGGCAAACAATTGAATTAGGTTAAGGAGGTATTATAAATGGCTATTAGAAATTATAAACCTACCACTAATGCAAGAAGAGGTATGAGTACACTTGTTAATGATGAAATTACAACAAATAAACCTGAAAAAAGCTTATTAGTTAGTAAATCTAATAAGGCTGGTCGTAATAATCAAGGGAAAATTACAGTAAGACATCAAGGTGGAGGAGAAAAAAGAAAATATCGTATTATTGATTTCAAAAGAAATAAATTTGATATTATGGGAACAGTTGCTACTATTGAATATGATCCTAATAGAAGTGCAAATATAGCTTTAATTAACTATATAGATGGTGAAAAAAGATATATTATTGCACCACGTGGATTAAAAGTTGGAACAAAAATTGTTTCAGGACAAAATGTGGATATTAGAGTTGGTAATGCCTTACCACTTATGAATATTCCAGAAGGTACAATTGTTCATAATATAGAACTTCAACCTGGAAAAGGTGGAGAACTTGCAAGAAGTGCTGGTTGTTCTGCTCAAATTCTTGGTAAAGAAGGAAAATATGTTTTAGTAAGACTTTCATCTGGTGAAGTAAGAAAGATTTTAGGAACTTGCTTTGCTACAATTGGTGAAGTTGGAAATGAAGATTATTCATTAGTTAAAATAGGAAAAGCTGGACGTAAGAGACATATGGGAGTTAGACCTACAGTTCGTGGTTCTGTTATGAATCCTAATGACCATCCACATGGTGGTGGTGAAGGTAGAGCACCAATTGGTAGAAGTGGTCCAATGACTCCATGGGGTAAACCAGCACTTGGATATAAAACAAGAAAGAAAAAAGCGTCAGATAAACTTATCGTACGTCGTAGAAATAGTAAATAGGAAAGGATTGATAATATGGCTAGAAGTATTAAAAAGGGACCTTATGTATTTGAAAGATTACTTAAAAAGGTACAAAATTTAAATGAAACTGGAAAAAAAGAAGTTATTAAAACTTGGTCACGCCGTTCAACAATTTTTCCTGAATTTATAGGACATACATTTGCAGTTCATAATGGGAAAGAATTTATTCCTGTATATGTAACTGAAGATATGGTTGGTCACAAACTTGGAGAATTTGCTTTAACTCGTAAGTTTGGTGGACATGGCGATGACAAGAAGAAAAAGAAATAGGATGAGGAGGAATAGAAAATGGATGTAAAAGCTATTGCTAAAGAAGTTAGAATTAGTCCAATTAGACTTCGTCTTATGGTTGATTTAGTGCGTGGTAAGAACGTTAATGAAGCAATTAATATTTTAACTAATTATAATAGTAAATCTGCAAAAGTTGTTTTAAAAGTAGTTAATTCTGCTGTTGCTAATGCAGTAAATAATAATAATTTAAATGCTGATAATCTTTATATTAAAGATATCAGAGTAGATATGGCATCAACATTAAAAAGAAGGGTACCAGGTTCTCGTGGTAAGGTAGATAAATTCTATCATAGAAGATCACATGTAACTGTTGTGGTATCAGAAAGATAATTTAGGAGGTTATTTATGGGACAAAAAGTAAATCCAACAGGACTTAGAATTGGAGTTAATAAAGATTGGGAATCTAAATGGATGGCTCCTAAATGCGATGTTGCTAAATATATTGTTAACGATATTAAAATTAGAGAATATTTAGAAAAGAAATTAAAAGATGCTGGAATATCTAAGATAGAAATTGAAAGAAATTCAAAGAGATGTGAAGTTATTATTCATACTTCTAAACCAGGTATTATAATTGGACGTGGTGGAGAAGGAATTAATAAATTAAAAACAGAAGTTTCTAAATTAGTAGATGAAAATGTTCAAATTTCTATAATGGAAGTTAAGAATATTGATTTAGATGCTAGTTTAGTTGCTCAATCAATTGCAAAACAAATAGAACAAAGAGCACCATTTAGAGCTGCTCAAAAGAAAGCTATTCGTGCTGCTATGAAGTCTGGTGCTAAAGGAATTAAAACTTTAGTTTCAGGAAGACTTAATGGTGTTGAAATAGCTAGAAGTGAAGGATATTCAGAAGGAAATGTACCTTTACATACTATTCGTGCTGATATAGATTACGGATTTGCTGAAGCATTAACTACTTATGGTAAATTGGGTGTTAAAGTATGGATTTATAAAGGGGAAATATTACCTTCAAAACCTTCTAAAAAAGAAGGAGGTAATTAATTATGTTAATACCATCTAGAACAAAGTTTAGAAGAGTACATAGGTTAAAATATGAAGGAAAAGCTAAAGGAAATAAAACACTTTCATTTGGTGAATATGGATTAGTTGCTAAAGAAGGTGGATGGATTACTAATAATCAAATTGAAGCTGCTCGTATTGCTATGACTCGTTATATGAAACGTGGTGGAAAAGTATGGATTAATATTTTCCCACATATGCCAAAAACTGCTAAACCACTAGAAGTTCGTATGGGTTCTGGTAAAGGTGCTGTTGACAAATGGATAGCAGTTGTTAAAGAAGGAAAAATAATGTTTGAAATCGCTGGTGTTTCAGAAGAAGTTGCAAGAGAAGCTTTAAGACTTGCATCACATAAATTACCAATTAAAACTAAATTTGTTAAAAAAGAAGATATGGGTGGTGAAAACGCATGAAATTAGAAGATTTAAGAAAGTTAACTTCTCCTGAACTTGAAGTTAAGATAAAAGAAGCTAAAGAAGAATTATTTAATTTGCGTTTCCAACAAGCTACTGGAAATCTTGAAAAACCATCAAGACTTAGAGAATTAAGAAAACAAGTTGCGAAAATGAAAACTATAATTCGTGAACGTGAGTTAAATAAATAGGAGGTAACTATGAAAGAAACAGTTAAGAAAGAATTTATTGGAACAGTTGTAAGTGACAAGAATGATAAGACTATTACTGTATTAGTTGAAACGTATAAAAAACATCCTAAATATGGTAAGAGAGTTAAATATAGTAAAAAATATAGCGCTCATGATGAAACTAATAAAGCTAAAATGGGAGATAAAGTAAGAATAGTGGAAACTAGACCTTTATCAAAAACAAAAAGATTTTATTTAGCTGAAATAGTTGAAGAAAGCGTTATACTATAAGGAGGAATTAGAAATGGTTCAACAAGAAACTCGTTTAAAAGTCGCTGACAACTCTGGCGCTCGTGAATTACTTGTTATCAGAGTCCTTGGTGGTAGTAAAGTTAAATTTGGTAATATTGGTGATATAGTTGTAGGTACTGTTAAAAAGGCAACTCCTAATGGTACTGTTAAAAAAGGTAAGGTTGTTAAAGCTGTAGTCGTTAGAACTAGACAAGGTGTTAGACGTGATGACGGATCTTATATAAAATTTGATGATAATGCATGTGTAATAATTAAAGATGATAAGTCTCCAGTTGGAACACGTGTATTTGGACCAGTTGCAAGAGAACTTCGTGATAAAGATTATATGAAAATTGTATCTTTAGCGAAGGAAGTATTATAGGAGGTTAATTATGAAACTTAAAGTTGGAGATAAAGTTAGAGTAATGGTTGGTAAAGATAAAGGTAAAGAAGGTACTATTACTCATACATTTAAAAGTGAAAATAAAGTTATCGTAAGTGGAATTAATATGGTAAAAAAACATATTAAACCTAACAATAATAATACGACTGGTGGAATTATTGATGTTGAAGCTAAGATTGATGCTTCTAATGTTATGATTATTGATAATAAAACTAATAAAGTTACAAGAGTTTATCATGAATTAGATAATAAAACAAATAAAAAAGTTAGAGTGAGTAAAGCTCACAATAAACTTGATTAGTTGGAAGGAGGGTATTATTTATGAACCGCCTAAAAGAAAGATATATTAAGGAAATTGTTCCTAGTTTAAAAGAAAAAATGGGATATAAGACAGTTATGCAAGTACCAAAATTAGAAAAAATCGTTATTAATATTGGTGCTGGTGATGCATCTCATAATTCTAAATTATTAGATGCATGTGTTAACGATTTGATGGCTATTACTGGACAAAAACCAGTTATAACAAAAGCTCATAAATCAATTGCTGGATTCAAAATTCGTGAAGGTCAAAATATTGGGTGTAAAGTTACTCTAAGAGGAGAAAACATGTATAACTTCTTAGATAAATTAATTGCAGTAGCACTTCCACGTGTTAGAGATTTCAGAGGATTATCTCCTAAAGCTTTTGATGGAAGAGGAAATTATACTATTGGTATTAAAGAACAATTAGTTTTTCCTGAAATTGAATTTGATGATGTAGTTAAAGTTAGAGGTATGGATATTGTCCTTGTAACTACTGCTAAAACAAATGAAGAAGCTTATGCTTTGCTAGAAGAATTAGGAATTCCTTTTAGAAAATAGTCGGAGGTTATTATGGCAAAAAAGAGTATGATAGCGAAAGCTAATAAAAAACAAAAATTTAAAGTACGTGAATACACTCGTTGTAATAGATGTGGAAGACCACATGGTGTACTAAAAAAATATGGACTTTGTCGTATTTGCTTTAGAGAACTTGCTTGCAAAGGACAAATTCCAGGTGTAAAAAAATCAAGCTGGTAGGCAGAGAAGGAGGAATTTATTATGGTAGTAACTGATCCAATTGCAGATATGCTTACAAGAATTCGTAATGCTAATGCAATGAAATATAAAGAAGTATCAATGCCTGTATCAAAAGTTAAAACAGAAATTGCTAGGATTTTAAAAGATGAAGGATTTATAGAAGACTATAAAGTTTGTAAAGATGGTAATTTTGGTAAGTTAGTTCTTACTTTAAAATATACTAATAAAAAAGAAAGGGTAATTACAGGTTTAAAACGTATTTCTAAACCAGGATTAAGAGTGTATGCTAAAAACAATGAAGTACCTAAAGTACTTAATGGTTTTGGTATTGCAGTTGTTTCTACATCTCGTGGTATTATGACTGATAAAGAAGCAAGAAAACAAAATCTTGGTGGAGAAATTATGGCTTATATCTGGTAATAGGTGATTAATATGAGTCGTATAGGTAATAGAATTATAGCAATTCCTGAAAATGTTACTGTTACAGTAGAAGAAAATAATGTTTTAGTTAAAGGGCCTAAAGGTGAACTTAGTACTAAAATTAATAAAAATATTAATGTAGAAGTTAAAGATAATACAGTTATTGTTACAAGAGTTAATGAAACAATTCCTACTAAGCAAATGCATGGTACTACTAATGCTAATATTCAAAATATGATTATTGGTGTATCTCAAGGTTTTTCTAAGGGATTAGAAATAATAGGTGTTGGATACAGATTTACTCTTAAGGGTAGTACATTAGTAATTAATGCAGGGTACTCACATCCAGTTGAACTTGTAATACCAAGTGGACTTAGTGTTGAAGCTAAGAGTAATACAGAAATCTTAGTTTCTGGTATTGATAAAGTTCTAGTAGGAGAATTTGCGGCTAATATTCGTAAAGTAAGAAAACCTGAACCATATAAAGGAAAAGGTATTAGATATGTTGGCGAATATGTAAGACGTAAGGAAGGTAAAAAAGCTAAATAGGTAGGAGGTTAATTATGATAAAAAAAGAATCGCGTAATGAAATGCGTAAAATTAGACATGTAAGAGTTAGAAAACAAATCATAGGAACTAAAGATATACCTAGACTAAATGTTTTTCGTTCAAATAAAAACATTTATGCACAATTAATTGATGATACAACTGGAACTACTTTAGCTAGTGCTTCATCTATGAATATAGAAGGTAATAATATTGAAGTAGCAACTAAAGTTGGTGAATTAATTGCAAAAGAAGCTAAAAAGATTAAAGTTACAAAAGTAGTATTTGATCGTGGAGGATATCTATATCATGGACGTGTTGCGGCTTTGGCTGATAGTGCACGTGCTAATGGTTTAGAGTTCTAGTGGGAGGTAATTATGCAAAAGAAGAGATTTAATAAACCTGTTAAAACTATGGACGAAATCGTATTAGATACTAAAGCTGTTGTAAAAGTTACAAAAGGTGGTCGTCAAAGAAGATTTCAAGCTGTAGTTTTAGTTGGAGATAAAAAAGGTTTAGTTGGTTTAGGTATTGGAAAAGCCAATGAAATTTCAGAAGCTGTTAAAAAAGCTAGACAAGATGCAAATAAAAATATTGTTAAAGTTCCTGTAGTGGATGCAAGAACTATTCCACATGAAGTTGTTGGTGTTAAAGGAGCAACTAGAGTTGTTATTAAGCCTGCTGCTGCTGGTACTGGGCTTGTTGCAGGTGGAGCAGTAAGAGATGTACTTGAAATTGCAGGATATCACGATATTATTTCTAAATCACTTGGTTCAAGAACTAAAATTAATATGGCTAGAGCGACAATTGGGGCACTTTTATCAATGAAAACTATTGAGGAAGTAGCAGAAGCTCGTGGAAAAAGTGTAGAGGAGATTTTAGGATAATGGAACTTAATGAATTAAAGAAATTTGAAGGTGCAACTCATTCTCGTAAAAGAGTAGGGCGTGGACCTGGAAGTGGTTTAGGAAAAACAAGTGGTCGTGGTGAAAATGGTCAAAAATCTAGAAGTGGTGCTAGTATTAGTCCAGTATTTGAAGGTGGACAATCTCCATTATTTAGAAGACTTCATAAAAGAGGTTTCTCTAATGCTAGATTTAAAACTGTTTATGCAACTATAAATGTTGGAGAATTAAATGAATTATTTAATGATGGAGATGTAGTTACTCCAGAATTATTAAAAGAAAAAGGAATAATAAAAAAACAACTTTCTGGAATTAAAGTATTAGGAAATGGTATTTTAAATAAAAAATTAACAATCAGAGCACATAGATTTACTCAAAGTGCTTTAGAAAAGATTGAGGAATCAGGTAGTAAAGCTGAGGTGATCTAAAGTGTTTAAAACTCTTAAACAACTATTTACTAAGAAAAATAAAGATATAAGAAAAAGAGTGTATTTTACACTTGCAGTATTAACACTATTTGTTATAGGAACTACAATTGAAGTTCCTGGAACACAAGAAATAACTAAAAGTTTAGGTTTTCTAGAACTTTTAGATGTTATGGGTGGGGGAGCCCTAAGTAATTTTTCAATATTTGCTTTAGGTGTTACTCCATACATTACAGCATCAATTGTTATACAACTTTTGCAAATGGATATTATACCTTACTTTGCAGATCTTGCTAAACAAGGGCATGCTGGTCGTCAAAAGATAAATAAAATAACAAGATATCTTGGTATAGTGTTTGCTTTTATACAAGGTTATGCTATGGCTTATGCTTTCTTAGGTAGTGGTGTAGATGTTGCTCAAAGACTTGAAGTAGCATTTATAATGACTGCTGGTACAGCGTTCTTGTTATGGTTAGGTGATCAAGTTTCACAAAAAGGTATTGGTAATGGAGTTTCATTATTAATCATGGCTGGTATTGTTTCATCTTTACCTGGTATGATAATAACTGCATTTAAACAATTAGTAGATTTTAGTACAACTAATACACTAATATCTGGTGGTTCTACATTTTTACTTTTCTTACTTATTTGCTTTTTAGTAATTATTGCAGTAATATTTGTCGAAGGAGCTGCTCGCAGAATATCTATTCAATATGCTAATAAATCTACTGCTAACTTAGGTAAGCAATCTTATATGCCTATTAAGATTAATTCTGCTGGGGTAATACCTGTAATATTTGCATCAAGTTTATTGGCAGTATTTAGTGTTATAGCTCAATTTAGTAAGAGTGAAGGTGTAGTAAACTTTATTAATAATTATTTTGATTATACTAAACCAGTTGGTTTAATAATATATGTAGTGTTAATTATATTCTTCTCATATTTTTATACATTTGTTCAAATGAAACCTGATCAAATGGCTGAAAACTTACAAAAGAATGGTGGTTATGTTCCTGGTATTAGACCTGGAAAGGATACTGAAGATTATTTTGTAAAAGTTTTAACGAGACTTACTACTGTTGGTGCTATATTTTTAGCAGCAATAGCAGCGTTCCCAATTCTTATTAATATGTGGACTGGTCTTCCTAGATCAGTGTCAATTGGTGGTACTAGTTTACTTATAGTGGTTGGTGTTACTATTGAAACATATAAACAATTAGAAAGTAGTTTGATGAGTAGAGATTATTCTATTAATAAGAGAACAAAAAGGAGAGCGGTTAGATAGTGAAAAATATTATTTTAATAGCTCCACCTGCTGCTGGTAAGGGTACTTTATCTAATAGTTTATCTATTTGTTATGGATATTTACCTTTGTCAACTGGGGATATGTTAAGAGAAAAGGCTAAAAATGATGAGAGTCTTCGTGAGGCAATGAAGTCTGGTATGTTGATTGATGATAATACAGTTTTTAGTGCTTTAGAAGAGCAACTTAACAAAATAGGTGATTCATTATATATATTAGATGGTTTTCCAAGAACTGTGGAACAAGCTAAGATGTATGATGAGGTACTTAATAAACTAAATAGAGATTTAGGAGTGGTAATATATTTGGATGTTCCAAAGGATGAGCTTTCTTCTAGGGTAACAAGTAGACTTGTTTGTCCTAAGTGTAAAAGAAGTTATTCTACTAGGAATAAAGATTTATTACCAAAAGTTGATGGATTGTGTGATGATTGTCAAGAAGTGCTTATTCAAAGACAAGATGATTCATTAGAAACTTTTGAACAAAGGTATAATGAATATTTAGAAAAGACACAACCACTTATTGATTACTATAAGAATAAAGGTGTTCTTGTAACTATTAATAGTAGTTTACCTGATGAAACTTTTAATCTTGCTAGTGAATTAATAAAGTAGAGGTGTTTGAATGATAACTATTAAAAGTGATAGAGAAATTGAACTTCTTAGAATTGCTGGTAATATTGTTTATCAAACACATCAATATTTAAAAAACTATATCAAGCCTGGTGTTACTACTAAAGAACTTAATGATTTAGCAGAAAAGTTCATATTAGAACATGATGCTTATCCTTCTTTTAAAGGTTTTGAGGGTTTTCCTAGTGCTATTTGTGCTAGTATTAATCATGAAGTAGTACATGGAATTCCTTCGAATACTAAATTAAAGAATGGCGATATCATTAAAATAGATATTGGTGCTTGTTATAAGGGATATCATGGTGACTCTGCTTGGAGTTATCCTGTTGGTGATATAGATGATGATAAAAAATATCTTTTATATCACACAGAACAATCTCTTTATAAAGGTTTAGAACAAATTAAACCTGGTAATAGAATAGGTGATATAGGTTATGCTATAGAATCCTATGCTAAAGAGCATAATTTGGGTGTTGTTAAAGAATTAGTTGGTCATGGAGTTGGTACTAGTGTTCATGAAGATCCAGATGTTCCAAATTATGGTATTAAAAATACTGGTCCAAAAATAAAAAAAGGTATGGTTCTAGCAATTGAACCAATGTTAAATTTCGGTAGTCCTAATATTGTTGTATGTGAAGATGAATGGACTATTGAAAGTGAAGATTATAGTCCATCAGCACACTTTGAACACACAGTAGTTGTTACTGATGATGGATATGAAATATTGACAGGAGTGTTGTTAAATGGCAAAAAATGATGTAATCGAAGTTGAAGGAAAGGTTCTTGAAGTTATTCCTGGAGGAAACTTCTATGTTCAATTAGAGAATGGTCATAAGATTGAAGCTCACGTTTCTGGTAAAATGCGATTAAATAATATTCGTATTTCACCGGGTGATAAGGTTATGATCGAACTTTCTCCATATGATTTAACACGTGGGCGTATAACCTATAGAAAGTAGGAGGGAATTAAAATGAAAGTAAAACCATCAGTTAAAAAAATTTGTGCAAAATGCAGAATTATTAAACGTAAGGGAAAAGTTATGGTAATTTGTGAAAATCCAAAACACAAACAAACTCAAGGTTAGTAAGGAGGAAAAAATATGGCACGTATTAAGGGTGTAGAAATACCTAATGAAAAGAAAGTTAAAATTTCTTTAACTTATATTTATGGTATTGGTCAAACTACTGCTATGAAGATATTAGATGCGGTAAAAGTTGATCCAGAAAAAAGAACAAAAGATTTATCAAACGAAGAACTTGGTAAGATTCGTGATGAATTAGGTAATTATGTTACTGAAGGTGATTTAAGACGTGAAGTTAGTATGAATATTAAAACTAAAATGGAAATTAATTCATATGAAGGGACTCGTCATAAAAGAGGATTACCTGTAAGAGGACAAAGAACAAATAGAAATGCTCGTACTCGTAAGGGTAGAGGAAAAGTTGTTGCAAACAAAAAGAAATAGTGAAAGTGAGGTTAAACTATGGCTTATAAACAAAGAAAAAGAAAAGTAAAAAAGAATATACCTGAGGGTGTTGCTCATATTCATTCAACTTTTAATAATACTATTACAACTATAACAGATAAAGAAGGGAATGTAGTGTCATGGGCTTCAAGTGGTGCAATTGGATTTAAAGGTAGTAAAAAATCTACTCCATTTGCTGCAGGAATTGCTGCTGAAAAAGCAGGTAAGGTTGCATTTGATTATGGAATGCGTAAAGTTGACGTAGTAGTTAAGGGTGTTGGACCTGGTAGAGAAACCGCTATAAGATCATTACAAACAGCTGGACTTGAAGTTGTAACAATTACTGATGTTACACCAATTCCACATAATGGATGTCGTCCACCAAAAAGACCACGTAACTAATAAGAATAAGGAGGTTATACTATGATTCAATTTGAAAAACCAAATTATAAAATTACTGAAAAGAATGAAAAAAGTAATTATGCAAAGTTTGAATTAGAACCACTTGAAAGAGGTTTTGGTTATACAATTGGTAATGCATTAAGAAGAGTTATGTTATCTTCTCTTCCTGGGTCTGCCATTACTAGTGTAAAAATAGATGGAGTTTTACATGAGTTTCAAACTATTGAAGGTGTAATTGAAGACGTTACTTCTATAGTACTTAATTTAAAATCTGTTGTTGTTAAGAAATATTGCGATGAAGTTAGAACTATTAGATTAAGTGCAAGTGGTGAGGGTGTTGTTACTGCTGGAGATATTGAGTGTGATGCTGATGTTGAAATAGTTAATAAAGATCAAGTTATTGCTACTTTAGCTGAAGGTGGTAAACTTGATATGGAAATGACTGTATCTAGTGGTAGAGGGTATGTAAGAGCAGATGAAAATAAGAAACTACTTGCTGATAAGAAAGTAGGAGTTATTGCAATCGATTCTTTATATTCTCCTATTGAAAGAGTTGCTTATGAAGTATTAGATGCTCGTGTTGGTCAAGATGAAAGTTATGATAAATTAGTGCTTGAAGTTTGGACTAATGATTCTATTAAACCAGAAGAGGCTATTGCTCTTGCTAGTAGAATTTTAATTGAACATTTAGAATTAGTAACTAAACTAGATAAGATTGCTGATGCTACTGGATTTATGATTGAAAAGAAAGAGGATCCAACTAAAAAGGCTTTAGAAACTCCAATCGAAGATTTAGATTTCTCTGTTCGTGCTTATAATTGTTTAAAAAGAGCAGGAGTTCATACATTACAAGATCTAGTTAATAAGTCTAATAGTGATGTAATGAAGATTAGAAATCTTGGTAAAAAATCATTAAAAGAAGTATTAGATAAAGTTAAAGAATTAAATTTAACTTTAAAAGAAGAAGATTAATAGAAGGAGGATTACTATGGGATATAGAAAATTAGGTGTTGATAATAAGCATAGAAGAAGTATGTTAGCTAATCTTACTATTAGTCTTATTATGAATGAAAGAATTACTACTACAGAAACTAGAGCAAAAGAAGTAAGAAGATGTTTTGATAAGCTTGTTACTTATGGAAAAAATGGTAGTTTAGTTTCTCGTAGAAAAGCTTGTGCTTTCTTAATGAATAATAAGGAAGCTACTAAGAAATTATTCGAAGAAATAGCTCCTCGTTATGAACAACGTAATGGAGGATATACTAGAATATTAAAATTAGATGAAAGACGTGGAGATGACGCGTTAATGGTAATAATTGAACTAGTTTAGACTAGTTCTTTTATTTTTTTATTTTTTTGCACATAAACTTTTTTTAATTATGTTATAGTGTTTTATAGTAGGAGTGTGTGTTATGTTAAAAAATGAATTTTATAGGGAAATAGTAGGTAGTGATGATTTTAGGGGATATGATTTGCTTAATTATTTAATGCTTAAGAATAGGGATTTTAATGATGTTGTTTCTTTAGGACTTAGAACTGGTTTTATTAGAAAGTTTAATGATTTGGAATGGGATAAAATTTCTTCGATTGATTATATTATGAATGGATGTTTTTCTGATTTCTTTTCTTTTTTTAAAGAGGGCTATAATATTGGTGCTTCTTCTTTTGTTGTAAAAAAACTTTATAAGAAGTATAATGATGTTGATATAGTTTATGGTAGATTACCTATTTTAGATGATGTTATTTGTTCTACTGATAATAGTCATTGGTGGTTAGAGACAGATGAGTATATTATTGATCCATCTTTGCTTTTGATGATTAATCCACTTTATAGAGATAAAATGGGATATATTGAAGATGAACGTATATTTTATGAAGATTTAATTGATAGGAAGGGAAAATATGTATAAGAAAGTTTATGTAGAGGTTACTAATAATTGTAATCTTAGTTGTGATTTTTGTATTGGTAATAAACGTGATAAGAGTTTTATTGATGTTAATAATTTTAATATTATTTTAGATAAATTAAAATTATATACTAAGTATTTATATTTACATGTAATGGGGGAACCATTAATGCATCCTAGAATAAATGAACTTATTGATATGGCTTCTAAATCTTATTATGTTAATATTACTACTAATGGGTATTTAATAGATAGATTAAAAACTAATAAAATAAGACAATTAAATATATCTATTCATAGTTATGATAAAAAGTATGGTGTGGAGTTAATGAATTATATGAATAATATATTTAATGTTGTTGATAAATTGTCTGATACTTATATATCTTATAGATTATGGGTTTCTAACAATAATATAAATGAAATGATAAATATATTAGAAAATCATTATAATACTAAAATTAATATTTATAATTCTACTAAACTTAAAGATAAAGTATTTCTTAATTTTAATGATTCTTTTGTGTGGCCTAGCTTAGATAATGAAATTAATAATAGTAGTGGTACTTGTTATGCATTAAGGGATCATATAGGTATTTTAGTGGATGGTAGTATAGTTCCTTGTTGTTTGGATTCTAATGGGGATATAGTTTTTGGGAATATTTATAAAGATAGTTTAGATGATGTTATTAATAGTGATCGTTATATTAATATGCTTAATGGGTTTAGGAATGGTATTAAGTGTGAAGAGTTATGTAAGAAGTGTGATTTTTTAAAGAAATGATAAAATCGATGGTGTTTATTGTTGGAAATTAAAATAAGTTTTGCTGGCTTTTCATCGGTATATACAAAACAAATAATATTTATTAGCTAAGTTTAATTTCTTAAAAAGCGATTTTTGATATTGAAAACCAAAAATTATTATTGTATAATTTAGATATCATAGACAGAGTTTTGTTTTGTCGTGTTTAAAAAAATTGGAGGTAAAAATGGAAACTA
>JAEDJI010000043.1 GCA_016296435.1 Bacilli bacterium | reverse complement strand
CAACAATAATTATAATATTATCAAAAAATGCTTGAAAATAATTAAAATATATCATATAATAAATATGCACTTGAAAAAGTGTCCTTGGAGTGGTACTCAAGAGGCTGAAGAGGCGCCCCTGCTAAGGGTGTAGATCGGGTAACTGGTGCGAGGGTTCAAATCCCTCCCGCTCCGCCATAAAAAAAATCAACTCTTATTAAAGAGTTTTTTTGTTGCTTTTTTACGCTTTTGTATTTGTTCTATGATCCATTTTATAAACAAATCTATACCAAAAATAGTTGTCTCAAAGTTATTTGTTTTCTTCAATATATCACCTTTGTTAACTATTATATAACTTTTTAGAAAAATATACCAGAAAAATCTAATATATTTTAAAATATAATAAAACATTAAAATATAATTAGGTAGGTGGTAGTGTGAATTTTACATTAAAAAAGACAAAAAGAAAAGAAATAGCAATATACAAATCCTTATATATAAAAGAAAATTTAGTAAAAAAGATTGAAGAAATAGCAAGAGTAAACGATACATCATTCAATAATGTCATAATAAGTATGATTGAATCATGTTTAAATGAACAAAAAGAAGAAGAAAAAATAAATAACTAAATATAGTCAAATGATTATATTTTTTAATTTTAAAATAAAATCATCATGAGCTCTCATCTTCTTTTTTAATATACTTTTAAAAGAAAGAATATATCTTTGGTTTCGTACCTTCCCAAGTATATAGATATCTTTTAATAATTACTATTATATAATTTCCTTGACAAAAAAAGCAGATGCATAAAATGAAAATATGTAAAAAATGCAAAAAACAGGTACTTTAGTATTTGAACAAACTAAAAAATATGATTATTTAAAATTAAACTATTATGAGTTAGAAGAAGATAAAAATGAAAAACAAATATTCACAATCAATACAAAAATAGAAAACAAAGATAAAGAACTTAGCACAAAATAAGTTTTTTTGTTTACAATAAAATTATTCTCTTACATATATTACACTAGGAGGATGATATTGTGTACGTAAAATATCCAGTTAATGAAGTAGGAATAACATCAGAATTTGGTTTAAGAACTCATCCAATTACTAAAGTAAGTAGATATCATTACGGACTAGATTTAGGATGGATAAAATATCAAGCAGAAGCAGTATATGCAACATATGATGCAACTGTAATTGAAGAAGGTTATACAACATCAATGGGAAATTACATAGTTTTAAAATACCTAAAAGGAGAAAATACAATTATAAATATATATATGCATTTAAAACAAAGATCATTAATAAAAAAAGGAAAAAAAGTAAAACAAGGAGAAAAGTTAGGATACATGGGGGAAACAGGTCTTGCCCAAGGAGTACATCTTCATTTTGAATATTGGGTATGTCCTAAAAACTATAAGTATAAATCATCAGATGCTTCAAAATATGCAAAAGATCCATTAAACTATTTATATTTATTTGACGATCAAACAGTTACTAAAAACTCATCACCAAGAGTAAAAAAAGTAGTGGGTACACCAACTACTATAAATAAAAATAAAAATCAAGTTGAAATATTAAAAGAATATCTAAATTGTAGAGATAATTATTCATTATCAGGAAAAGTATTAGGTTTTGCAAATATAGGATACTACGATATCTTAGATAAAAAACAAGCAGATGGTTACACTTGGTATAGAATAGATTATAATAAATGGGTAGCGGATATAAAAGATTATGTCAAAGTATTAAATAAAGAAGAACAAACAATTCCAGCACCAACACCAACTAAACCCAAAAATTTTGATAAATATAATAGCTTTACTGCTTTAAAGGATGGATACTACTATATATATTTAAAACAAAATGAAGAAATTTACTATCCAAAACAAAAAGATTCAAAATGAATCTTTTTACTTATAAGTTTCCTTTTTTATTAAATCTAAATTATAATGCATTAAAGATAAATAATCATCATTATTAGAAATATCTTCTTCATTAATATTATCGATAGATCTAATAGTTAATTTTTTTACATCATACTTCTTTATAAAATTTTCTATATCATTATTAATTTTTTCATTTTCAATAACAAAAACATAACTAATTTTATTATTAATATATAAATTAATAGCAAGATCAATATTACTTTGTCTAGTTTTACCATTTTCAGTTAAATTAATAACTTTAAACCCATATTTATTCAAATAATTTAAACTCTCATCATAAACAACAATCGTAGGCAAATTAGAGCTTTCAGCAGCTTTCTTTATTTCTGATTCAAGTTCAGTAATATCTACTTTAAGTAAATCATACTTATTATTTATCCTATCAATAACAACACTAGAATTAATATATTCACTAAGTTCATTTCTTATATTTTGGGCAACCATAAGTATATTCGAAGGATTCAACCAAACATCACTATCTTTATAAGTGGAATCAATACCATAGGAAGCATCAATAATTTTTAAGTTCCTATTAAATCCTAACATATCCTTAGCATATTCTTTTTCTGAAGTATTACCATTGTATATAAATAAATCTTTTTCACTATAATCGCGTAACATCTTATTAGTTAATTTATACTCATTAGGAATAGTACCTTTTGGATAAATACTAGTTATGTTAGAGTCATCACCATATAACCTATTAGTAATATAATCAATTGGATAAATAGTAGTAACTATATCAATACCTTGCATTACATCGCTTTTAATACACCCACTACAACTAAATAAAAAACCAAAAATAAATAATAAATAAATAATTTTTTTCTTCATAATTACTCCTTTTTATCCTTAGGAACAGGATCATAACCACTAGTTCCAAAAGGATTGCACCTTAATATTCTTTTAATAGTTAAATAACTTCCATAACAACATCCATGTTTTCTAATAGCTTCAATTCCATAATTTGAACAACTAGGAATATGACGACACATATTATGCCACGGACCTGGTATCATTTGATATACTTTTATAACTCCAATTAAAATTTCTTTCAAAAGTACCACCACTATTATTTTACTATTAAAAGAATAAAATATCAATCAAAGAGTATTATTTTTAATAAAAATATGATATATTTATAAAAAGAAGGTGAGAATATGGAAGAACTTTTTGAAACATTAAATATAAATCCAAAAAACAAAAATTTATATATACAAGCATTTACTCATACATCATATGCATATGAAAATAATCTAAATGAATCATATGAAACATTAGAGTTTTTAGGAGATTCAATAGTAGATTTAGTTGTATCAGACTACCTTTATAGAAGCAATAAATACACTGAAGGAGAAATGACTAAAATAAGAGCATCGTATGTATGTGAAAATGCGCTTTACGAATACGCTAATGATTTACACTTTAGCGATTATATAAGAGTAGGAGTTGGAGAATCTCATACTGGTGGAACGCATAAAAAAGCAATTATGGCAGATACATTTGAATCTCTTATGGGTGCAATATATTTAGATTTAGGATTTGAAAAAGTTAAAGAAGTAGCATTAAGTATAATTGTACCTTATATTGAAGATGAAAATATAAAGTTTTTTAAAGATTATAAATCAGCATTACAAGAAGCAGTACAAACTACTAAGACACCAGTAGATTATGAACTTTTAGAAGCAACTGGACCATCTCATGATAAAAGATTCAAAGTAGCGGTAAAAATAGATGGAATAACATATGGAACAGGAACTGGTAAGTCAAAAAAACAAGCAGAACAAGAAGCTGCTAAAAAAACAATGGGTATGCTAGCAGGTAAATAAAGAGAAAACTAATCTCTTTTTTTATATTAAAAAAGTATTTCAATTTAAATACAAAAATAACTTATAAAATATTGAAACAAAAATAAAAATGTTATATAATTAACATAACATAGAAGATATGTATTTTAAGTATGGTGATTAAAATATGAAAGAAAAAATTAATAATTTAGACAAGGAAACAAAAAGAAGAATTAAAATATTATCATTATCAATACTAGGAATAATAGTATTAATAAGTGGTATGTCATATGCTTTTGTAAGATTAAACTATACATCTGACAAAGTAGAAAATATTAGTAATTGTTTTAATATTACAATGAAAGATAATGGAGCAATTACATTAAATAATGCAATACCCACACAAGATACAATTGGAGTTAATACTTCTCCATATACTTATACTATAACAAATACTTGTGATTTAGATGCTTATTATGAAACTACTATTAATGTACTTTCTCCATCTAAAATAGATGATGCATCCAAAGTAAGAGTAGCATTATATAAAGATGGATATCTTACACCATCTACATTATCTACACTAAAAACTGGAGAAATAACTGCTAACTTTACTAATCCACTGTCTAACTCAATAGCAAACTATGTAGTAGATGAAGGATATTTACCTGCTAAAACAACTAAAACATTTAATCTTGCAATGTGGATAGGTTATGATGTAACAGAATTTAATGATGATTTTAAAACACAAATACTAGTTACTGGTATAGCAAAAGAAGCAGAAACTCTTACTGATTTATCTGGTGGAGCAAATATATTAAAAAATAATACAATAATAAATGATACAGATTATACTAAAACAACACAAGATGGATTATATTATTTAAAAAGAAATGATGATTTAAGTACATTCTATTTCAGAGGTACAAATATAAATAATAATATTACTTTTGCTAATAAAGAATGGAAAATAGTTAGAATAAATAAAGATGGAAGTATCAAATTAGTATTAAATGATTCAATAGGTACTAGTACTTATACTAATATAGATACTACATTAAATAATTGGTATGATTCCAATATAAAAGGAACTGATTATGAAAAATACGTAGTACAAGATAATTATTGTAATGATAAAACTTATGCATATAAAAGAGTAAATTCTAATAAACCTAAATTAGCATGTAGCAGTACTACTAAAAAAAGTATTAGTATATTATCAGTAGATGAAGTAATGTTATCTAATGCAACATATAATAGTACTGCAAAAACCTCTTATTTAGATTCATCTACAACTACATATACCTTAACACTAGGAAGAGGTGATAGTGATGTATATGCGTTTGGTGGAACAAAGCAAATAAGTCTAGTAAATAAGACTGATACACTTGGTATTAGACCTACAATAACAATAACAAAAGAAGCTGTTTTATCAGGAGAAGGATCTACATCAAATAAATATACAATTACCGGTTTATATAGTAATATTCCAGAAGCATATAATGATACAACAGCACCTAGTATACAAACAGTAAGTGTAACACAAAATTGGACTAATACAGGGAAAGACATAACTATCTCCGCTTTTGATGAAAGTAAAGGTTCGGGAGTTGGTGCTTATAATATAACTACATCTAATACTGAACCTGCTTCTAATGCGAATACTTGGGTTAGTATGAGTAGTGCTAATATTACTACAACTACTAAGTATAATGCTGGTACATATTATGTATGGGTTAAAGATAGATCTAATAATATAAGTTTATCTAAATCATTAGTAGTAGATAAAATAGATACAGTAGCACCTACATGTACATTAACATATTCAAAAACAGGTAATGGTTATAGATTAAAAGTAACAGGAAATGATAATAATCAATTATCAGGTAAACCTTATTCATTTGATAATAAAACTTATCAAGAATTATCTACTAAAGAAGTAACCGGAGGAGGTAGTTATAAAGCATATGTTAAGGATTTAGCAGGTAATATAAATACTTGTAGTACTGAAATAGAAACAAAACCAAATGCTCCGAAACTTACATCAAATATGATACC
>JAEDJI010000004.1 GCA_016296435.1 Bacilli bacterium | reverse complement strand
GTATTTAATATCAATCTGAAAATATTGAAAATAGATTTAAAATAATAATATTATAATACATTAAATATAGAACAAAAGTATGACATGTACAATAAAATATTATCTTTGGGATATAAAAAAATCTTACTATAACCTCTGATGATATATGATTAGTTTAAAAAAAATTAATAAAATACGAAGGATATTATAATGCAATCTAATAGTGTAGAATGATACAAATAAAAAAATAGCATTAATGTATGCTAATGTGATTGTTTACTTGATTAATATGTTACTGGAGCTTGTTATATATTTATTGTTTAAGAACTTGTGTTAGTTTTATCATCAAACATTAAGGTATTTTGAGGAACTGGAATAAGTTCTGATCCGTATTAATTAAGTTTATAAAGAGTTCTAATAACTCTTTTTTTTCATATAATTCTTTAGGGAGGTCTTAAAAATGAAACAAATAATACCATTTGAAAAAGATATTTTATTTAAAACTAAAATTGGAGAACTAACTAGTATATCATTAGATAATGATTTAATACTTAAGGGTGAGGACATAGTAACTGGTAATTTTTATATAAAAGGTACGTATAAAATGATTAGTTCTTCCACTAATGAAGAGGAATACAGTTATAAAATACCATGTGAAATACAAATAAGTGATATATATGATACATATGATTGTACTATTGATATAGATGATTTTTCATATGAAATTAAAAATGATGATACTCTTTGTGTTAAAATATCAGTACTTTTAGACAATTTAATCAAAAAAGAATTGGAAGTAACTGAAGAAAGAAAAGAAGAGGAGCTTATTGATATGACAAATTCTTTGCCTATTGAAGAAATAGAAAAGGTAGTAATTGAAGATGAAAAACCTGAGGAATTAGTAATTGATGAAAGAAATATTGATCCTGTTAATGTTTTAAATGATATTAAGTCTGATATAATTAGTAATACTGATGAAAGTTATTTAACTTATAAAGTATATACTGTTCAAGAAGAAGATACTATTGAAAAGATTTGTACTAATTATAAAGTATCTATTGATCAAATAAAAGACTATAATGATTTTGATAATCTTACTACTGGATTAAAATTGCTTATACCTAATTCTAATGATTGATTATAAATTACTTAAAGAAAATAATATAAATCCTAAGTCCTTTAAAAAGGTAAAGAGTGCTATTATAGTAAATGATGAATATGTTTTAAAAGAAAATACTGGTAATAGGGTATTTTCTTACTTAGATGCTAGAAATTTTAATTATTACCCTAGTAATAAAGTATTATCTGATAAATATGTTTTATATGAGTATTTAAAAGATTATGATATTTCAAATGATGAAAGAGCTATTGAACTTATTAATCTTGTATCTCTTCTTCATAGCAAAACAACTAGATATAATAATATAAGCATTGATGATTATAAAAAGATATATGAAGATATAGATAATAGAATAGATAAATTATATAGTTATTATAGTGATTTAAATGATCTAATAGAGCAAGAAATATATATGTCACCTTCATATTATTTATTAGCTAGAAATATATCTAAGATTTATTCTTCTTTGAATTATTGTAAAAATGAATTAGATAGTTGGTATGATTTAGTAAAGGATAGCAAAAAAGAAAGGGTAGCATTATTACATAATAATTTATCTTTAGAACATTTGATAAGAAATGAAAGTAGTTATTTAATTAGTTGGGATAAATCTAGTTTTAATAATCCTATATATGATTTATATGATTTTTATAAAAATAATTATGAAAAAATTGAATTTTCTAGTTTACTTGAAATATATCAGAAAAGGTATCCGTTAAAAGAAAATGAATTAAAATTATTCTTTATATTAATATCGATTCCAGATAAAATAGAATTTACAAATAATGAATTTGATAATTGTAAACGAGTAGATAAAATGCTTGATTATTTATATAAAACAGATAATATTGTTTCACCATATTATCCTAAAAATAAGGAAGAAGAGTAATATGATTTCTAAAAATAAAATAACAGCGTTCCAAGTAATAGTGAAAAATATTGTAATTATTGCTTGATAAAATATTACTACTATCCAAAAAGCTATGAGGCCGATGTAGCAACCACTACTTCGCCTTTTATTTTTACAAGCACAACAATTACACATAAAACTATGTTTATTCACAGCAATCACCTAGAATATTATATGAAAAAAGTTTAATATTTGTTATTTAGTCCATACTATTTATGGTGATATGATGAAAATTTTAATAACGGGTGCTACATCTGGTATTGGTTATAATCTTGCAAAAGAACTAATAAAAAGACGACATATAGTATATATTACAGTACATCATAATAAAGAAATAAAATTAGTAAGAAGAAAATTAAAGAAGGATAATATTTTAAAAAATGTTTATGTGTTTAAGATGGATATTACTAATAAGAAAGATTTGTCTTTAATTGATGATTTGGATATTGACGTTTTAGTAAATCAAGCGGGAATAGGTATTGGGGGTTCTATTTTAGATATAGATATTAAAGATATAAGAAATAATTTTGAAACTAATTTCTTTTCTACACTGGAGCTTACTAAAAAATTTATTGATAAGAAGAAAAAAGAAGATAAAAAGGGTAAAGTATTAATTACTTCATCATTGGCGGGACTTATGCCTATACCATTTTTGGGTAGTTATTGCTCTACTAAAAGTGCATTGATAACAATGGGGATATGTCTTGATAAAGAACTAAAGAAAAGTAATAGTAAAGTAAGAATTAAGATGATATTACCTGGTGCATATAAAACTGGTTTTAATCAACTAATGGTAGAAAGTTTTGCTAAGTCTATTGATAATAGTGAGTATTTTTTGTATAGTGATGATTTAGTAATGGAACAAAGGAGGTTTTTTAATGTAATTGAATCTCTTGATTTATCTAGTATTGTTTTTCAAATGATTGATGCTATTGAAAGTAATAATAATAAATTATTTTATAAAGCACCACTTAGTCAAAAAATATTTACTAAGCTTTACATGTTATTATTTAAATAATCACTATTTTGTATTTTTATGATATAATAATTACAGAAGGTGATTAAAATGACATATTTTTTTGCTGGTATAAAAGGTTCTGGTATGACAGGACTTGCATGTATCTTACATGATATGGGTAATATTGTATTAGGATGCGATGATGCTAAAGTATATTCCTTTACAGAAGAACCATTAAATGAAAGAAAAATAAAATGTTATAAAAATGCAGATATGCTTACAAGTGATATGATATTTGTATACACAGCTGCAATTCATGATGATCATTATGCTATTAAAAGGGCAAAAGAACTTGGATGTAAAATGTATGGATATTATGAATTAATTGGTGAATTAACTAAAAAGTATGATGCAATATGTATTGGAGGAACACATGGTAAAACTACTACTACTGCTATGCTTGGACATATTATGAAAAATACAATCGGGGCTAGTTATTTAATTGGTGATGGTACTGGAGTAGTAGATAAAAATTCTAATAATTTTGTGGTAGAATCTTGTGAGTTTGAAAGACATTTACTTTTATATACTCCAAAGTATTCAGTAATTACTAATATAGATTATGATCATGTTGATTGTTATAAAAATATTGATGAGATAATTGAAGTCTTTCAACAATTTGCAGACCATACTAAATATAAAGTTGTTGCATGTGGCGATGATTTAAATGTTAGAAAGATTAAGTCTGATAGAATAGTGTACTATGGATTTGATGATTTTAATGATATAGTAGCAAAAAACTTAGATTTAAGAAGTGATGGAAGTAGTTTTGATGTTTATATAAATAATAGTTTCTATGGACATTTTAATTTAAATATATATGGACGTCATATGATTCTTGATGCACTTGCTTGCATTGGTATATGTTATTATGAAGGCATAGACTGTGATGATATAATTAAATATTTAAATGATTTTGGTGGAGCAAAAAGAAGATTTCAAGAAGAAATAATTAATGATGTAGTGCTTGTTGATGATTATGCACATCATCCTAATGAAGTAAAGACTGTACTTGAAACCGCTAGACAGAAATATCCTAATAAGACTTTAGTAGCTGTATTAATTCCATATACAATATCTAGAACACAAAGTTTTTATAAAGATTTTGCAGAAATACTCAAGTTGGCAGATAAAGCATTTGTTACTGATATAGAACCTGCTAGAGAAAAGTTTGAAGATTATCCGGGTGTAACATCAGATTTAATAATAAATTTATGTCCTAATGCTGAACATATAAGTGCAGAAACTATTGATAAATTATATAAATATGATAATGCAGTAATACCATTTATGGGGTGTAAAGATCCTACTTGGTTGATTGATGCATATAAAGAGGGATTAAAATGAATATAGAAATACTTACTGTCGGAGCATTAAATACTAATTGTTATCTAGTATCTAAAGATAATAAGTGTTTAATAATAGATCCAGGTGCTGAAGAAAATAATATTATAAAAACAATTGAGGATTTAGGATTAGAACCACTTGCTATACTTCTTACACATGATCATTTTGATCATAATACTTATGCTAAATCTTTATCTGAATTATATGATATAGAAATATTTGACTATAAAAATCTATTTGAAGATACTCATCATATTGGTCCATTTAACTTTGAAGTGATTTATACTCCTGGTCATAGTAGTTCTAGTATAACTTTTTATTTTAAAAACTATGATATTATGTTTGTTGGAGATTTTATTTTTAAAGATAATATTGGTAGAGTAGATCTTCCAACAGGTAATTACCAAGAAATGATTGAATCTATTAATAAAATTAAAAAATATGATGATGATATTGTTTTATATCCAGGACATGGGGATTGTACTACACTAGGTCATGAAAAAAATCATAATTATTACTTTCAATAGTTATGTTTTTGTTTTAAAGAGGTGATAGAGTGAAATATTTAATAGCAAGTGATATTGATAGAACTTTAATAAAAAATAGTAAATCTGATATATCTGATAATACTAAGAATATAATTGGTAAATTGCGCAATAAAAATAATATATTTGTAATTGCCTCTGGGAGACCACTTAAAAATATTAAAAGATTATTTAAATGTTATTGTGATTATATAATTGGTTCAAATGGTGCGATTATTTATGACTGTAAAAATGATAGTATAATATATAAAGATTGTATGAGTAAAAATACAATAAGGGATATCATTAAAATAATAGGAGATGAGTATAAGAAAGTATGCTTTTGTAGTGAAGAAGGGTGGAATATAATATCCAACTATAAATATCAATTAAGATATGAAGAAGAAGTTTTTATAGATAGTTTTGATATGTCTTTGGAAGTATTAAAAATGGAAATATATTATGATGATTTAAAATGTTTAGATCGAGTTTATTATGAATTAAAAAAGTATGATGATATAGATGTATTTAAAATAATTAAATGTGAAGATATCGGAGGTTATATTGAAGTAATTAATCGTAATAATGATAAGTATAATGCGATAAAAATATTATTAGAAAAAGAAAATATATCAAATGATTTTCTTATTACTTTTGGGGATAATAACAATGATATATTAATGATAAAAAATGCAAGATATGGTGTTGCAGTTAATGATGCAGTAGATGCATTATTAAAGGTTGCTAAATATACTACTAAGTCTTGCAAAGAAGATGGAGTATTTTATTTTTTAAACAAGAACTTTGATTTTGAGAAAAATGAAATAATTAATTAAAAAATATTGAAAAAGTAAAAAAAATATGCTATATTTATATTGCTTACTTTTCATGGCGATGTAGCTCAGCTGGCTAGAGCGTCCGGTTCATACCCGGAAGGTCGGGGGTTCGATCCCCTCCGTCGCTACCATAATAAAATATGCTTGAACTTTTCGAGCTTTAATAAATAACTAATTCGTGATACGGATTAGTTTTTTGGTGTTTAAAAAAAACATTCTAAAAAAGAAATAATGTGAATCTAGTAGTAAATATTATTAAAGAAGATCAATATAATATGTGATTTAGCAAATGTGAAACTGACTATTATAAATGGTAATATCAGAAAGATAGATAAAACTATTCTTACTTATATTCTACCTAACTGACTTATTATTAAATGTATAACTTTTCTAATATTCAATTATTCTAATGAAGTATTTATCGAAAATTTATCAAATAAGATAAAATTATGTGATTTAGAAGAATATTTAAAAAAAGCTGACTAATCAGCTATCTTAATCATATTAGTAATTGCTTCAATAAAATCTTTATCATTATGAAGTTGATTAATAAATTCTTCTATTTCAGAATCGCTTAATTGAATATCTTTAAACTTCATAAATTTACCAAGTACAACAGCAATTACTGTATCAACATTAACAGTTGTATTAATATTTATATTTGTCATAAAAACCTCCTTACTAATTATATTCAAATGTTAGTTGATGAAATAAATTAATTTTATGGTATAATAGATTACATTAGTTTGGAGGTGCTATATGTCTAAAATTAGTAATGTATTAACTATGCTTGAATATTTAAGTTCAGGCAGAAAATATAGCATATCTGAATTATCTGAAAAATTAGAAGTTAGTCCTAGAATGATTCGAGTTTATAAAGATGAAATAGAAAAAGCAGGCATATACATAGATACAATTAAAGGTCCATATGGTGGTTATGTCTTAAATCAAAATATAAATGTTCCAAAAAGATTTATAACACCCAATGCTATTAATATTAAAAACAAAGAATTTTATAATATAGTTAATAAAGCAATCAAAGAAAAAAGAAAGTGTTATATAGAATATTATTCTAAAGATAAAAAAGAGATTTCTGCAAGAACTATTCATCCTTACGATTTAATATTACTTGGATCAGAATGGGGAGTCGCTGCATATTGTGAGAAAAAACAAGAGATAAGACATTTTTATATAAATCGCATTAAAAAAATAAAATTATTAGAAAATTTTTATAACTGACATATATATTTCCTCTTCTTTTGTTAATATGTAATTAGCAAGGGAGAGGTTTTATAATGATTAAACATACACATACTGAACCTACAGAATTAAATTTTTCTAAACTAGAAGAAAGAATAATGCAGGTTAATGATCCGTATTTAGGTAAATATAATGATATAATAGAAATGCTATATAAATTAACTATAGATAGTAAGCCAACATTGATTATGGCAACTGGTGGTTCTAAGGTTATTGCATATTATTCACAATTAATCATTGAGAGATTAGGATTAACTGGAATTATTTGTGAAGTAATTGAGCCAAGAGATTATTTCTATAAAACAAATAGAAATATCTTCTCTAATTTAATTGCAATTTCTGCTAGTGGAAATACTAATGGAATTAGTGAAGTATTATTAGATTTTAAAGGTAATAAATATTTAATTACTGAAAATAAAAAAGAATCTAATTATCAAGTGGTATCTTGGGGTAATGAACTTTATGATAGAGAAAAGAGTTTTATATCATTAGCTACTAGTTTGGGGCCAATATCATTACTTCTTGATTCTACTACTTCACTAAATCTAGAATTAAGTTCAAATGAAATAAAAAAAATAAATGATAAAATAAAAGAATTATTATTAAGAAGTAAAGAAAAAATAAATAAATTAAATGTAGATTTTAAAGATACTTCATTAATTCAAATAATGAGTGGATATGAAACAAAATCTTCTGCGAGTGTTCTAGATTCTAATTTAACTGAAGTCGGATTAGCACCAGCAGTAATTCATGATAAAGGTTCATATTGTCATGGAAGAAGTAATTTGTTATTTCAATATCCAAATAGTAGAATAATTTATCTATCACATGGTTTAAAAGAATTAGATGATTTATTAATTGATTCTATTAATGGTGAATATTCAAATATATCTGTTTTTGATACAAATGATTTAAATGACAACTTTTTTTGGAAAGAATATTATTTGATTTTGCAAATGTATTTCTTATCTAAAAAAATTGCTGAAGATAAGAATATAGATTTAACACAACCAGAATATAATCCAACTTTGGTAAAGAAATTATATAAATTTAAAGGAGAAATGTAATATGGAAAATTTAACTTATATAACTGGTAATTATGGTAAGTATGTTTCAGTAAAAGAAAAATTTGAAAATGCTGGGATTACTATTGATTATTTTAAATGTGATTTAGATGAGCCAGATGTTAATGATATTGAATTTATATCTAAAGAAAAAGCAAGGCAAGCATACGAAAAATTAGGTAGTCCTGTATTTGTTGCTGACTCAGGTTTCTATATAGAACATTATCCTAATAATCCAGGATATCCAGGTGCCTTTGTAAAAAGAAGTGGTGTTAGTTCTAATGTAAGTGAACTTTTAGAAACAATGAAAGATGTAACAGATAGAAGTTGCTATTTTCTAGATTGTCTTACTTTCTTTGATGGAAATGAATATTATCAATTCTTTGGAATAAGTAAAGGTTCTTTATCAAATGAATTACGAGGACATGAAAATAAACGAGCAAAATCAAATCTATGGTATGTATTTGTACCAGATAATTGTATTAAAACACTAGCAGAAATGACTGATGAGGAAAGAAATAATAGACCTGATAATAGAACAAGTGCCACAGATGAATTTATCAAGTGGTATAAACTAAATTACAAAAATGCAAAAAAATTAACTAAAAAATGTTGAAATAAATAATACCTATGGTAAAATGTATTTAGTGATTAGTTGTTTATCAACTATTCCTAAGGTTTCGGATATACTATTTGTCCGTACCATAATAAAATATGCTTGAACTTTTCGAGCTTTAATAAATAACTAATTCGTGATACGGATTAGTTTTTTTGTCTTAAATAATGATATAAATAATATAAATAAAATAAGATAGATATATGGTCTTAGTCCTTTTTATATCTATCTTATTAATAAGTATTAGAATTTTCTATATAGTCCAATCACTTTACCAAGAATAGTAACATTATCTAATATAATAGGTTCCATGTAATCATTTTCGGGTTGTAATCTAAAATGGTCAGATTCTTTGTAAAAAGTTTTAACAGTAACTTCATTATCATCAGTAAGAGCTACTACTGTATCACCATTTTTAGCATCATTTCTTTTTTCTACTACAATGATATCTCCATCATAAATACCAACGTTAATCATTGAATCTCCACTTGTTTTTAAAGTAAATACTTCATTTTTACCATTAATCATAGTAACTGGTAAATCAAAATACTCATTTGGTTGTTCAATTGCTTCAATTGGGTTACCACATGATGCTTTTCCTAAAAGTGGTACTGAAATAATTGATTCGTTCTTCTTATCGTATTCATTTGGTACAAGTATTTCAATAGTTCTGTTTTTCCTGTTGTCTTTATTAATGTAACCTTTGCTTTGTAAATTATCTAAATGTACTTGAACAGTTGCAGTGCTACTAAGACCTGTTGCTTCACACAAATCTCTTACAGTTGGTGGATAACCTTTTCTTGCCATGTATTTTTTTAATGCTGTTAATACTGCTTCTTGTTTTTTAGTTAATTGTTCCATATTATTTCCTCCTTTTTATATTTTAATTATACATTACAAATAATCGTTTGTAAACACTAAAGTTCGATTTTTTATAAAATTACTATTTACAATTTTATTTTTTATGGTACAATATAAATGTATTATTTAGATGCGAAGATAAGGCTTGGAAACCTTTAGCAATATTATAAAAGAGATTCTTAAAGAATAAGTAAAGTGGAACCGCGGATATAATTCGTCTTTACGTATTTTTTAAGTTTTTTATTTAAGGGAGGAAATATTATGGAAATGGAAAAAATGGTTAATTTTTGTAAGAATTATGGTTTTATATTTCAAGGTAGTGAAATATATGGTGGTCTTGCTAATACTTGGGATTATGGTCCACTTGGCTCTAGATTAAAAAATAATGTAAAAGATGCATGGAGAAAAAGATTTATCCAGGAAAGAAAGAATGCTTATGAAGTTGATGCTGATATACTAATGCATAAAAAGGTATGGGAAGCTTCAGGGCATGTTTCTAGTTTTTCTGATCCATTAATTGATTGTAAAGAATGTAAAATGAGAGTACGTGCTGATAATTTAGTAAATGATTTTACTAATTCTTCAGTGGGAGATACTTTAAATGAAAAAGATTTGATTAAGTATATTAGAGATAACAAAATACCTTGTCCAAAATGTGGTAAAACTAATTTTACTGATGTAAGACAATTTAATCTAATGTTTGAAACGTATCGCGGTGTTACTAATGACTCTAAGAGTGTTATTTATCTTAGACCAGAAAATGCACAGGGAGAATATGTAAATTTTTTAAATGTTCAAAGAAGTATGCGTGCTAAAATTCCTTTTTCAATTGGACAAATTGGTAAAGCATTTAGAAATGAAATAACTCCAGGTAATTTTACTTTTAGAACTATTGAATTTGAACAAATGGAATACCAAACTTTCTGTAAAGAGGGAACTGATAGTGAAATATATAATTATTTTAAAGAATATGGTAAAAAGTTTTTTATGGATTTAGGTTTAAAAGAAGAACATTTAAGATTTCATGATCATGAAAAGTTAGCACATTATGCTAAAGAAGCGTGTGATATAGAATATAAATTTCCTTTTGGATGGGGAGAAATAAATGGTACTCATAATCGTACTAATTTTGATTTATCTAATCATCAAGAATATTCTAAAGTAAAACAAGAATATCTTGATTCTGATACTAATGAAAAATTTGTACCTTATGTAATTGAATCTACTTATGGACTTGATAGAACTGTTCTTGCACTTCTTTTTGAAGCATATGAAGAACAAAAATTAGAAAATGATACAAGAGAAGTTTTACATCTTACTCCATATCTTGCTCCATATAAAGTATGTGTTTTACCACTAATTAAGAAATATCATAGTGATAAGGCAAATGAAATATTTGAAATGTTAAAAAAAGAGTTTATGACTACTTATGATGATACTGGTTCGATTGGTAAAAGATACAGAAGGAGTGATGCAATTGGTACTCCATATGCTATTACTATTGATGATGATACTATAAATAATGGGACTGTAACTATTAGAGATAGGGACACAATGGAACAAGTTAAAATGAGTATTGATGAAGTTATTTCATATGTTAATGAAAAAATTAAGTTTTAAAAACAATGTATTCTGACTAAATTCTATTAATATTAAAAAATATTACTTATCCGTAATATTTTTTTTAATTATCTTTGCAATATATTCCTTTTCTTCAAGCTTTAAATCACTCCAGAATAATTCTAATATAACACCAAGTCCTGGTAAAACTATTTCGTCTGCATTTGTAACCGATTCATTAATTGTGGTAATTATGTCTTCATAATTATCACTTTTAATATTTTCAATTATATTTTTTCTAATACTTAAATCCATATTATCACCACTTATATTATTCCCTATGTAAAGTTATTTATTCTTTTTTATTTTTTTTATTGAATAAAAATATTTTTTTATATATAATTATTCTAGGAGGGATAATATGAATTATATAGTTATTGCAATTATTGTAGTATTAGTTTTATTAATTCTTTATGTAATTAGTACTTACAATGGATTAGTATCATTAAGAAACAAAAAAGATGATCAATGGTCACAAATTGATGTTCAATTAAAAAGAAGGGCTGATTTAATACCTAATTTAGTTGAAATAGTAAAAGGGTATGCCAAACATGAAAGTGAAACTTTAGAAAAAGTTATTGAAGCTAGAAATACTTATATGACTGCTAAAACACCTGAAGAAGAAATGAAAGCAAGTGGAGAAGTTACTCAAGCTTTAAATAAGTTGCTTGCTCTTAGTGAAGCTTATCCAGAACTTAAAGCTAATGAAAACTTTTTAGGTCTTCAAAAAGATGTGTCTGATACTGAAGATAAAATATCTTATGCTAGACAATTTTATAATGATTCAGTGCTTACATATAATAATAAAGTGCAAATGTTTCCATCTAACTTAGTAGCGGGAATCTTTCATTTTACTAAAGCCACTTTTTTTGAAGCATCTGATTCTGATAAAGAAGTACCAAAAATAAGTTTTTAGACTTACATTGTAAGTCTTTTTTTAGAAATATTGGGAGGAGTTTTATGAAAAATTTAAAGTATTTGTTACTTATTTTATTTTTATTTCCACTTTCTGTTTATGCTGATGATATTTATAGTAGAAATATAGATATTTATCTTACAAAAGATGGGAATGCTAATGTTACAGAAACATGGGATGTAAAAGCAGATTCTGGTAGTGAGTGGTATAGTACATTTAAAAATATGGGTAATACTACAATTAGTAATTACAAAGTATTAATGGATGGAAAAGAAATGACTAGTATAAGCAATTGGGATGTTAATGCTAGTTTAAGTGCAAAGAGTGGCAAATATGGTATAAATTATATTGATGATGGGGTAGAACTATGCTTTGGTAAAGGAGATTTTAAAAGACATAAGTTTACTGTTAAATATGATATAAATAATATTATATTTAATGTATCAGATGCTCAAGTATTATATACCACATTTATACCTAAAACTACTGCTGATTACTTTGATATTAAAATAAGAAGTTTTTATAGTTTTCCAAATGATTTAGATGTTTGGGGTTATGGTTATAAAGGATATGCTTATGTTAAGGATGGATATATAGAGTTTACCACTGATTATGGACTTAATAATCAGTATGTAGTGGGATTAATTAAGTTTGATTTAAATACTTTTAATACCTCTAATAGTTATGATTACTTTACATCATTTGATGATGTATCAAAAAAAGCTAAAGAAGGTTCATTTGAATATGATTACGATAATGATAGTTCTATAAATTTTTCTTGGATTTTTGACTTTATTATCTATATAATCACTGCGCTTATAGTATTAACTCCTGTTCTTTTAGCTATCTTTGCAGGTAAAAGATATATTTTTATAGATAATAAAAAAATACCAAAAGATGTAAATTATTTTAGAGATATACCATGTAATAATGATTTAAAAAGAGCATATTACTTAGCTAGTAAAAATAACTTGTTAAAAAGAAATACTGATCTTTTAGGATGTTATCTTCTTAAATGGATAAAAGAAGGAATAGTTACTACTAATAAGGAAGGTAAAAATAGTGTAATTATATTTGATCCTTTGAAAAAACCTACTGATTTAGATGAGCTAGGTATGTTTAATATGATGTATGAAGCAAGTGAAGATGGTGTTTTAGAAAAAAATGAATTTAAAAATTATTGTAGTGAACATTATGAAAAAGTTCTAGGACATTTTGATAAAGTGTTAAATAATGAAGAAAATAATTTAATTAGTAATAATAATATTATGATTATTAAAAAGAAAAAATTTTTATTTACTAAAACTTACCATGTATTTGATGATAGTATATATAATGATGTTATTTGTTTAAAAGGATTAAAAAAATACTTTAAAGATTTTGCTAGGATGCATGAAAAAATGCCAATTGAAGTACATCTTTGGAAAGATTATTTAATATTTGCTCAATTATTTGGTTTGGCTGATAAAGTAGCTAAAGAGTTTAAAAACTTATATCCAGATGTTATTACAGATGATACATATAATGATATTTTACTTATGAATATGTTTTATACATCAGGAATTTCAAGTGCAAACTCTGCTAGAAGTGCTGCTGTTTCATACTCTGCAGGTGGAGGAGGATTCTCTTCTGGTGGTGGAGGAGGAGGTTCCTTCGGTGGTGGAGGATCTTCTGGAGGAAGATAATTAAAAAAATAAAAGTCTTATATAAATAAGTACGTTTATTTAAAATATCATTTTAAAGTTTAGTATAAGAGACGCTTTTCGTATTTGAGAGGCGTCCTTATTTTTTATACTTGGAAGTTTAAATAATCTATTAATTAAAAATTTTATTAATAAGATAGAAATATAATATAAATAAAGTTATTGAAAATACGACATTTTTCGTGTTTTTTATTTCTAAATATTTCATATTATGATATTATATATATAAGGTGATTTTGTATGAAGTTAGATATTATAATAAATAAGCACTTGCTTATATGGCATATACTTTATCAATCTTCTGTTTCTATGGAAGTACATAAATTAAAACAAAAACTGTGGATGGACAATAAAAAGGAATATACTTTAGTTCATAAAGATAAAGAAATTATTTTAAGAGAACTTGATGATTTTATCCCTGATGATGACACTATTTATAATATGGTAGAAACATCTTTGATATTTAAGAAAATTAAGAAAGAGACAAGTCAATATCGTTATACTATTCTTCAGATATGGGATGAAAACAGAAAAAAATATATGAAACATTTAAATAATATATTAAAATATGATACTCGCGATAATTATAAAATATGCGTTGTTTATCCTAGTTTAGATGTTATAGAAACTGATTTCAATACTAATATTATAACTATTGGTAAAAAGATTAGTATGCGTGATAAAGATAATTTTCTAACTTATTTGATGTACAAAATAATAAAAAATGATTTAAATAATATCAAAACTAATGAAAGGGATATAGTTGATGCAGTAGTAGAATTAGCGCTTACTAATGAGTTATATACAAGGGTTACTGAAGAATCTAAATACTCATTAGGTAAAAAAAAATTGCGTGCTTTAAAAGAAAAGATTTATCCTTACTGGTTAATGTATTTAGGGGTTAAGCAAGAAGATATGCAAAAGTATATGATAAGAGATAATATTTTCTTTAATTTAAATAATTATGAATATGATAAACATCTTGAATATATTGATTTAGTTAGTTTTATAAATTATATTATTAAAAATAAAAGAAAAGTTGCAAAAATAAGAACTGTTCAAATCGAAAATATCGAAGTTTTATAGTTCTTTTTTAAGGAGGTATTACTATGAGTGAAAAAATAAAGAATTTACTTGATAAAATTAGTTTTCCTAAGTCTATGTATGATGATTTTAATAATACCTCAATACAGAAAATAGTGATTATTGAATCAAAAAAAGAGTGGAATATTTATATAAAAAATAATACTAATTTTAGATATGAAGTAATTAGTTGTTTTTTATCTTGTTTAAAAGAATATACTAAAAATAACTATAAATATAATTTATATATAAATGTTGATGAAATAAATTATAAACTTCTTAATGAATATTATAAAAATATATTAATACTTTCTAATAATAATAATTTTTATTATGATTTGTTTGGTGATAGATTATTAAATGATGGAAACAATTATTATATCGATGTTTATAATAAAAGTGAAATAGATATATTAAATAATAAGTTTAGTTTAATTAATGAATTTTTGAAAAATTATGGATTTAATGAACTTGAATATAGATTGAATGAAGAAAAAGCAGAGGAAATAAAAAATAGTATTAAGAATGATTTTAATAATGTTAGTTATAAAGAAAATAATCTTAATAAAAGTACTAATAGTGATAATAAAAATAGTTATAATAGTGATTTTAAACCAAAGTATGAAAGAGCTAATTATCGTAGAAAAACTGGGCTTTTTGGTGAGGTAAAAGGGGATATTACTCCTGTTGGTGCTATTACATATGAAGTTAATGATGTAAATGTTGAGGTTTTAATATTTGGAATTAGTCCAAGTACTAAGAAAGGATTTAATTCTTTTACTTTAAAAGTTACGGACTTTAAAAGTAGTATGTATGTTAGACTTTTTCTTAATTCTGTTGAAGAATATGAAGAAACACTTGCTAAATTTAAGGAAGGAATGTGGATTAGAGTAAATGGTTATGTAAAGAATAATACTTTTTATAATGACTTTGTACTAAATGCTAGAACTATTGAATTTATTGAAAAAGAAGAAATAGAAAAAATGGATGATGCTGACATTAAAAGAGTAGAATTGCATGCTCATACAATGATGAGTCAAATGGATGGAGTAGTAGATGTAAAAAATCTAATAAAACGAGCAGTTAAATGGGGACATAAAGCATTGGCTATAACTGATCATAATGGTATTCCTACTTTTCCTGAAGCGTTTCATCATAAAAATGATATTAAGATACTATATGGTGTTGAACTATCTATGATTGATGATGATATTGATTTAGTTAAAAGACCAGATGAAAGTGTTTTAATGGATAATACTTATGTAGTATTTGACTTTGAAACTACTGGATTTAATGCTGGTGGAGGAGATTCAATCATTGAAATTGGTGCTGTTAAGATTAAAAATGGCGAAATAATAGATAGATTTGATAGGTTAATTAATCCTGGTGTTAAGTTGCAACCACATATTATAAAACTAACTAATATAACTGATGAAATGTTAGTAGATTGTCCTACTGAAGAAGAGGCTATAAAAGAATTTGTTGATTGGTTTGGTGATTTACCAATGGTTGCTCATAATGCTAAGTTTGATTCTTCATTTTTGGAAATGGCTTATCAGAAATATAATCTTGGAGAATATAAAAATGTTTTATTAGATACACTGCAACTTTCACGTGCTTTAGATTCTAATGCTTCTCGGCATTCTCTTTCTGCTCTTGTTAAAAGATATGATATTCCTTGGGATGAAGATGCACATCATAGAGCAGACTATGATGCTGAAGGAACTGCTTTAATATTTCATAAAATGATGGTTAAACTAAATGCTAAGCAAATATATAAAATGAATCAAATAGATGATTTGATATCTAAAGAAGATATTCATAAATTTGGTGAATTATTTCATATAAATATTTTAGTAAAAAATCAAACTGGCTTGAAAAATCTATTTAAAATTGTGTCTCTTGCAAATACTAAATATCTTTATAAAACACCTAGAATATTACGATCAGAAATTGAACGACTTCGTGAAGGACTTCTTATTGGTAGTAGTTGTGCCAATGGTGAAATATTTAGACAAGCAAGAAGTAAAAGTGAAGAAGAATTAGGTGACTTAATGAACTTTTATGACTATGTTGAAGTACAACCTCCTGATGTATATAGTTATTTAATTGATTTAGATGATTTTAAAAATAATGAAGAAGTATTACTAAATATTAAAAAGATAATTGAAGTAGCAGAAACTAAGAATAAAATGGTTGTAGCAACTGGAGATGTACACCAATTAGACATAGAAGATACTATCTATAGAAAAATAATTGTAAATCAAAAGGTTCCAGGAGGAGGAAGGCATCCTCTTAATAGAAAAGATATAAAGGATATTCCTAGTATGTATTTTAGGACTACTAATGAAATGCTTAATGATTTTTCTTTCTTAGGAGAAGAAAAAGCTTATGAAATAGTAGTTACAAATACCAATAAAGTAGCAGATTTAGTCGAAGAAGTAGAAATAATACCTGATACGCATGGTATACCATTTTCACCAAGATTTGAAAATAGTCAAGAAACTATAAAGAGTATTTGTTATAATAAAGCACATTCTATATATGGTGATCCACTTCCTGAACTGATACAAACAAGATTAGATCAAGAACTTAATGGTATTATTAACGGGGGATTTGATACCATATATTTGATTGCTCAAAAACTAGTAGAAAAATCAAATTCAGATGGATATCAAGTAGGTTCTCGTGGTTCAGTAGGTTCATCGTTTGTTGCTACAATGCTTGGTGTGACTGAAGTTAATCCACTTCCTGCTCATTATGTTTGTCCTAATTGCAAAAAGACTATATTTGATAATGATGAAGGGATTGCCTATGGTAAAGACTATCCATCTGGATATGATCTTCCAGATAGGAAATGTGAATGTGGTACAATGTTTAAAAAAGAAGGACAAGATATGCCTTTTGCAACTTTTCTAGGATTTAATGCTGATAAGGTGCCAGATATTGATCTTAACTTTTCAGGAGAATATCAACCTGTTGCACATAATTATACTAAAGTACTTTTTGGAGAGGATCATGTTTTTCGTGCTGGTACAATTGGTACAGTAGCAGAAAAAACAGCTTTTGGTTTTGTAAAAGGGTACTATGAAGATAAAGGAATTACTGATATTAAAATGCTTGAAATAGAACGCTTAGCAAAAGGAGTTACAGGGGTTAAAAGAACTACAGGGCAACATCCTGGGGGAATAGTAGTAGTTCCAGATTATAAAGATATATATGATTTTACTCCATTCCAATATCCTGCTGATTCTGATGATTCAGAGTGGTTTACAACGCATTTTAATTATCATGATATAGAATCTTGTTTATTAAAATTAGATATACTAGGACATGATAATCCTACTATATTTAAAATGCTATTTGATCTTACAGGTATTGATCCTACTACTATACCAATGGATGATAAAGAAGTAATGAGTTTATTTACTTCAACAAAAGCACTTGGAGTAACACCTGAGCAAATAGAATGCGAAGTTGGATGTGTTGGCCTTCCAGAATTTACTAGATTTGTAATAGGAATTGTTTTAGAGACTAAACCAAAAACATTTGCTGAACTAGTAAAAATATCAGGTCTTTCACATGGTACCGATGTATGGAATGGTAATGCGCAAGAACTAGTAAGAAATAATATTTGTCCATTTAGTCAAGTAATTGGATGTCGTGATGATATTATGGTTTATCTAAGTAATCATGGCGTAAAACCAATAGATGCATTTAAAATAATGGAGTTAGTTCGTAAAGGAAAACAAAAGAAAGAAAAAGAAAAATGGGATAATTATAAAGTTTTGCTTAAGGAAACTGGTATTCCAGATTGGTATATTGATTCATGTGATAAAATAAAATATATGTTTCCAAAAGCTCACGCTACAGCTTACGTTTCAGCAGCTTGGAGAATAGCTTGGTATAAAATTAATAGAGCTATTGAGTACTATGCAACATTCTTCTCTGTTAAATGTTTTGCATTTGATTTAGAAGTAATGGAGGCAGGATATGATGCAATAAAAGAAAAATATGATGAATTGAATGCTAATAAATTTGGACTTTCTGTTAAAGAACAAGATCTACTTTCTACTCTTGAAGTTGCGCTTGAAATGACTGCTAGAGGATATAAGTTTAGTTCAGTTGACTTATTAAAATCTCATTCTATGAACTTTGTTATTGATGAAGATCGAAAAACTCTTATTCCTCCATTTAGAGCATTAGATGGGTTAGGGGGAACAGTTGCTAATAATATAATTATAGAAAGGGAAAAAGGTGAGTTCTTAAGTATTGATGATCTTCAAAAAAGGGGAAAACTATCTTCTACTTTAATAGAAAAAATGAGACTTATGGGAATACTTAAAGATTTGCCTGAATCTAGTCAAATATCACTATTTGATATAATATAAAAGAACAAACTACTCTAGTTTGTTCTTTATTTTTCTTATTTACTTGACATTTATTTACACTAGTGCTAAAATTAAATTATAAATGATAGAGGAGGGTACTTTATGAATGAAGTTAATAGAATTATAAATGAAAGTGGTATTTCTAAAGTAAACGTTGCAAAATTTTTAGGAGTTTCACGTCAAATGCTTTATAATTACTTGGCATTAAGTAGTACTGATGAACTACCAAAAGATAAACAAAATAAATTATTACTTCTTTTAGGAGTAGAAAATGAATCTGAATTAAAAAGTATTAAAGTAAATGAAAAATATATTGCAACTTTAGAATCTAAAATTAATGATGGTATGGTTGCTGATACAAAAGCACAAATTACTGATTTTAAAGGGCTTGGCAAAAAAGAACAATCACTTCTTACAGAAATATTTATTTTATTAAAAGAAAAACTGTTAAGTGATCTAGATTCTTCAGATGATACTAATTATAAAACATTAAAGTATTTACAAAATTATCTTCAATCAATGGAACAATTTGAAGAATTAAAATATGTTCTTGCATATGTTGCTAAAATTAATTGTATTACTAATGTTAATGAATATATATATGATGAGGATAAACAATATATTTTTGAAGGAATTATCTACTCTGCTATGAATTTATATTCAAGTAGGGGAGCATCACGTAGTAAAGTTGCAGAACAACATAAAAAATTAGAAATGGAAATAGCACAAAAGAATGAAGAAAAACTAAGTAGAACTGAAGAATTATTTACACTAAGAAAGCAAGCATTACAAGAACTTGGATATAGTTCTATAAATGAATCTAATGGTAAAGAAGTATTTGAAAAAATAGCAGAAATTATGTCTAGAAAATTTTAACTATATATTTCTAATTTGAATCTAGGTGGATACTTGTCCATCTTTTTATTTGTCGATTTAAATTAGAGCATCTAAATAATTTATTTACTCCCCCTATTATTGTAAATAAAGAAGTAGGAGGTATTAATATATATTATATATAAAAGTAATTATTAATATATAATTATTATTAACTTAAATGGTAATTGTATATAGTTAAGTGTATTTAAAAGATAAATAAAATAAATTAAAAGAATTTAATGTTAATTAAACATTATAAATATAATATAAAAATATAAATAATAATAATAAGAATGAGGTTATTCCTCATTCTTATTATAAATATACAACTTCCGATAATTGATATTATGACATTTTTAAAATTTATTTATTCAATAGAGTAAATGATATCCTTGCTAGTTATATTAAATCTTATATTATTTTCTACTATTCCTGAATAAAAGTATAATTCGTATATTTCTTTTTTAGCAACATTATATTCTAATATATATGTAATTGTTTCATCTTTTTTAATTATATTTGTACTGTTAGTATAATTATTTGGTATTTGAACTTTATTTATGTCATATAATTTGAACATTTCATCTGATTTAATTGTAACTGTGTTATCTCGTTTATTAGTCATTTTAATTTTAATTCTTAATGTTTGTTGTGTTTCATTATAAACTACTTCATTTAAAAGTAATTCAATCTCATCTGCAATTGCTTGTTCATTTACTTCATATTCTGGTTTGATTGGTATCTTATTAGTGCATCCAATTATTGTAAATGTTAAAAGTGTAATAATTAATAAACTAAATATTTTTTTTATAATATCACTTCCCTTCCCTATTATATTAGTTTATCTAAATATGATTCTCCAATCATTGGTGGATCTATTTCAAAGTTATCTGCTATAGTAGCGCCAACATCTGCAAAAGTAGACATAATTGGTAAGTTTTTTGGTTCTCTAAATACTCTACTATAAATAATTACTGGAACATTTTCTCTTGTATGGTCTGTTCCTGAATATGTTGGATCATTCCCATGGTCAGCTGTTATAATAAGTAAATCGTCATTATTCAAATTATTTAGCATCATTGGTATTTCAACATCAAGTTCTTCAATAGCATTTGCATAGCCTAAAGAGTCTCGTCTATGACCATATAACGTATCAAAATCATTTAAATTGGCAAAACATAGACCAGTAAAGTTTTTATTCATAACTTCAAGTATTTTATCTACTGTTTCTTTATTTGAATGCGATGTAAGTTTTTTTGTTATTCCTTCTCCATCAAATATATCATATATTTTACCAATTGATATAACACTTAGTCCTTTGTCACATAGTTTATTTAAAATAGACTTAGTAGATGGTTTTAAGGCAAAATCTCTACGATTACTTGTTCTTTTGAAATTATTTTTGTTATTACCAGTAAATGGCCTTGCAATTATTCTACCTACTTTCCATTCATCCTTAGTAGTTATTTTTCTAATGATTTCACAATATTTATATAATAAATCTATAGGTATTACTGCTTCATGTGCTGCTACTTGTAAAACTGAATCTGCTGAAGTATATATAATAAGCGCCCCTGTTTTTATATGTTCTTCTCCCAATTCTTTAATTATTTCAGTACCAGATGCTGCACAATTACCAATAACTTTTCTACCAGTTTGTGTTTCTATTTCTTTAATTAATTCATCTGGAAAACCATGTTCTGTAAATGTTTTAAATGGTACTTCATTTCTTAAACCCACTATTTCATAATGACCATTTAATGTGTCTTTACCTTTATTATTTGGTCTTGCAATAGTATAGTATGCTTCAACATCTTCATCTTCATTCATATTAATTGTGTCTAAAAAACCTAGTTTCTTTAGATTAGGTATAAATATATTATGTTTATCATTAATATGTTTTAGTGTATTTGCTCCTATATCTCCATAATTTAATGCATCTTGTGCTTCTCCTACTCCAAGTGAGTCACAAACTATTAAAAATACTCTTTTAAATCTCATAATATTTCTCCTTATCTTGTATGGTATTTTATATAATCATTTTTTACTTTTTCATTACTTACATGTGTGTATATAGTAGTAGTACTAATATCTGAATGTCCAAGTAATTCTTGTATACTTCTTAAGTCTGCACCTTGATTTAACATATGAGTAGCAAATGAATGTCTAAGCATATGAGGTGTAACTTTTTTATCTAATCCTTGTTTTTTTGCTATTTTGTTTAATTCTAGTCCAAAACTTGTCCTACTAATTCTATCACCTTTACTATTTAAAAATATATAATCGGTAAGTTTTCCTCTTAAAAAGGAACTTCTTATATCTAAATACATTCCTAGATATTTTAAAGCATATTTATTAATAGGAACAATTCTTTCTTTAGAACCCTTACCAAATACCCTAACTACTCTATTGCTAAAATCTATATCATGTATTTTTAAATTAGTTAATTCACTAATTCTTATACCAGTAGCATATAAGAGTTCAAGAATTGCTTTATTTCTATAATCTTCTTTAGTATGAAGTGGAATATCTAATAGTTTATCTACTTCATTTATTGTTAAAACATCTGGTAATCTCTTTCTTATTTTTGGTCTATCAATATTTTCACAAGGATTAATATCAATCTTTTTTTCTTTTACTAGATATATATAAAAATTATTAACTGAAGTAATACTATTTGTTTTAGCACTAACGCCTTTATCAATAAAGTAATTATTCAAGAAACTGATCATATCATGTTGTGTAACATTAAATAAATCAATATTTTTATTTAACATATACTTTTCAAATACAATTAGATTATACTTGTATTTTTCTATTGTTTTAGGACTCAAATTTTTTTCATATTTTAAATAATCAATATAATCTAAAATAAATGTATTAACTTCATATTTATCTTTCATATTATACCTCAATACAATTATAGCATAAATAATTAAATAAAGTCTATTAATTTGGTATAAATACCTTTGTAAAATAATGTGTTATTTGATAAAATATATATGAATGGAAGTGTTAATATGAATGAACCATTAGCAATAAAATTAAAACCTAAAACTTTGAAAGATATATTAGGACAAGAATCTTTGATTGGTAGAGATAAGATTATATTTAATATGGTTAAAAATAAAAAAATATTTTCTATGATTTTATATGGAGAGCCTGGTATTGGTAAAACTAGTATAGCTACTGCGATTGTGAATGATTTAGGAATGAATTATCGTTTTTTAAATGCTGTTATTCATAAAAAACAAGACTTTGATATAGTAATTGAAGAAGCTAAAATGTATGATGGAATAATTTTAATTGTAGATGAAATACATAGATTAAATAAAGATAAACAAGATATACTTCTTCCTTGTTTAGAAAGTGGTCTTATTACTTTGATAGGTCTTACTACTTCTAATCCATATCATGCAATAAATCCCGCTATTAGAAGTAGATGTCAAATATTTAAACTAGAGCCTCTTAGTGAGGAAAATATATTAATAGGCCTTAAAAGAGCAATTAAAACAGAATATTTAAAAGATATTAATATAAGTAATGATGCTTTAAAGTATATTGCTAAAATATCTAAATATGATTTGAGATTTGCTTATAATTTACTTGAAGTTGCTTATTATTATAATAAAGATCATAGTATTAATGTTGAAATTATTAAAAGTATCAATAATACTACAGTTATCACTGGTGATAAGAATGAAGAAAGTTATTATAATTCTCTTAGTGGACTTCAAAAGTCCATTAGGGGTTCTGATGTAAATGCTGCTCTACACTATTTAGCACAACTTCTTATAATGGAAGATTTAAGTATTATTTTTAGACGACTTTGTGTTATATGTTATGAAGATATTGGACTTGCTAATCCATCAATTGGTCCAAAACTTAATGCTGTGATTAATGCTTGCGAAAGAGTTGGGTTACCAGAGGCTAGAATTCCCCTTTCTAATATAGTTATTGAGATGTGTTTATCTCCTAAAAGTAATAGTGCTTATCTAGCAATAGATAAGGCTATGAACGAAATAAAAGAACATGCTGTTGGAGATGTTCCAAGCATAATAAAAAGTCCTAATATTGGTTATTTATATCCTCATAATTATCCAAATAGTTTGGTTAAGCAAAATTATATGCCTGATAAAATTAAAGATAGTATCTATTACTATCCTAAGGAAACTTCAAAGTATGAAAAGTCATTAAAAGAAGTGTATGAAAAAATAAATAAAATAATAAAGTAGTAATCTCTTACTACTTTTTATTATAGATCCATAATTGCTTTTATTTCTTTGTAAATATTATTTACGTCGATATCTTCTGATGTATGTTTTTCTCTACGCTTTAATTCAACAAGATCATTATATACTTTTTTACCTACTGTAACTCTAATAGGTATACCAATTAAATCCATATCATTAAACTTAACACCTGGTCTTTCATCTCTATCATCAAGTAGTGTATCAATTCCTTTTTTCATTAGTTCATTATATAGATCTTGTGCTACTTCGTTTTGCAATCTATCATTTTTATCTATTAAAACTATTGCTACTTTATATGGTGCAACTGAAAGTGGGAAAATGATACCTTTTTCATCATTATTTTGTTCAACAAGTGATGCAAGTACTCTTTCTACTCCAATTCCATAACAACCCATAAGTGGATATTGTTCTTGATTATTTTGATCTAAGTATTTTAAACCTAATGCTTCGCAGTATTTAGAACCCAATTTAAATATATTACCGATTTCAATTGATTTGGCAATTTCTATTTCATGTTGACATTCAGGGCAATGGTCTTTTTCCACTGCAAATTTTATATCTGCTACTTTATAGCCTGGCCAAATATCTCCAACATTAAAATTTTCATAATGATAATCATTTTTATTAGCACCTACTAAAAAGTCTTTCATAAGTACTACTTCTTTATCTACAATAATAGGTATATTTAAATTATATGGTCCGACAAATCCTATATCTGCACCAGTTATTTCTTTAACTTCTTCAGGGCTTGCAAGATTTATATCAAGTGAGTTAGTAGTTCTTCTTAATTTATAATCATTTATTTCTCTAGTTGCAGGAATTACACATGCATAGAATTCTTCTCTTTCATTTTTATAAATCATAGTTTTAGTTAATTTATTTATATCATAACCAAATTCTACTAATGCTTTAATTGAACCAGTATTTGGGGTGTAAACTAGTTTTTTTTCTTTTTCTGATACTGGTACTTTTTCAAATACTGGAATAACATCAAATATTTCATTATTTGCAGCATAGCCACAGTTGTCGCAATAAACTATAGTATCTTCGCCAATATCAGCAATTGCTTGAAATTCTTCAGATAAAAGTCCTCCCATAACACCAGTATCAGCTTCCACTATTTTATATTTAACACCGCATCTATCAAATATTCTACGATATGTATTATACATTTTTCTATATGAATTATCTAGCCCTTTTTCATCTTTATCAAATGTATAAGCATCTTTCATAATAAATTCTCTTACTCTAATTAGTCCATATCTTGGACGTGCTTCATCTCTATATTTATTAGCCATTTGATAAATATTAAATGGCATGTCTTTATATGATTTTATCATGCTAGAAGCAGCATTCACAAATAATTCTTCATGAGTTGGACCAAGTACATATTCTCTATCATTTCTATCTTTTAAAGTAAACATGCTATTACCAAAGTTTTCTTTTCTTCCGCTTTGTTCATATACTTCACTAGGTATTAGACAAGGCATTGAAAGTTCTAAAGCTCCTGCTTCATTCATTTCTTCTCTAATAATTTGTTCTATATTGTTTAATACTTTTAGTCCAAGAGGCATATACATATAAATACCACTAGATACTTTTTTAACCATACCACTTTTTACTAATAAATTGCTACTTACACAATCTTCATTTTTTACATCTTCTCTTAAGGTGTAAAAAAAACTTTCACTTAACTTCACTGTATCACATCCTTTACTATAATATTTTACTGCACTTATATTTTATCATTATTTTAGTTTTTTGTATACTTTTCTATAAAATCTTTTTTGTATTCACCAAAGTTATTGCTATTTATAGAATCGCGTATTTCTTCGGTTAATTTAGTTAAAAATCTAATATTATGTATTGAAAGTAGTCTTTGTCCTAGTACTTCATCAACACTAAATAAATGTCTTATATAAGCTTTTGTATAATTCTTACAACAATAACAATCACAAGAGTCTTCAACTGGGGTAAAGTCTTCTTTGAATTTAGCATTCTTTAGGTTCATTTTACCATGTCTTGTAAATGCATTGCCATGTCTTGCTATTCGAGTAGGTAGGACACAATCAAATATATCTACTCCTCTTTCTACTCCTTCAAGTATGTCTAGGGGGTCTCCTACTCCCATAAGATATCTTATTTTATCTGTTGGTAAAAAGTCTATACAATTATCAATCATTTCATACATTGTTTTTTTATCTTCTCCGACTGAAGTGCCTCCGATTGAATAGCCATCAAAATCCATTTTTACTGTTTCTTTGGCACTATATTCTCTTAAGTCTTTAAATTCTCCACCTTGTACTATTCCAAATAGCATTTGATTATCATTATTATGAGTATTTTTTCCACGTTTTGCCCATCTTAGAGTTCTTTCTACACTATTTTTCATGTATTCATGAGTGCATGGATAATATGGACATTCATCAAAACTCATTATAATATCTGCTCCAATTTTATTTTGAATTTCAATTGATTTTTCTGGTGTTAAGAATAAATTAGAGCCATCAATATGACTTTTGAATTTTACTCCTTCTTCACTTATATCTTTAGGGCTGGCTAGAGAGAATACTTGAAAACCACCAGAATCTGTTAACATCGGTCTGTTATAATTCATAAATTTATGAATACCTCCAGCTTTTTCAATTATATCTGGTCCTGGTCTTAACCAAAGATGATAAGTATTGGCAAGAACTATTCCAGTATTACATGCATATAATTCTTCAACTGATAATGTTTTAACAGTAGCACGTGTTCCGACTGGCATAAACATTGGAGTATTAAAATCTCCATATTTACTATGAATAACTCCATATCTTGCTTTTTTGTCATTTTTTAATAATTCATATTTCATTTTACTCATATTATTACCTACTTTTTGTTTTTTTTCTTACTTCTTTATATTTAAATATATCTTTAATAATTGGCAATTCTGTGTCAATTGTAACATATTCAATAAGAACTTTGCTCAAACAATTAATTATTTGTTCACCATTATTAAATGGTATTTTAATTAAATCATCAAAAAATTCTACGTATAGTGCTTCAGTATCAAATATTACGCTATAATTATTGTTACAAGTAATTACATTGTCTTTTGTCAAATTATCTATTTCTTGTTTCATATTTTTTTTACTAATATCTAATAATTCTAATTCATTAAGGTTAAAATAATCTTTTATACTTTCATATAATTCATTAATTTTTATCTTTGTTCTCATAATTTAAAATCTCCTAGCATCATTGAATCTCCAAAAGAGAAAAACCTATATTTTTCTTTTACAGCTTCTTTATATGCACTAAGTATTATATCCTTACTAGCAAATGCACTAACTAGCATAATAAGAGTTGATTTTGGTAAGTGAAAATTTGTTATTTGTGCAGATATTGCTTTAAACTTATAACCTGGATATATAAATATATTAGTTTCTTCATGAACTGGTACAAATTTATTATACTTTGTCATTACTGATTCTAATGTTCTAGTAGTGGTAGTCCCAACACTTATTATTCTTCTATTTTCTTTTTGTGCTTTATTTAGTATATTACACACATCTTTAGTAATTTGATATTCTTCATAATGCATATTATGTTCTTTTACATCATTTACTTTTACAGGTCTAAACGTTCCAAGTCCTACATGAAGAGTTATATAGCAAACAATTACACCTTTCTTTTCAATTTTCTCAAGTAAATCTTTAGTAAAATGTAATCCCGCAGTAGGTGCAGCAGCAGAACCACTGTATTTAGCATAAACAGTTTGATATCTGTCCTTATCTTCAAGTTTTTCATGAATATAAGGAGGAAGAGGCATCGTGCCTAGTTCATCAAGTATTTCTAGAAGTATTCCCGAATAAATCATTTTAAAATGACATATTCCTTCATCAAATATTTTAATACACTCACACTTTAACTTATCTGAAAACTTAACAATAGTTCCTATTTTAATTCTTCTTGCGGGTTTTACTAGGCATTCCCATATATCATTTTTTAATTCTTTTAAAAGCAATAATTCAATTACAGCATTAGTTTCTTCTTTAATACCAATTATTCTAGCAGGTATAACTTTAGTATTATTAAGTACTAAGACATCACCTTTGTTTAAATAATTAATTATATTATAAAAATGTTCATGCTTTATTTTACCAGTATTTTTATCAACAATCATTAATCTTGAATCGCTTCGATTTGCAAGAGGAGTTTGTGCAATTAATTCTTCTGGTAAATAGTAATCAAAATCATCTGTTTTCATAATATCACCAACTTCTAAAATATTTTACCATATTTTTTAGTATTTTAAAAGATTATTTATATAAACAATAAAAGATAGTAAAAACACTATCTTCTTAATACTCTTTCTAATTTATAATCCATATCATTGATAACATCAGATGCTTGATATAAGTTTTCAAAACGTGGAATTTTTCCTAAAGTTTCTTCAATTCCAGCAAGACGATTAGTTCTAATAAACATCATTCTAAGGTTAGATATCATTCTATCAATATATGTTTTATCTATGTAATCTATACTCATTTCCATATGTTCAAAATCTATTATTTTTACCTCACCATTATCTAATAACATAAAATTTTTATTATGGATATCTAAGTATAAAATACCATTATCATATAGTTCTTGCAAGTTATTAATTATTTTTAAATAAGCTTTGGTAGGCAACATTAACTTATCACTAATACCATTACTATAATATTCATTCATATCAAGAGCATCAGGATAGAAAACTATTTCCTGCCCAATTACTCTTCCATCAAGAGTTACTACTCCAGTTGGAAAATCAGTATTTTTGACATTAGGTTGTTTTCTTAGTAATTTTGATACCAATCTATCTTCTAAAATCCCCTCTTCGTTAGGTTCTTTAAATCTTTTAAATATTCTAAGTGCTTTATTAGGATCGTAATCAGTTTGGTATATAAATACTCCTTCTTGAGAAGTATCATATGATTCAAAAAATGTTGCCATACTTCTCATTGTTTCATCTTTTAATGTTCCAAAATCATAACTTTGTTCTATTTTAAAAGCAATATTTCTAATATTATCAAATTTTTCTCCATATCTATTTATAAAACCAAAATATATTTTGAAATCATTCATAGTATTCCCCCTTAAATTGACAAAATTATAACATAAAACGAACAAAAAGTCAATCAC
>JAEDJI010000042.1 GCA_016296435.1 Bacilli bacterium | reverse complement strand
TTTTACCAACGAACTCCTGCTTTCGGAAAGTTAACAAAATTTCTAGGATTAACTGTAGTACTAGAATCATAGCCTCTTCCACCCATTATTTGAAAATGTAAATGTGGCCCAGTAGAATCACCAGTTGAACCAACCCTACCTATTTCTTGCCCCATTTGAACAATTTGACCTTCATCAACTTCAATCCTACTCAAATGCCCATATAAAGAAGTATATTGACTATATTTTTGACCACTAATACTATGAACAATCATAATAGTATTACCGAATCCCCATAAACTACCAGCATAAACAACTTTGCCAACCGCAGCAGCATTAACGACTACACCATAATTTGCCGTAATATCCATACCAGAATGAAATCTGTAATCATGCCAAATAGGATGCCATCTGTACCCATACTCACTCAATCCATCATTATCAACAACTCCAGTAGCGGTAGGTAAAACAAACCCATGAACACTTGGAGCATTAAGTGAACAAGTATTTACATCTTGGTCTTCCTTACATCCTTCCTTTTTAAAGAATGCAATTTGTTTTTCGATAGTAGCAATTTCTTCATCAGCACTTAAGGTATTTTCCGTAAGTTCCCTTTTCTTATCACCCAATTTTTCTAATTCGGCCTTTATTTCATTATCAAGTGCATTAAGTTTCACTTCCTGAGCTTTTAACTCTTTTACTTTAATCTCATTTTCTTTTATCAAAGCATTCATTTCATCAACTAATTTATCATTAGCATCAGTAAGTTGTTCAGCAACTGAAAATCGATATATAAAATCCTCAAAACTATCTGCACCAAATATATATTTTAAATAAAAGTTATCACTACTAGATATTTGATAAAAAGCAACTAAATCCTTTATTTCTTCATCTTTAATACTAATTTCATTATCAAGCCTTTCAATTTCCTTTTGAGTATTTTCTTGTTCTTTTCTACCTTGAACTATTTGAATAGAAATCTCATTAATTCTCTTATTCGCAGCATCAATCCTGCCTTGAACTTCAGCACTTTGTTTTTCCTTTTCTGCCTTTTCCTTTTCAATAGCCTTTATCCTAGCTCTATAATCTGCAATAGTCTCTGCATTAACAGTACAAGGAACAACCATAAACATCGCAAATAATATCATCAAAACCCTTACCTTTTTCATTATACTCGTACATACCTCCTTACAGCACGACCACTGCCAATCATACCAACAACCATACCAATAATTAATATAATTAATGACACATTAACAACAAAAGGCATCGGAGAAACAAGTTTTATTACAGGCGAAAACAAGATTCCCCCAAAATAATCGTACAATGACTTATATCCAAACACTACTATAAGTATTGGTATAATAGAACCAATCATTCCTAAAAATATTCCTTCAATAATAAATGGAATTTTAATTCTAAGATTTGAAGCACCAACCAATCTCATAATACCAATCTCTCTTTTTCTAGAAAATATAGTAAGTTTAATAGTATTAATAATTAAGAAAACAGTTACCACAATCAACGAAAGAGCAATAGCATAAGTAATTTTCTTAATTGCATCAAATACTCCAACTAATTTTTCAACTAACCCCTCACCATATTGAACAGTACTAACACAATCAACTGCTTCAAGCTCTTTAGCAGTCTTTCCAATCTTTTTTACATCTCTTACTTTAATAGTATAAGTATCTTTAAGAGGATTATTTGCATCATCCCACTCTGCTAACACAGAACTAAAAGTATCATTTTCCTTTTGCATATCTTTCTTAACATCGGCTTTAGATTTATATGTATAAGTATCAATATTACTATTAGTCTTAACAACAGATTCAAAGTTCTCACGATCCAAATCGGAAACATCAGACTTTAAAAATGCAACAATAGTAACATCACGTTCAATCTCTTTAGTAAAGTTTTGAACATTTTCTGATAAAAGCAAAGCAGCAGCAATTATAATCAAAGTAATAGTAATACAAGAAACACTAGCTAAAGATAAACTAAAATTACGAAAAACACTCTTAAAAGCATCACGTAAACATCTAAAAAAAGTTCTACAAGTCTTCACGTTTAAAGTACCCCCTTTCATAATTTTTTACAAGTCTACCATCCTTTAACGCAATAACGCGTTTCTTAAACTTTTCAACAATATTAATATCATGTGTAACCATAAGTATGGTAGTACCATCTTTATTAACAGACTCAAGTATTTCCATTATTTCCATACTTATCTTAGGATCCAAATTACCAGTAGGCTCATCACAAATAAGTATTTTAGGATTATTAACAATAGCACGAGCAATAGCAACCCTTTGTTGTTCGCCTCCAGATAACTTATCTGGATACTCTTTAATTTTATCTTTTAGTCCAACTTTATCCAAAACACTAACTACTCTTTTTCTTATTGTTTTATTATCTGCTCCAGTAACCTCTAAAGCAAAAGCAACATTCTCATAAACAGTAAGTTTTGGAAGAAGTTTATAATCCTGAAAAACTACTCCAAGTTTACGACGAAGCTTATATACCTTAGAATTTCTAAGTTTAGCAACATTAACACCACCAACAATTATTTCTCCACGAGATGGTTTTTCCTCACGATAAAGCATCTTAATAAGTGTACTCTTACCAGAACCAGATCCTCCAATTATAAAGACAAAATCTCCCTTTTCAATATTCAAATCCAAATCATATATAGCACCTACCCCATTAGGATAAGTTTTAAAAACATTCTTCATTTTAATTATGTCCAAAACAAAGCACCTCACTCTCTTATAATATTATAACACTAAAAAAAAAAGAAAAAAACCAAAAAACGACAAAAAAAGACTCATTTACATTTAAAGTCTTTTCCAATCATCTCATCCTGTCTATATACCTCATAACTATCACAAACAAATATAAAAGCACAAGGATCAATCAAAGAAATCACTTCTTTAACTTCATAATAAGAAGAATTAGAAACAACACTCATAATCATTTTGCGTTTTTCATCATTAAATTTACCCTTAACATTATATATAGTAGCATCATGACCAAATTCTTTATTTAAAATAAGAACTATTTCTTTATACTTATCACTAATTACATAAATAGCTTTATTTAAAGAAACACCAAGCATAATTTTTTCACCAACATACTTAGATATAAAAAGATAAACAAAAGCATATAAAAGCATATTAAAACCAAATAAATAAACACCCATTCCCACAATAAAGAAATTAATAATAAAATTAACTTTAGTAATAGAAATATGAAAATACTTAAATACAATTCTTGCAATAACATTAATGCCTCCAGTATTAAGTCCTTGCTTATAAACGATACCTTGACAAATTCCTCCAATTAAACCCGCAAAAAGTACAAGAAGCAAAACATTAGAATTATCAATATAAATAATACCACCAATACCAGAAGTTGATTTTATAAACAAAGGATAAATAATACCTGCAAAAAGTGCAGCAAGCGAATTTTTCACATCCAAATATATATAACTAAGAATAAAACATATAATAGACAACACAAAAATACTAATCGAAGCATCTAAAGAAAATACCTCTCTAAGAACAATTGCAAGACCACTCGTACCCCCAGAAACTAAATTAATCGGAGAAATAAAAAGATTAAAACACAAAGCAGAGAAAAACATAGCAATAGCCATATAAGTAAATCTTTTAACATTATTTTTATCATTAATAAATGCTTTAATATCAGACATCTTACTCACCACCAAGCACTTCATAAGCATCTAAAACAGTGAAAAATGCTTCCTTGTCAATTGTTTTTATACCCTCTTTAAACCTGTAATATTCCTTCGTAGGAATAAGAGTAAATAAAACTTTAGTCTTCACATTAGAATAAGCACCACGAGCATCAAAAACAGTAACACCATGCCCAAGTTCATCAATAACAAAAGAAGAAATTCTATCAACTTCACTAGTAACTATATAAAAAGCCTTTTTATCAGAAATACCAAGCATAGATTTATCAACAGAAATACTAATAATATATAAGATAATAATAGCATACAAACACTTAGTCCAACCAAATATAAACGCACCAACAAGAACAATTGAACCATCTACTATAAGCATTGCATTTCCCATAGAAATTTTCAGATACTTATGTAATATTTGATTAAGTATATCAGTACCACCCATAGTATAACCATTCTTAAAAACAAGACCAACACCAAAGCCATACATAACTCCACCAAACAAAGCAAGCAGAAGTTGATCACCAGTATCTATCTTTATTAAGTTACTAACATTTTCAGTCAATTTAACAAAAATAGGAAATACAATAGCAACAACAAATGCTTTAATTACAGGCTCTCTTCCTAAAAATATTGCACCAATTAGCAACAAAATAAATGATAATACAAAAATTATAAGTGATGGATCAAGATCAATAAAATTAGTAATAATTACGCTAACACCAGTAAGACCACCAAAAACAATATCATTAGGAAAAATAAATAAATTAAAACTTACTGCTGCTATAAAAACACCAAGTACAACAAACAAAAACCTTTTAATTTTATTCTTATTATTAACAATATTTAAAATACTCTCCATAACTAACTCCTTAAATATCCTTCTATAAATAAATCCAAATCTCCATCTAAAACACCATTAACATTACTAGTTTCAATATTAGTACGATGATCCTTAACCATTGAATAAGGATGCATAACATAACTACGAATCTGTGAACCAAACTCAATATTTTTAATTTCTCCCTTAAGAGCTAGACGTTCTTTTTCTCTTTCTTCCATTTCCATAAGAAGTAATTTAGATTTAAGAATTTGCATAGCTTTTTCTTTATTCTTTAATTGACTTCTTTCATTTTGACAAGAAACAACAGTTTTAGTAGGTAAATGTGTAATCCTAACAGCACTATCAGTAGTATTAACACTCTGTCCACCAGCGCCACTACTACGATAAACATCAATTTTTAATTCCTCATCTTTTATTTCAATATCAATAGAAGAATCAATCTCTGGAATCACATCAACCGATGCAAAAGAAGTATGCCTCTTATTATTAGAATCAAACGGAGAAAGACGAACTAATCTATGAACACCCTTTTCACATTTTAAATATCCATAAGCATTAAATCCAGTAACTAAAAAACTAACTCTTTTAATACCAGCTTCATCACCATCAAGAATATCAACAACCTCAACCTTATACCCCTTATAAGAACAATATCTAGTGTACATTCTATAAAGCATATTACACCAATCGCACGCCTCAGTACCACCAGCACCTGCATGAATCTCTACTATACAATTAGAATGATCATATTCTCCACTAAATAGTACTTCTAACTCAATTTTTGAAACCAAAGAAGGTAATTTATCAACAAAAGAGCAAATATCTTTATAAATATCCTCATCGTATTCTAAACTTATCATATCAATAAAATCAATATATGAACAAATATCATCTTTTAAAGACAAAATTAAAGAAATGCTCTTTTTCTTACTATTAAGCTCATCAATAACCCTTTGAGCACTTGAAACATCATTCCAAAAATCACTAGAATTTACTTTATTTTTCAAAAGGGAAATCTCACTCAACTTAGAATCAACGTCAAAGTAACCTCCATAATTCTTCAATTTTAGAAAGACTACTATTTAAAACAAATTTCAATTCATTTATTTCCATATCTTATCACCTAAAAATATTATACAAAAAAAAATTAAAAAGAACAATAAAACCTACAAAAAATTCTATAGTTCACCTTTATAAAAATAAAGTTTCATTGCATCTTCGTTATACGTAGGTTTTGAAATATCTATATTTAGATAATTTGATATATAATATATCAGATATTGAGATGCAATTAATAAATCATACTCACATAATATTCCATCATATCTACTTTCAATTATAAAATTCTTATCTGCTGAAGATGATTTAAAATATAAATGTCTTTGGCAAACTTTATATTATTGTGGCCTTAGAATTGGTGAAGCTAGAGGACTTACTTGGGAAGATATTGATTTTAGCAATAAAAGACTTCATATAAATAAACAAGTTTTAAGTATTGATAACTACTCTTCTAATTACTATGTCTGCAATCCGAAAACTGATTCAAGTATTAGAGAGATTCCTATTGCTGATGAACTATTATCTGATTTACAAAAATATTATGATGAAGTTTCCAAATTTAAAAATTTTGATAAGAAGTTCTTTGTATTTGGTAACAACTATGGCATTAGACCTTTAGCATATAAACAAGCTCAACGAAGAAAAGGAGAAATTGCAGAAAAAGCAAATGTTAAACAAATTCGACTACATGATTTCAGACACTCGTGTGCTTCTTTACTTGTTAATAATCAAGCACCGATAACAGTTGTTTCCTCCTTTATGGGACATAGCAATACAACAGAAACTCTTAAAACTTATTCACACCTATTTAAGGGTAAGTTAAATGAGACTATGGATATAATAAATAACTTAAGTAAATAACGGGCAGAAATGCTCTTTTTTTGTGTCTACTGAATCTAAAAGTGGATCTAATGTGTATTTGTATGTTTTCTGTCAACATTGCTTAAACCATTTTAAAATGGTTAATAAA
>JAEDJI010000041.1 GCA_016296435.1 Bacilli bacterium | reverse complement strand
TTTTGTTTGATATAATTTTATTGTAATAATAGGGAGGAAATTATGAATGCAATTAATGTAAAAAGTGAAATTAAACCACTTAAAAAAGTCTTGTTACATAGACCTGGTAAAGAATTGCTTAATTTAACACCTGATACATTGGAAAGACTTTTGTTTGATGATATTCCATATCTTGAAGTTGCCCAAAAGGAGCATGATGAATTTGCTAATATACTTAAAGATAATGGTGTTGAAGTAGTTTATCTTGAGGATTTAATGACTGATGTACTTGAAATTAATTCTGATATTAAGGAAACTTTTATTAGACAGTTTATTTATGAAGCAGGAGTTAGAACTCCAAAGTATCGTAGTTTAGTTTATGAGTATTTGCTTAGTATTTCCAATACTAAAGAACTTGTTTTAAAGACTATGGAAGGTATTAAAATAGATGATATTGTTAAAGAAGAGGCTATTCTTGGAACTTCCTTAGTTGATATGATTGAACCTGACAGTTTATTTGTATGCGATCCAATGCCTAATTTATATTTTACAAGGGACCCGTTTGCTAGTATTGGTAATGGTGTTAGCTTAAATAAAATGTATTCTGTAACTAGAAATAGGGAAACTATTTATGCTGAGTATATATTTAATTATCATCCTGATTTTAAAGATAAGGTTGATAAGTATTATGATAGATATAATGAGTTTCATATTGAAGGGGGAGACATTTTAAATCTTAATTCTCATGTTTTAGCAATTGGTATATCTCAAAGAACTAATGCTAATGCAATTGAAGAGTTAAGTAAGAATTTATTTAATGATCCTGATTGTTTGATTGATACTGTGCTTGCTTTTGATATTCCAAATTCTAGAGCATTTATGCATCTTGACACTGTATTTACTCAAATAGATTATGATAAGTTTACATATCATCCTGGTATTATGGATACTTTGAATGTTTATGAAATTACTAAGAATGATAATAAAATTAAAGTTGTTTTAAAGGAAGGCTCTTTAGAAGAAATATTGGAAGAATATCTTGGAATAGATGTTACTTTAATACCTTGTGCAGGAGGAGATCCTATTGCTTCTGAAAGAGAACAGTGGAATGATGGCTCAAATACACTATGTATTGCTCCAGGAGTAGTAGTTGTATATGATAGAAATAATATTACTAATCAAGTATTAAGAGATAATGGTCTTAAAGTTTTAGAAATGCATGGAGCAGAACTTTCACGTGGAAGAGGAGGCCCTCGTTGCATGAGTATGCCTCTTATTAGGGAGGATTAAAATGAATTTAAAAGGAAGAAATTTTTTAAAAATACTTGATTATTCTACTGAAGAAATCTTATATCTTATTGATCTTGCTCTTGAATTTAAGAACAAGAAGAAAAATGGTATATTACATAAAGAGTTAAATGGAAAGAATATTGCCTTAATATTTGAAAAAGATTCTACTAGAACGAGGTGTTCTTTTGAGGTTGCTTGTAGTGATCTTGGGATGGGCTCTACTTATCTTGGTCCAACCGGTTCACAAATCGGTAAGAAAGAAACAATTGCAGATACTGCTAGAGTATTATCTAGTATATATGATGGTATTGAATATCGTGGATTTGGTCAGGATATAGTGGAAGAACTTGCTAAGTATTCAAGCGTTCCTGTTTATAATGGTCTTACTAACGAGTCTCATCCTACTCAAGTACTTGCAGATTTTCTTACTATAAAGGAACATTTTGGTTATATAAAAGGTCTTAATTTTACTTATTTTGGCGATGCAAGATATAATATGGGTAATTCTTTGATGGTTATTTGTGCTAAGCTTGGAGTTAATTATACAGCATGCTGTCCTAAAAAGTATTTTCCTAATGAAGAATTAGTGTTAAAGTGTACTGAAATTGCTAAAGAAAATAATTGTAAAATTACACTTACTGAAGATGTTAGTGAGGGAGTAAAGGATTGCAATGTTATATATACTGATGTATGGGTATCAATGGGTGAAGATGATTCTTTATGGAAAGAAAGAATTAATGATTTAATGCCATATCAAATTAATATGGAAAAAATTAAACAGTCAAGTTCTAACGTGATATTTTTACATTGTCTTCCTTCATTTCATAATGCTGATACTAAGATTGGTAAAGATATATTGGATAAGTTTGGTGTTGGAGAAATGGAAGTTACTGATGAAGTGTTTGAAAGTTCTTACTCAAAGGTTTTTCTTGAGGCAGAGAATAGGATGCATACTATTAAAGCAGTTATGTATGCGACATTGAAAGATGAGTAAAATACTTATTGCACTTGGGGGTAATGCCTTAGGAAAGAACCCAATTGAGCAATTAGAACTTGTTAAGAAAGTATCTTTGATTATTGTGGATTTAGTACAAATGGGGAATGAAATTGTAATTACTCATGGAAATGGTCCTCAAGTAGGAATGATTAATTTGGCTTTTGATAATAATAGTAAGTCATTGGGATTTAATATGCCTTTTGCAGAATGTAATGCTATGAGTGAAGGGTATATTGGGTATCATTTACAACAATCTATTACTAATGAATTAAAGAAAAGATCTATTAATAAGAATTGTGTTAGTGTTATTACACAAGTTATTGTTGATAAAAATGATAAAGCCTTTTCAGAACCTACTAAACCAATTGGTAATTTTTATACTAAGGAAGAAAGCGAAAGGCTTAGTTTAGAAAATAATTATATATATAAAGAAGATGCAGGACGTGGTTATAGAAGAGTTGTTGCTTCTCCAAAACCTATTGATATAGTAGAAAAAGAGTCTATAAGTAATTTAATAAATGATGGTAATATAGTAATTGCAGTAGGTGGCGGAGGAATTCCTGTTGTATATGATAATGGAGTACTTACTGGAGTTGATGCTGTTATAGACAAAGATTTATCTAGTAGTTTACTTGCAAGACTTATTGATTTTGATATTTTGCTTATTTTGACTAATATAGATAAAGTTTATTTAAATTATAATAAAGACAATGAACTAGGACTTGATATTCTTTGTGTAGATGATGCTTTAAATTATATAAAAGATAATCAATTTGCTAAAGGTAGTATGCTTCCTAAGATTGAAGCTTGTATTAATTTTGTTAAAGCAACAAATAAGCAAGCTATTATAACTTCATTATTAAGTGCTAAGGATGCTTTAATAGGCAAAACTGGTACTTTAATAAAATAAAAATAAAAGGAGGAATAAAAATGGCTAATAATGCTAGTAAAAAAGATAAGAAAAAAGTAAAAGAAAAGAATAAAAAGTTTATGCTTACATCTTTTTCTATTTTATTTATTCTTATTATTGCTCTTGCGATTTTAACTCATTTTTTGCCTGTTGCAACTTTTAGTGCAGACGTATTAAATAATGGTAGTGGTGTGATACCTGCTAAGTTATCAGATGTGTTAATGTCGCCAATTCTAGGTTTTAAAGATGCAATTGAAGTTGGAATATTCATCTTTATACTAGGAGGTTTCTTAGCAATAGTTTCAAAAACTGGTGCTTTAGAAACAGGAATTAAGGTTTTGGTTAAAAAATTAAAAGGAAGGGAACTTCTTCTTATTCCAATTCTTATGTTTATTTTCTCTATTGGAGGAACAACATATGGAATGCTTGAAGAAACAGTTGGTTTTTATGCACTTTTAGCTGCTACTATGGTAGTGGCAGGAATGGATACTATTGTTGCTTCAGCAATTGTATTACTAGGTGCTGGTTCTGGTGTGCTTGGTTCTACTATTAATCCATTTGCAGTAGGAGTAGCAGTAGATGCTTTACCTGAAGGAATTGTTGCCAATCAAGGTGCCATTATATTAATTGGAGTATTCTTATGGCTAACATCACTTTTTATATCAATTATGTTTGTTATGAATTATGCTAAGAAGGTAAAGAAAAATAAAGGTTCTACATTCTTGTCATTGCAAGAACAAAAGATAATGGAAAAAAGGTATGGTAAGGAAGAAACTACTAAAGAAAAGAAAGAAGAAAAATTATCTTCAAAACAAAAGTTTACTTTAATACTTTTTGCACTTACTTTTGTAGTAATGATTATAGGATTTATCCCTTGGGAAGATTTTGGTATAACATTATTTAGCAAGACTGGAATATTATCAGGCGCACCACTTGGTAGATGGTATTTTAATGAAAGTTCAATGTGGTTCTTTATTATGACTCTTATCATTGCAGTTGTAAATAGAATGGGCGAAAAAGAAACAGCTAGTACTTTTGTTTCTGGTGCTTCTGATATGATGGGTGTAGTACTTATTATAGCAGTTGCTCGTGGGGTATCAATTCTTATGGGTGTCACTCATTTAGATAATTATATTATTTATAATGCTGCAGAAGCTTTAAAAAATGTTTCAGCAGGACTTTTTGCACCACTTAGTTATTTACTTCATATTGTATTATCAGTACTTGTACCATCTTCATCAGGACTTGCAACACTTAGTACACCAATTATGGGATCTCTTGCTAATACATTGGGTTATAGTGTTGAGACTACAATTATGACTATTGTAGCATCAAATGGACTTGTTAATTTAATTACTCCAACTTGTGGGGCTATAATGGGTGGTCTTGCCCTAGCGGGAGTTGAATATTCTACTTGGTTTAAATGGTCACTTAAAGTTGTTCTTACTATTGGAATTATATCAATGATAATACTTACTCTTGCTATGGTATTACTTTAAAAGTTTAATTTTATAATAAAAAGAATCTTATTGGTTCTTTTTTTATATTTTGCAAAGTGCAAATTAAGATAATCCAAAGTGCAAATATTGCACTTTGGAATTGTTTATTCTTGTAAAAATTGGTATAATATTAATAGGTAAAGGAGGCTTTATTATGAATCAAAAAAATTGGGATTTAGAATTATCTCATTATATAAAAGCAGGAGAACCTAATGAAGCCTTTAAAGCTAAAACTTGTGAGACTGCGATTGGGTTACAAGATGTTGATGCTTGAAAACTTCTAAATATTTGATTGATACTGCAAAAGAACATATCAAGGGAAATATTGATATAAAAGAAGTTAAAAATAGAATAAATCAGCATTATAAAGTTTTAGATAACAGAAAAAAAGAAGAATGGGTATAAAAAGGTGATATAGTTATATATGCATCATACGAAACTATTATGGATTCATTATAATATGATTTTCATCAAGAAAAAAACTTTTCATACAAAGATTTATCTTTAGAAGAATCAATTAAACATTTATCTCGTTTTACATCTAATATATGGCAAGTTCATCCTTTTTGTGATAAGGATGAATACTTAAGATAGAAAATGGCATATTTTCAAAATTCATATATAAATAGTGGAAGGTTTTGATATAATATATTTATTAATGTAGTTAAATCAGGAGGTAAAGAATTATGCAAACATTACAAATAAGAAATTCAACAGCAGAATTTTTGATATTCACAAAACAAAATAAAGAAAAGACAATAGAAGTGATTGTTGATGAAGAATCAGTCTGGCTTAGTCAAAGATTGATGGCCGAACTTTTTGGAACAACAAGAAATAATATAACAATCCATCTTTCTAATATTTTTGAAAAAGAATTAAGTGAAAATTCAGTATGTAAAGAATTCTTACATACTGCTAGAGATGGAAAAAATTATAAAACAAAATATTATAATCTAGATGTTATTATTGCTGTAGGATTTAAAGTTAATAGCAAAAGAGCAATAGATTTTAGATTGTGGGCAATCAATATTTTAAAACAATATTCTGTAAAAGGATATGTATTAGATAAAGAAAGACTTAAAAATGGAACTTTTTTAAATGAAAATTATTTTAATGAATTACTACAAGAAATAAGAGAAATAAGAATTAGTGAAAGGAATTTTTATCAAAAGATTACTGATATATACACAACAAGTTTAGATTATAATGTAGATTCACCGATAACAAAAGAATTTTTTAAAACAGTTCAAAATAAAATGCACTATGCTGTTCATGGAAATACGGCAGCAGAAATTATAGTGAATCGCGCAAATCATAATAAAGTGCATATGGGATTAACAAATTGGAAAAATTCACCTAATGGCAAAATAATTGCATCTGATGTTATAGTTGCTAAAAATTATTTAACTAAAGAAGAATTAAAATCTTTAGAAAGAATTGTTACAATGTATTTAGATTACGCGGAGGATCAAGCTGAAAGACATATTCCTATGACAATGGAAGACTGGAAAGGTAAGCTAGATGTATTTTTACAATTTAACGAAAGAGATGTACTTGATAATCCTGGTCAAGTATCACATAAGGTAGCAAAGAGTTTTGCACTTTCTGAATTTGAAAAGTATAGAATTACTCAAGATAAATTATTTGAATCTGACTTTGATAAATTTATGATTGAAATGGAAAATGAGGATATCAGTTGTTAAAAATATTCTGTTCTTAGATATCATCCTCAGATGGAAATGGACGTGTCAGTAGAATGATTATGTTCAGAGAATGTTTATATAATGATATAATGCCATTTTTTATAGAAGAAAAAAATAAAGACTTCTACATCAGAGGAATTAAAGAATATCAAATAAATAATGAAAAAGGTTATTTGATTGCTACTTGTTTAAATAGTCAAGATAACTATGAGAAAATGGTTAATTACTTTTTAGAAGAAGATAATAATTAGTTTTATAACAATATAGAGTCAATAAAGACTCTTTTTTGTTGATATGAAAAAATG
>JAEDJI010000040.1 GCA_016296435.1 Bacilli bacterium | reverse complement strand
AATATTTTTTTCTTTAAAAAATAATGTATATTTTATTGAAAGTGTAAAATTAATGTGTACTTTACTTTTTATTTAATGAACAAATAATTATTGTTAAATCATTAATTAAAAAGCACTAGTATATAAACTTATAGAATATTAAGTCTGCACTAGCACCTCTTTTTCTTGCTTTATATCTAGAACATTTTCAAATTATTTAATTTCTTTTACTTCTTCTTTTTTAAGTTTTGTTTCTATTGTTATTTTTTCTTCGATATTTATTTTCTTTTTTATATAAAGTGAACAGAAGTAATCAATACTTTCATAAACTGTTAGTTCTTAAGCGTTTAGTTTTTGATATTCTTTTAATGTTTTATTCATAAGTATGATGTATAAAATTACTGTTATTAATATCATTATAATTAGTGATATTAGCATTTGTCCTGGTATGGTTAGTATTTTATTTAATTTAATCATAATAATAATTAGAATAATTGATATACCTAATCCAATAAATACTGATAGTGTTGAACTCATACTTTGTTTTACTACTTCAGTATCACTTGAAGCATTTAATTTAGGATATTTTAAGTTTATAATTAGTCCTAGTACTGCTTGGAATGCTATTGTTACAAGTGACATTAGAATTATTAAAATTGCCTCTTGTAGAGTTGGACTAAACTTTATGAAGAATATTATTTCACTTATTATAATAAATGGCAGTTCTATTATAAATGGAAATATTATTTTTGATTTCATTATTGTGGATATTTTTATAGGTAAACTTTTTGTTATATTAATAGTTTTTCCTTCGAGTGATATAGATGATGATGTAATTGATGTCATAGATATCATTATTAGAATCATGCAGAAATATATGAATGTTATTGAAATATTAGTTGTTATTCCATATTGAGAGAGTATTAAGTTATTTATTATTTCATCATTAAAACATAGTGCTACTGATAGAACTAGAATTACAATAAATCCAAATGCTGTATTCATCATATAGATTGGTGATGATAGATATCTTTTTATTTCTTTTATTACTAATGCTTTTAATTTTGGGTTTTTCTTATAATTAATTTGTTTTGTTTTTTTACTTATTTTTGATTCTTTAGAATTGAATACTATTTTGAAGTAGTATTTTTGCCCAAGGTAAATAAATATAACTAATGGTATTATGTTTATTAATAATATTTTCATTAAGTCGATTGTTTTATAATTAGTTATTAAGTTTATGTATAAACCTGCAGGTAGATATATTTTAGTTATTATTTCATTTATGCTTTTAGCATGAGTTGCAATGTTTTCTAAGTATGAATTCATGTTATAACTAAGCATAAATATTGTCATAAAAATTATTATGTTCATTAATGTTTGAACTAGTCTTTTTTTATTAGATTTTGATGATATCATTTTAGTGATATATCCTAAAATGCTTGATAAAATTGTTGGTATAATTGGTAGTAAAATTGTCATTAATATAGATATTAAATAAAAGTATATATGAGGTTTTTCAAAGTAAATATATATTGCAAAAGCAGGCAATAAAAACATTAAATTATATATGTATTGAAATATTAATAGCTTTAGTATTCTAATAAGTAGTATTTTTGATTTTTGTATTGGTAGTGAGAATAGTAAATCATTGTCTTTGGAATCAAATATTATTCCTTGTGATTTAAATATTCCTGCGATAAATGTAAGAATAGTAACAAGCAATATGAACATTGTTAGCATGACATATGTTAATTTTACTGGATGAAGGGCTTTTCCAATCATATAAGCATAACTTCCTATTGCTGTTGCTACGAGTATGAAAAGTAAGATTGGAATTAGTATTTTGTTTGCTTTTTTCTTTGATGTTGTTTTGTATTTAAACATATTCATATCTTGTGTTAGAACTGCTTTTAATAAAGAGATAGTTTTCATTTTTGATCTCCTGATTCTAGAAATACTTGTTCTAATGATTCATCTTTTTTGATTTCTTTCATGTTTCCTAATTTTATTATTTCACCTTTTTTTATAATTGCTACTTTATCACATAGTTTTTCTGCTACGTCTAAAATATGGGTTGAAAAGAATATTGTTTTATTTTCTTGTTTCATTTGCTTCATTATTTCTTTCATATCATATACTGCTTTTGGGTCTAGTCCAACGAATGGTTCATCCATTATTAATACTTCTGGGTCGTGAGCCAATGCTGATATTAGTGCTATTTTTTGTTTCATACCATGGGAAAAACTTGAAATGTCATCATTTAAATTGTTTTCTATTTCAAACATTTTTGCATATTTTTCTATTTTTTCTTTTCTTTGTGTTTCTTTTACTTCATACATATCACATATAAAGTTTATAAAGTCTATTGCTTTCATGTTTTCATATAAATCTGGATTGTCTGGTACATAGGCCATTTGTTTTTTACATTTTATTGGTTCTTTTTTAATCGATGTATTATTTATTAAAATATCTCCTTCATCAAAGTCTAATATTCCTACGATCGATTTTATCATAGTGGTCTTGCCTGCTCCATTGTGTCCAATGAAGGCAAATATTTCTCCACTTTCAACATTAAAGCTTACGTTATTTAAAGCTTTCTTGTCACCATATTTTTTTGTTACATTTTTAATATTTATCATTTTATTTCTCCTTTTTTTAATACCCACTTATTGTTGGGATTTTCTTCTAGTAGCATTAATGCTTGAAACTCATATGACAATAAATCTCTTATTTGTTGATCATTAAAATTTATTGTATTGCTTGCTACTAGTGTCGCTAGACCATGAGTAAATATCCACATTTTTACATGGAATGATTTTATCTCTTCGTTTTTTAGATTTGTGCTTACTTTTACAAATTTTTCTATTTCTTTAAATTCTTTGATTTGCCCTATAAAGTTTTCTACTACTAGATTATTTTTTTTCATAAATAGGGCTTTAAATATATTTGTCTCTTCTTTGGCAAATTTTATATAGTTTATTCCTATTTGTTTATATTTTGGAATGTCTTCGATTTCATTGTCTAGTAGAAAACTATAAAAGTATGTTTCCATTTTCATTAATAGTTCATTGTATAGTTCTTCGCTGTTTTTAAATTGGTAATAGATTGGTCTTATTGATGAGTTTAGTTTTTTAGCTATTTCTCTATTACTAACTTTTTCTATTCCTTGTGTTCTTATTATTTCTAATGCTTTTTCAAGTATTATTTCTTTAGTAATTTTTGTTGGTTTAGACATTTTTACCTCCTTTATAATTATATTGTATCACATGATACATTATTTGTGTATAAAAACATATCTTGTTTTGATATGTTTATTATTTTTATATTTTTATTACATGTTTATACATTGCTTTCTCGCTTAAATATTTTGCATATTCATATAAAACACAGTACTTATCTATAATTGTTAAAAGAAATCCTTCTTTAGATTTTGGTGGAATTATCGTAATTGGAAACATATGTGTTTTAATCATATTTTGTTCTTTATCTGTTAAATCAAATAATTCTATAGCATTTTTATATGCTTGTTTAGCATGAGTAAAGGCATGTAGTCCTTTTCTTTCTTCTTTTACTCTCCAGTTATATAAAAATAAATCATGAAGCATTCCTGCGCGTGTTACTGCTTTGTAATCCCAGTTTAGTTTTTTAGCTATTATGTAGCATAAATATGATACAGTATAGCAATGTTCATAACAGTTAGTATTGAAGTGTTGTGTGTAGTTTTTCATAGTTTTAACATTTTCATTTTCTATTAGTTCTTTTATTATTTCTTGAAATTCTAAATACTTTGTAATTCTTTTATCCATGAGCGTCTCCTTTCATAGTATTTTATTTTATTATTACTTTTTTATACATAAAACATTCTTTATCATGTGAATATATAATACCTATTGCTTGAAGGTATGAATAAATGATTGTTGTACCTACGAATTTCATTCCTCTTTTTTTTAGATCTTTTGAAATGGCATCTGATATGTCATTTCTAGTGTTATCTATTTCATAGAAAGTTTTATCATTTGTAAATGTTTTTAAGTAATTATAAAATGTTTTATACTCATTTGTTATTTGTTTAAATATTTTGGCATTATTAATACTTGCTTTTATTTTTAGCTTGTTTCTTATTATATTAGCATTTGTTAATAATTCATTTATTTTTTCTTCATCATAGTTTATTATTTTATCTATATCAAAATTATCATAAGCATTTTTAAATGAATTTCTTTTATTTAGAATGCATTCCCAAGAAAGTCCTGCTTGAAATGATTCTAGTATCAACATTTCTAATAAGTATTTATCATCAAAGTTTTTTTGACACCATTCATTATCATGATAATCTATATATAACTCATTTTTTGGGTTGCACCATTTACATCTTTGTTTCATAGTTTGGTTCCTTTTACTTTAGTCTTTTAAGTTACCTATTGATACAACATATATACCATCATCACGTACATATGAATAATCTGCTCCGGTTAATACCATTAAAAATGATGGGTTTCCATATTTATCAGTATCCACTTTTTCTTTAAACTTAGTTAAGTTTTCTACGGCTTCAGGTATTTCTCCCGCGCCTAATTTTATTTCAATTGCTCCCCATTTACCATCAGCAGTTTCTAGAATACAATCTACTTCAAAATCATTTTTGTCTCGATAGTAAGATAATCTTGCTTCACTAGCATCAGCGTATATTTTTAAATCTCTCATGCACATGTTTTCAAATATAAATCCTGTGAAGTTTAAGTCTTTTATTAAGTCTTCTCTTTTTAGGTTTAATGTTGCTATTGCAAGTGATGGGTCTACTAATTCTAATTTTGGTGCTACTCTTAAAGGAGTTTTTGATCTTAAGTTAAGATTAGTCGCAGGAATGTATTCTAGTATATATAATTTTTCTAATGTATTTAAATAATCGTCTAATGTTGGACGAGAAATATCATTAGTGAATTCTGATTTTGTGTCTTCGAGAATGGTTGATTTGCTTGTACTTGTTGATATGTTTCTAGAAATGCTTTTTAGGACTGCTCTCATTTTTGAAGTATTTCTTTCTATTCCATCTAGAGTTTTGATTCCTTCGTTTAGTAAACTTTGAATGTATTCTTTAGAAACCTTATATTTATTGTCTGTCTCAATATTTAATGTTTCAGGCCATCCTCCTCTTATCATGGCATTGATTAGACTATCAAAGTCTAATTTGGATACTCCTGATACGTCTTTACCATTTATTATATCATTTAAAGAAACACTCCCATCTGATTCTTTTGATTCATATAATGACATTGGTCTCATTAATACCTTGGTTATTCTTCCTGTTCCTGTATGCATGATGGAATCTTCAACTGGTCTTGCAGATCCAGTTAAGATATATTGTCCTTTTAATCCTGTGTGATCAACATCCATTCTTATAGAGTCCCATACAACAGGATACATTTGCCATTCATCAAATAGTCTTGGTTTTTCTCCTTCCAAAAATAATGATGGTTTGGTTTGATTGGTTTTATCATATTGCGTTTTCTTATCTGGATCTTGAAACTCAATATAGCTTTTTGCAAATTGTCTTGCTGTTGTTGATTTCCCACACCATTTACATCCCTCGATTAAAACAGCACCCATGTATTCAAGTTTATTTTGTAGTGTTTTGTCTACTATTCTAGGCATGTAATTTTTCATTATAACATTCCTCCCTTTTTATACATTATACTATATTTTTTAGGTTTTGTTAATACCTATTTTACATTTTGGCTGGTTTTCATTTTACATTTTGGCTGGTTTTCATTTTACATTTTGGCTATATTTTGTTTGTTTTTTTATGATAATGTTTATATATTTTCTTATACATTAAGTATACTTGGTTTTCTAGTATTAGTATAGACTTCATATTCTTTTATTATGACTTCATTTACTCTTGGTATTAATAGATATTTAATTTGTTCTGTTAAAGTTCCATATTTTAAATATAAATATTTATACATCATATTTCTAGTTTCTTCTTTTTTAGATTCTTCAATATTCCAATAATCTATTTCTTCAATTCTTTTCATAATAGCAGAAAAGCAAATAGTTAATAATTCATCATGATATGAATCAAGTTTGTTTAAATCTTTTGCATTTTCTATTATATCATCGGTAACTTCGAATATTTCAGTTATTTTAGTATTTGGTTTTAGATTAATGCCGCTTACACCAGAGTTGGTTCTTCTGTAAAAGTAGTCTTTGTTAAAGGTTTTTATTATTTTATTTGATCTTAAATACATAATAGTAGTAAATGCAATGTCTTCCCATTTAGTATTTATAAACTTATAGTCTTTGATTAGTTCTTTTTTAAATAATTTATTACATACTGAAGGACTAGTATTTAAGATATTTTCTTTTATATCTAATTCTAATGATTTATTAGTATTAGCAAATGATAAGTCTTTATTGTAATAGTGATTGTCTTTTACAAAGATTAGGTCTGTTTCAATTAGATCAGGATAATTATTTTTTATTATTTGATTTATCATATTAGAGTACATAGTATTACTAATGTAGTCATCACTATCTATAAAGGATATATAGTCTCCTTTAGCATGCGATAGTCCAATGTTTCTGGATTCTGATTGTCCTAGTGTTTTATTATTATGATATACATTAATATATTTATATTTTTTAGCATATGATTTAGCTATATATAGACTATCATCGTTTGAATTATCATCAATAATTATTATTTCAATATTTTTATAATCGTTTTTTAATATAGAATCTATACATGTATTTAAGTATTTAGATGTATTATGTACTGGTATTATTACACTTATTAATATATTACTACTCATTTATAATCCCTCTTTCGTATTAATATTATAACTTATATTATAAAAAGATTCAAATCATAAATATTAAAATAAAAACTGATAAAAATGTCAAAGTTAAAAGTT
>JAEDJI010000039.1 GCA_016296435.1 Bacilli bacterium | reverse complement strand
TCATCATAATATACTGGTATCATATTACTAAGTAAAGATGGAGGATTAGGATCAAAATTATAAGAACTAACACCAATACTAAACTTATAACCACCAGAAACACCAGATATATTAACGCCATCATCAGTCTTATTAATTGATGGATCAACTTTATTACTTACAACTGTATCATTTGATAACCAAGCTCTAAGTCTATAATTAGTACTCTTACTAGTCTTAACATTACTAGTAAAATTAAAAACACTTTGAGTAATCAACTTATAGTCTCCAAAATTATTTAAATTGTCTAAACTAATAGGATTAACTACTACTGTTTCAGTATTATTTTCAATCTTAGTTAAGTATATTTTAACATATTTTGAATCAACGCTATTACCCTTTTCATCAGAGACTAAATACAAATAATAATTCAAATCCAGTACAAAGTTTGAAGTCCCTTCAACAGTAAAATCATAATAATTAGTTGAAGCCTTACCCTCAGTATCATTCATTAAAGTATTACTTAAAACAATATCTTTATCTCCTTCAACTATTTTTAAAGACATTTCTTGATTATTAACAATACCTAAATTTTGTATTCCAAATAAATCTACTTTATCAAAAGCATATGTACCTATTGCTACTAAAATAAATAAAACGATTAAAGCTGGTAACATCTTAATAACTTTTTCTTTATCTATACTCTTCTTCACAAGAATCACTTCCTACTCTTATACTATAATAAATTATAACAATAAATAAAAAAAAAATAAAGTGTTTTACTTTATTTCCTTAATTTTTTATTTTTTTCTTCTTCAAATAAGAAATTATCGCTTGTAAATTTCAACTCTAATATTAATAATTTTCTTATATCTTTAAGCTTAATATACATATTCTTATATCTTTTATAAACAGTATTAATAACTTCATCAGTGCTATAACTATTAATCATACCTATTTTTTCCTCAATTTGTTTAACATTAAATAATAAATCTATAAACTTTTTATAGTCAACTTCTTTAGATAATAATTTTTTATATTTATTAACAATTTTCTTATTCTTTTCTAAATCAAACATACTATAATAATCATTCTTTTTATCACACATTCTATTTAAATAACAAATTGTTTTATTAAGTTTTGCTAGGTCAATTAACTCCATATTCTCTAAATCTTTATCAGTAATATCCAGAAAAGAATAAACATCATGATTACCCAAACTACTAGAATCAATATATTCATCACTAAAATAATTCTTGAAACAGGAAATACTTTGTAAAAAATAATCATAATTATTGATAAACTTAGCGTCCTTCTTACAATCATAAGTAGGATCAAACATATACATACCCTCTACTCCATATTTTTCATCTTTTATATGCATAATACTTCTTTGATGCCTAGAATTCCTATTATTATAATCTAATATAATAGGATAACTCTTTATACCTAGCTCATTTAATAAAAAATTAAAGTAATTACTAAAGCCAGCACAAACACAACCATCCCCAAGTACTACATTATGAACAGTCCTAGTGGCACTAGGCAAAGCATCAGGTATTTTCTTATACTCATTAGATTTAACTACATCATAAACAACCATTATAGTTTCTAACTCTGAAAGATTAAGCATCTTTATGGTGTTGACTAGACTATTTATTTTAAATATCATATTTTTATATTCTTTAACACTTGCATTATCAGAATTAAACTGATAATTTATATAAACATTATTTACTTCATCTTCATTTAATGAAGTTATAAAATCAAAGACTTTTTCAGTATTACTAACTTTAATGACTATTTCTATGTTTTTAATCTTATCAATAAATTCTTTTAATAAATCAAAATTATCAATTGTATCTGTATCTATAAGAATATGATTTTTTTCATTAATACTGTTTATAAAACAAGAAAATAAATAATTGTCTAATCTATAAATTTTTTCTTTATAAGAGACATACAAATTATTTAAATATTGTTCATCATATTCATCTAAAATATAACAATCTTCAAATCCATCAAAAAATAAAACTAATTTATTATTTTCTTCACTTAATACCAACATAATATCCCCCAAAATTAGTTATATTATACTAAAAAAGTTATAAAAAGTAAATAAAAAAACCTCTTTTCAGAGGTTTTATAAACTAAAAGTTTTTATGCATAAATGTAGGTATTTCTATTTCAGTAGGTTCAAAACTACTTGAAGAACTATCTTCATCATCGTCTAAATCATATTTATTTTCTGTTCTCTTACTAGTTTGATTAATTTGATTATATAATGGTTGTTTATTTGACTTCTTATCAAAACCTGTAGCAATTACAGTAACAATAACTTCATCAGTTAAATTTTCATTTATAACAGAACCAAATATAGCATTAATATCAGTATTAGCAGCAGCACGTACTACTTCAGCAGCTTGTTCTGCTTCATACAATGTTAAATTAGAACCACCAGTAATATTTATAATAGCATCAGTTGCACCATGAATAGATGTTTCCAAAAGTGGAGATGATACAGCTTGTTTAGCAGCTTCAATAGCTCTATCTTCACCCATACCAATACCAATTCCAATAATAGCATTACCGGATTTTTCCATAACTGATCTAATATCTGCAAAATCTAGATTAACAAGTCCTACTACTGCAATTAAGTCAGAAATGGATTGTACACCACGAAGAAGGACATTATCTACTTCTTTAAATGCGTCTAGCATTGAAGTAGATTTATCTATTATCTCTCTTAATCTATCATTTGGAATAACTATTAAAGTGTCAACACTCTTCTTTAACTCTTCTATCCCCGCTAAAGCATTATCCATTCTTCTCTTACCTTCAAAAGAGAAAGGACGTGTGACAATAGCAACAGTTAAAGCACCTAAATTTTGTGATATTTCAGCAATAACTGGAGCAGCACCTGTACCAGTTCCACCACCCATACCACAAGTAATAAACACCATGTCAGCACCTTTTAGAGCCTCTTCTATTTCTTTTTTAGCTTTAATCGCAGTTTCCTTACCTATTTCTGGTTTAGCACCTGCACCAAGTCCATGTCCTAATTGAATCTTAATATCTGCTTTTGACGCATTTAAAACTTGAGCATCAGTATTAACAACAATAAACTCAACACCACGAACTCCTGCTTCAATCATTCGGTTAATTGCATTACCTCCGCCACCACCGACTCCTACTACTTTTATTTTTGCTAATTGGTCAACCATTGACATATCAAACATAACACCATCTCCTTAATCAAATATTTTGAATATTTTTCCTAGTACACTACTTGCCCCTATTTTTCTACGTACCTGTGTCAATTCATTTATTTTTTCTTCACTAAACATCGTATAATCTTTTTCTCTTAAATTAAGTTTTTCATTAAAATACTTAACAGATCCATATACAGTAGAATACTTGTTATTTCTAATTCCGATAACGGAAAGTAATAAAACACTGCTATACCTACCATATAATTCTTCAACTAAGGAACCAAATCCTAGCATTGAAGTAATTCCCCCAGTTACTATTATATAATTAATTTCACGTTTTGTTAAGTTATTTATCTCATTTTTTATACTTTTTAGCATTTCAACTAACTTTGTTTCAACAATTTCCGCTAATTGATACTGATTAACTGATACTTCATTACCTACTCTATTAATAAATTCATAGGTTTCTTCTCCATCGGCATATTTCCTACTAGCAACTGCAAAAATATTCTTAATCTTAACAGCTTCACTATCATCAATTTTATAATTGAATACGAGTTCTTTAGCAATCATACTAGAACCAATCGGTATAATATTTTCACTCATTATTACACCTTTATTAAATATTGAAACAACACTTTTATCTTCACCAATATTAACAATAGCACCGACTCTTTCGTCTAATTCTTTATTCTTAACAGAATAATAATCTGCAATTGAAGAAATAACTATATCAACTACTTTAATATTTAAACTTTCTATAACACTAATAACAGAATAAACATTTTTTTTGGGAACATAACAAACTATATTCTTAGATTCTAAAGTCCTGCCAGAAAGACCTAAAGGATTTTTAATCTTCTTAGTCTCATCTATTCTAAACTCTATAGGAGACACACTAGCAACTTCCATACCTGCAACTTTTTCCTCTTTTAAGGCGTTTTCCATACAATCAAATATTATTTCACCAGTAATCATATCATCATGAACATTCACTTTTCCATGCCTCATACATATTTTCATATTATTCGAAGGAATAATAGCAATAGTCTCTTCAATCTTAACACCAAGTTTGCTTTCATTATCCTTTATTGCCTTTTTAATTGAAGAACTAACTAAATTAGCATCCACTATTAATCCTTGCTTTACACCAGAAGATTTAACTGAAGAACTTGCAAGTATATTAAACCTATCGTTAAACTCTTCAACTGTAACGACTTTTATCTCATTAGTTCCAATATCAATACTTGTAAATATTTTTCTCATAAACATCCCTCAATATCTTAATAAAATTATACAATAAACAAATTAAAACTTCAAGGAAAATATAACAATGTAATTAAAAAGGACCTAAGCCCTTTCTAACTCATCCTTTAATTCATCATAACCCATAAAACCTATCATTTTCTTAACAATCTTGCCATTTTTAAAAACAATCAAAGTTGGAACTGACATAATACCATATTCTTTAGCAATTTCTAAATGTTTATCGACATCAACTTTAACTATTTCATAATCATTACCAAGTCTTTCTAAAACAGGTGTAAGCATTTTACACGGACCACACCACTCAGCATAAAAATCAATTAAAACCTTATCTTGTTTAATAATTTCATTAAAATTTTCGTTTTCTAAATGTTTTAACATATTATTCCTCCTTAACGATACTTATCAATAACCATAGTTATACCAGGTATCTTAATCTTATCTTTTTCTATTAACTTATCCATATAATCAACATCAATAATTTTATACTTTAACATAGAATCAATTGCTTTAACATTAAACTTATGAACATCCTTATGATTTAAATAATCATCAACTAAAATATAAACCTCATCAATCACATCATTGGTGTTAGAAACAACATTAGATAAAACAGGTGAAGAAGACAAAATCGAATCCATAAACTTAGATTCACCAAGTATTCCTACATTTACTATAGGTTGATGTAAAAAGAAAAGTGCAATAAATACTACAACATAGCCTTCAACAAGACCAAGTAAAAAACCTAATATTTTTGATGGAATACCAAGTACAATGGTAAATTTTAAAAGCTTTTCAAAGATACCAGTAATCTTAACAATTAGTCCAAATACAATAGATAACACTACAAATACTAAAATAAAACCAATAAGTTGATACATTATTATATTAAGTGAAACAAGCCCCGTCATATTCCCACCAAAATCAAAAAATGGAAAATTATAACTCAAAAAATCAGCAACATAATCCTTAAGATAATAAGAAACAACAAACAATAAAATAGTACCTATCGTAATAACAGTCTGTTTGAAAAATCCATTTTTTAACCCACCAATACCAAATATTAAAATAATACCAATTATAAAGGCATCTACAATTCCAATCATACTATCACTTCCTATAATAATATTATATATTAAAACAATATAATAATACAAGTAAATTAATGATAAAATTAAAAAATACAAACCTTTTAAAATAAGAAATTTAAATCATTTATTATAAAAAAATATTAAACTAAAATATATATTAACTATACTAATATTATTGAATAAAGTATCATTTTTTTATTTATATTTAGTGAAACAAAATAGTTAAATAAAAACTAGTAAAAGAACAAAACATACCAAAATAGCATAAAATAATCTAGGTGATTTTAATGAATTATAAAATAGTTATAGACGCTGGACATGGTGGCGTTGATCCAGGAGCAGTAGCAAATGGTCTCCAAGAAAAAGACTTCACCCTAGATGCATCTCTTTATATATATAATAGATTAAATGAATTAGGAGTCCCAGTAAAAATAACAAGAACAACTGATGAAACACTAGATCGTAAAGAAAGAATAAATAGAATAATGAATGCATTTGGCAATAGATCGGATGTAATACTTATATCAAATCACATTAATGCAGGTGAAGGTGATGGTGCTGAAATAGTATATGCTTTAAGAAACGATGATGAGTTGGCAACAAAAATTCTAAATGAAATAGCAAAACAAGGTCAAAACATTCGAGGAGCCTATCAAAGAAGACTCCCAGGAAATCCTAGTAAAGATTACTACTTCATCATAAGAGACACGGGTAATTTACAATCACTATTATTAGAATATGGGTTTATAGATAGCCCAAAGGACGATGTATATCAATTACAAAATAACCTAGAGGACTACGCCGAAGCAGTAGTAAAAGCATTAACAGAGTACATTAATGTTTCATATACACCACCACAAACAAATAATCAATATATAGTTAAAAAAGGAGACAGTTTATATAGTATTGCTAACAAATATAATACTAGTATTGAAGACATTAAAAAGCAAAATAATCTTACTAGTAATATCTTACAAATAGGACAAAAGTTAACCATTCCAACAACCATTAAACCTGATTACACAGTATATACAGTTCAAAAAGGAGATAGTTTATGGAGTATTGCTAATAAATATGGCATAAGCATAAATGATATTATCCAAGAAAATAATCTTGGCACAACAATGCTTAACATAGGTCAACAAATACTAATTCCAACAATAAAAGAAGAACAAAAAGAAACAGCAGATAATAAAAATATATATATAGTACAAAGCGGCGACTCACTATGGAATATCGCCAAAAAATTTAATATCTCTGTAAACGAACTAAAAAGCATAAATAACCTAGCAACAAATATGATATCAATCGGGCAAAAACTAATAATACCAAAACAAGAAAACTATGAAAAATACACAGTTCAAAGTGGAGATAGTTTATGGAAAATATCTAGGCAATATAATGTAAGCGTAGATGACATAATAAATCTAAATAATCTATCAAACAATACTCTATCAGTTGGACAAATTTTATTAATACCAAAAAAATAATTCAAAATGAATTATTTTTTA
>JAEDJI010000038.1 GCA_016296435.1 Bacilli bacterium | reverse complement strand
GACTTTAAAAATATAGCAAGTGTTTTTTATAATAGAATGATGGATGATATGCCTTTAGGTAGTTGTGTAACATCATACTATGGTGTTAAAAAAGAAATGACTGAAGTTTTAACATATTCTGATATAAACAATCAAAATGCTTACAATACACGTGGAGATAATCCAGTATTATTTCCAATTGGACCAATATCCGCTCCTGGTAAGAAAGCAATTGAAGCAGTAATAAAACCGATTAAAACAAATTACTATTATTTTGTTTCAGACAAAAATCATAAATTATATTTTACAAAAACACTAAGAGAACATGAACAAACAATAAACAAATTAGAACAAGAAGGATTGTGGTTACAATGGTAGAAAAAACATATAATGAAATTAAAACAATAAAAGAGTATGCATTAGTAAATAAAGTACCAATTATGGTGGATGATAGCATTGACTTTATAATATCTAAAATACATCAAAAAAGAGTAAAAAAAGTACTTGAAATAGGTACTGCAATTGGATATTCTGCAATTATGATGGCTCTTTCATCGCCTAATCTTATAGTTACTTCAATTGAAAAAGATAAAGATAGGTACCTTGAAGCAGTAAAAAATATAAAAAAATTTGAACTAGAGGATAGAATAACTCTAATATATAATGATGCACTTGATGTATTATTAAAAGAAAAATATGATCTTATCTTAATAGATGCTGCTAAAAGTAAAAACCTAGATTTCTTTAATAAATTTGAAAAAAATCTAGAACCAAATGGAATAATAATAACAGATAACCTAAGTTTTCATGGCTATGTAGAACAAGAACCATCGCAAATACAAAATAGAAACATAAGAGCTTTAGTTAGAAAAATACGAAACTACATTGATTTTTTAGAAAATAATATTAAATATAAAACAACATTCTATGAAATTGGAGATGGTTTATCAGTTACTGAAAAAAGGATGTGATATAATATGAAATTATTAGTCATACCAACAACTATAAATATTAAAAAATTTGAGAATGCTGAAGCATTCCTTTTTGGTTTAAAAGACTTCTCGTATACAACACCCATATCTGTAACATTAAAAGATTTAAAAAATATGAAACAAAAAACAAATAAAGAAATATTTATAAAAATAGATAAAAATATTTTTAATAAAGATATAGAAAACTTAAAAAAAATTCTATTAGAACTAGATAGCTTAAATATAAATGGAATCTTATTTTATGATTTATCTGTATTGTCATTAGCAAAAAAATTAGAAATAAAAACTCCTTTAATATGGAATCAAAACTTTTTTGTAACTAATTATAGAACATGTAATCATTATGAAGAAAAAGGAGTATATGGGGCAGTAATTTCATCTGAAATAACATTACAAGAAATAATAGAAATAAGAAAAAATACTAGCTTTAAACTATTTGTAAATATATTTGGTTATCAAATGATGGCATTTTCTAAAAGAAAGTTAATTACAAATTACTTTAAGTATTTAAAAAAGAAAAATTACAAAAGAAATAACTATATAATTGAAAAAGATAAAAAATTTTTAATAAAAGAAACAAAAGAAGGAACAATGATATTATCAGATAAAATATTAAATGGATTAAAATATAAAAAACAATTAGAAAAGGCTAAAATAGATTATTTAATATTAGATCAAACAATGATAAAAGATAAAGATTTTAAAAAAGTATTGCAAGCTATAAAAGAAAACAAAGATATAGATAATATTATATCTAATACAGATACTTTATTTTTAGATAAAAAAACAATATATAAGGTGAAAAAATGAAAAGAGTAGAATTGCTTTCTCCTGCAGGAGACCTAGAAAAATTAAAAATTGCTTATCTTTATGGAGCAGATGCTTGTTACATCGGTGGAAAAGAATTCAGCCTAAGGGCAAATGCTAATAACTTTTCTCTTGATGAAATAAAACAAGCAGTAGACTATGCACATAAATTAAATAAAAAATTATATGTAACAACTAATATTGTATTTCATAATGAAAACTTAAATGGAATAATAGAATATCTAAAATCTTTAGAAAGTATAAATGTTGATGCAATTATTTTAAGTGATCCTTTACTAATAGATATAGTAAAAAAATACACTCCTACTTTAAGAATACATATAAGTACTCAAGCATGCACTACAAATGGTGAAACAGTAAACTATTTTAAAGAAATGGGAGTGGAACGTGTTGTTTTGGCAAGAGAAGTATCTCAAGAAGATATGAGAGAAATATATGAACAAACACATATGGATTTAGAAGTTTTCTTGCATGGTGCAATGTGTACATGTTATTCAGGAAGATGTGTCCTATCAAATTACTTTACTAATAGAGATTCTAATCGAGGGGGATGTGCACAAGTATGTAGATTTGTTTTTGATTTAGATAAGAAAAGAGATACAAAATATTCAATTGCAACAAAAGATTTAAATCTTTCAAGTAAAATTAAAGAATTAATAGAAACAGGTGTTATGTCATTAAAAATTGAAGGAAGAATGCGTAGTACTTATTATATTGCAACAGTAATTAATAGTTATCGAAAATTAATAGATGCATATTATAATAATAACTTAACTGATGATTTATTGCATCATGAACAAAAGATATTATCACGAGTAGCAAATAGAGAATCTACTACTCAATATTTTGATCATCAAGCTGATTATAATGATCAATACTATATTGGAAGAGAAGAAGTATCAAATCAAGATTTCTTAGGAATAGTACTAGATTATGATAGAAAAACAAAATATGCAACTATTGAACAAAGAAACTACTTTGAATCAAAACAGATTATTAATATATTTGGACCAAATAACATAGATTTTGATATTGAGATAGATAAAATATATGATGAAGATTTTAATGAGCTTAATGCTGCTAGGCATCCTAGACAAATACTTAAAATAAAAGTTGATCAAGAACTAGTAAAAGACTCGATTTTACGGGTAAAGTTTTAGAAAAGTATCCAAAAAACTTGACAAAATTTAAAAAAAATAGTATCCTTTTAGAGAACTTATTAATTTAGAGGTGAATTTAAATGAGCAATAATAAACCAATCCTTTTAACAAAAGAAGGATATGAAGAAATAAAAGATGAATTAAATGATTTAATAAATGTAAAAAGACCAGCTAATATTGAAGCAATTAAGGAAGCAAGAGCACTTGGTGATCTTTCTGAAAATGCAGACTATGATGCTGCAAGAAATGAACAAGCTGAAATTGAAGCAAAAATTAAAAAACTTGAAACTATTTTGGAAAATGTTCAAATAATAGAATCAGTAAATACTGATGAAGTTGGGGTAGGAACAACAGTGAAAATTGCTTATATTGATGATGAAGATGATGTTGATCAATACAAAATTGTTGGTTCTCAAGAAGCAGACCCATTTGAAAGTAAAATATCAAATGAATCTCCCATTGCTAAAGCATTGATGGGGCATAAAGTTGGAGATGTAGTTTCAGTAGAAAGTCCAAATGGAAATTACGAAGTAAAAGTAATAGAAATTAACTAAAAACAGATGAAATTAATCTGTTTTTTTTGTATAATATTATGTGGTGAGCAGTATGAAAAGATGTGAGGTAGATAAAAATAAACTTTCTCCAATGATGTTGCAATATTTAAACATAAAAGAACAAAATGAAGATGCAATCATTTTTTTTAGACTTGGAGATTTTTATGAAATGTTTTTTGAAGATGCTGAATTAGTATCTCGTCTTTTAGAATTAACATTAACAGGTAAAAACTGTGGTTTAGAGGAAAGAGTACCAATGTGTGGTATACCATATCATTCTTATTTGGGATACCTTGAAAAACTTGTAAGCTTAGGATATAAAGTTGCAATTTGTGAACAACTAACACCACCTGATAGAAAAGGAGTAGTGGAGCGTGGAGTAGTTCAAATAGTAACAAAAGGAACTCTTATGGAATCATCTGCATTAGATGAAAAAACTAATAACTATGTTGGAAGTGTTTATGACTATAATCATTGCTATGCTATAAGCTATGCTGATATATCAACCGGTGTAATGTATTCAATACTGATTGATTATGATGAAGATAAATTAATAAATGAAATAATAAGAATAGATATAAAAGAATTAATTGTTAATGATAAAATAAATCGTAGAATAATTAATACATTAAGAGAAAAATATAATATCTTAATAACAATAAGTAATAACCTTCTTGAAGAACAATATCAAAATACTTATGAAAATATTCAAGATATTAGAATAATTAACTCTATAAAACATTTATTATTTTATCTTCAAGAAATGAAAAAAGGAAGTTTAAATCATCTACAAAAAAGTATTATTATTGATAAAAATGATTCTTTAGAAATAGATGTTCATTCTAAAAGAAACCTTGAATTAGTTGAAACTCTAAGACTAAAAGAAAGAACATATTCACTTCTATGGATGCTTGATAAAACGAAAACAGCAATGGGGTCTAGATTACTAAAAAAATGGATAGAAAATCCTTTAGTAAATAAAAATAAAATAGAAAAAAGATATGAACTTATATCAACATTATTAACAGAATTTATTTTAAAAGAAGAATTAAGAGATTTATTAAATAATGTTTATGATTTAGAAAGATTATCTGGGAGAATAGCCTATGGTAATTTAAATGCCAGGGACTTGATTCAATTAAAAAATTCAATTAAAGTATTTCCAGAGATTAAAAAAATATTAAAAGAAATAAACTATGAAGATACATTTGATACTCTTGATGACTTGAAAGACTTATTAGAAAAATCAATAAATGAAGAAGCACCATTAACTATAAAAGAAGGAAATATTATTAAAACAGGTTATAATGAAGAACTAGATAATTTAAAAAGTCTTTCAAGTGGTGGAAAAGACTTTATTTTAAAACTAGAACAACAAGAAAAAGAACGCACTGGTATTAAAAATCTGAAAGTAGGATTTAATAAAGTATTTGGGTATTATATCGAAGTTTCTAAATCAAACATAGACCAAATTAAAGATGAATATGGGTATGTAAGAAAACAAACTCTTACTACTGGGGAAAGATATATAACACAAGAATTAAAAGAAAAAGAAGATATAATATTAAACTCTGAAGAAAAAAGTATAACTATGGAATATAAACTATTCTTAGAAATAAGAGATGAAGTTAGAAAATATATTGCTAAAATTCAACAAGCTGCAAAAGTAATAAGTGAAATAGATGTTTTAGTTTCGCTTGCTAATGTTGCAGAACAAAATAATTTTACAAAACCAACTTTAACAGAACAAAGAAATGTTTATATAAAAGAAGCAAGACATCCAGTTGTCGAAGTAGTATCTAAAAAAGAATATGTTCCAAATGATATAATAATGGATGAAAAAACTAATATTCTTTTAATAACAGGACCTAATATGAGTGGGAAATCAACTTATATGAGAATGTTTGCAATAATAGTAATAATGGCTCAAATAGGCTCGTTTGTACCAGCTAAAGAAGCAAAATTACCAATATTTGATAAAATATTTACAAGAATCGGAGCAAGTGATGACTTAGTAAGTGGAGAATCAACATTTATGGTAGAAATGAAAGAAGCTAATAATGCTGTATCAAATGCTACTAAAAATAGCTTAATACTATTTGATGAATTAGGAAGAGGGACAGCGACATATGATGGAATGAGTCTAGCACAAGCAATACTTGAATACATACATGATCATGTAAAAGCAAAAACACTATTTTCAACACATTATCATGAATTAACAACTCTTGATAAAAGATTAAGAAATTTAAAAAATGTTCATGTAAGTGCAATTGAAGAACAAGGCTCAATAACATTTCTACATAAAATAAAACAAGGACCTGTTGATAAAAGTTATGGTATCCATGTTGCATCACTAGTAAACCTTCCAGATGAAATAATAACAAGAGCTAAAGAAATATTAGATATATATGAAAATAAAAAACCAAAAAAAGAAATATATGAACAAACAACATTAAACCTTGATTTTACTTCACAAGAAGAATCTAAAATAGAAAAAAGATTAAAAGAAATAAATCCACTAGAAATCACACCACTCGAGGCATTAAATATCCTAGATGAATTAAAAAAATACTTAAAAGAAAAGTAGGTGATTATATGGGAACACTATTTGTAGTAGCAACCCCAATAGGTAATTTAAATGATATGACTAAAAGAGCTATTGATGCTTTAAAAGATGTAGATATTATTCTATGTGAAGATACAAGACGTAGTCTAAAATTACTAAATTATTATGAAATAAAAAATAAATTAATTTCATATCATAAATTTAATGAAAAAGAAAGAACACAAAGTATAATAAACTATCTAAAAGAAGGTAAACAAGTAGCGCTTATAACAGATGCAGGAACACCATGTATATCAGATCCAGGTTACATCTTAATAAAAGAAGCTAAATTAAACAATATAAACACTATTCCAATCGGAGGCATATCTGCATTAATAACAGCTTTATCAGTAAGTGGATTAAAATCTGATAACTTTACTTTTTATGGATTTTTTCCAAGAGAACAAAAAGATAAAAAAGAATTAATTAAAAATATAAATAATAGTGATATAAATACCTTTATTTTCTATGAAAGTCCTAATCGTATTATAAAGACACTAGAATACTTAAGAGAGGAATTAGAAGATATTAATATAAGTGTATCAAGTGACTTAACTAAATTGCATGAAAAAAATTACTATGGACAAATAGATAAAGTAATAAAAGAGTTAAAAGATAATGAAAATGCAACTAAAGGAGAATATACCTTTATAATAGAAAAAGAATCTACTATAAAAGAAGAAATAAATATCTCAATTGAAGCTCAATTAATAGATATAGTAATAAAAGAAAATATTTCTTTAAAAGAAGCAATAAATATTTTAAATGAGAAATCAAACTATAAAAAGAAAGATATTTATAATGCTAGTTTAAATTTAAAAGATATGTATAAATAGAAAAAGTAAGTTTCCGAAAAGGACATAAAAAAGGCAGCAGAATTCAAATATATTATGCATATTCATATTGTTATGATTAAGATAAAGTAATTACAATAATAATTAAATTATTAGAGGATACTCTTATAAAAGATAAATAATTTTCCAAAAGTAATATTTGACTGTAAAAGTTTAAATAAATATTATTAGGTATATAAAAAAACTTAGATTTTAGGTAATTAAATATGGGATATTTCTATTTATAAATTTTTATAACTTTTATTTTTTCTTTACTTTTGTCATTAAATATGTTATAATAAGACCCATTAATTGGGGGGATAATATGGAAATATTTAAATATATATCACACATTTTTTTTACATTAATTATACTTATAACATCAACATTTATTTGGATACAAAATCAAGATAAAAAAATAGATTTTATAA
>JAEDJI010000037.1 GCA_016296435.1 Bacilli bacterium | reverse complement strand
AATCATCTACTTTTAAAGTATTCTTATTATCATTTAAATAATTTTTAGTGGACAATTCCAACTGTTTTTCAAGTTGCTTATCAATAGTAGCATGTCCGAAAATTACATAGCGATTAATTGCCATAACTGCTAAAGAAAGAACTATTCCCATTATAACAAGTGCAACAAGTAATTCTAATATAGTAAATCCTTTAAATTTTCTCATAACACATCATACTCCTATTTATTACACATTTTATTAACTAAATTAACATAACCATTATCGCATATAATACAACCAGCATACTTATATTTATTATCTTCCATATAAACTACAACATAGCTCTTATCACAAGAATTACCATCATAATCAACCATATCATTAGTTATATAACCACTACTCTTTAATGTCTCATAACTAATTATCTTATTACCAAGTTTTCTAAGTTCAACCTTATTATCTGTATAATACATTTTAGCAGATAGCACAAGTTGCTTATCAAGTTGGTCGTTAATAGTACTAAACCCATAACTAGTATAATTACCAATAGATAAAGAAGCAACAATACCAACAATAGCAATAAGTACTATAACCCCAATAAGTTCAATTAAAGTAAACCCTTTATTATTCATATAAACACCTACTTTTATTTTATAGTTTAATTGTACTTTAAAACAATTAAAAAAGCAATAGTAAAGACTAATTGCTTAACATAGTTAAATCTTAATTAATAATTAATAATAAATATTTACTACATATAAGAAAAATAATATATTAAGTATAACTAAAAAGAATAGATGTTGCTTAGAAATGATAAAATAACATTCATTTTTTTACTTCAAATGGAAATATTAAGTGTTTTTGCATTTTATTACCTAAAATGTAAGTTTTTTTATATACTTGATAATATCATATAATTAATCTCTCTTCACAAAATATTTTTTTAAAACCAATATAATTTATATAAAAAAGAACCAATTTTTAAAATTGATTCTTTTTTATTACTTAAAAGTATCAAAACTGTATTTTGAAATCATTTTTCTTATCATATATATTTTATATAAATTTATACTTTTTTTAAAAAAGCATCTATTACTAGATACTTTATTTTAAAAATTTTTCATATTTTTCAATAGACTTATCCTTTAAATCAGTCTTAGATAACTTATCAAATAATTCCTTTTGTTCTCGAGTTAACTTCTTCGGAATAACTACTTTCAACCTAACATAAAAATCTCCATAGTTAGAATAATTAGGATCCTTTACACCTTTTCCTTTTATTCTAAGAACATCTCCTGATTCACTACCAGATGGTATAGTAAGTGAAACAACTCCTCTAGGCAACTTAATGTCCTTTTTGCATCCAGATATTGCTTCAATAATAGTAATAGGAAGTTCAAGTATTAAATCAGAACCATGTCTTTCATAAAAATCATGTTCTTTTACTTTAAACTCAATATATAAATCACCATTTTCTCCTCCATCAAGTGAAGGTTCGCCTAAATTAGATAACCTAACTCTATTACCAGTATCAACTCCCTCAGGAACAGTAACAGTAATATTCTTAAGAACTTTTTCTACACCTTTACCACGACACTTAGAACATACTTTATCATAAGTAACCCCTTTACCTTTACAATCAGGACATGTAGTCTTAGATAAGAAACTACCAAACATAGTATTTTGTTGTTTAGTAATTGTTCCACTTCCATGACACGTTTCACAATTATGCTCACCAGATCCGCCCTTACCAGAACAAGCACTACACTTTTCAGTAGTAGTTATCTCTATATCTTTTTTGCAACCTAAAATTGCTTCCATAAATGTAATATTCATAGTTAAAAGCGAATCATTACCACGTGATTTTCTTTGTCTTCTTGAGCCGCCGAATGATGAGAAGCCACCAAAACTTCCTCCCATTCCTCCGAATAAATCTTCGAAAATATCACCCAAATCTATATCTTGGAAATTAAAATCAAATCCTCCAGCACTACCATTAGGTCCTTCAAATGCTGAATGTCCAAATTGATCATATTTCTTACGTTTATCAGGATCAGACAAAACAGCATACGCTTCCTGTGCTTCTTTAAACTTCTCAGAAGCATTCTCTTCTTTTGAAACATCCGGATGATATTTCTTAGCAAGACGTCTAAATGCAAGTTTTATATCAGATTCACTTGCATTTTTATCTACACCAAGAACTTCATAATAATCTCTCTTTGCCATACTACTCCTTCTTTCATTTTATTAATTTTTTAAATTCATTTAACGCTTCACCAAACATATCAAGTGCATCATCAATAGTAGAATCATTTTCAATATCTATACCAACACTCTTTAATATTTCGAGTGGATAATCACATCCTCCACTAGATAAAAACTTCATATAATTAGCTACTGCATTCTCTTTATTATTAAGTATATCACTAGCTATTCTACAAGCAATGGATATACCAGTTGCATACTTATAAACATAAAAACTATTATAAAAATGTGGAATTCTTGCCCATTCTAATTTGATTATATCATCACTTACGACACTATCTCCGTAATATTTCTTATTTAAATCATAATATATATTGCATAAATCATCACAGGTTAATACTTCATCATTAAATGTCTTAGTGTGAACAATTTTTTCAAACTCTGCAAATTGTGTTTGTCTATATAAAGTAGTCCTAATATGTTCCATTAAATTATTCAAATAATATAACTTTTCATTCTTATCCTTGGCATTTAAATAACAATATCTATTTAAAAGTATCTCATTAACTGTCGAAGCAATCTCTGCTAGAAAAATAGGATAAGATGCATCATGATATTCTTTATTCTTATTGGAATAAAAACTATGCATACAATGACCAAGTTCATGTGCAATAGTAGATACATCATTAAAAGATCCCTCAAAATTAAGAAGAACATATGGTAATGTATCATAAGATCCCCATGAATAAGCACCACTTCTTTTATTTTTATTATTATAAACATCAATACACTTACTATTAAATAAATTAGTTAAATCTTTTATATAAGAGTCTCCAAGTGGTTTTAATGCTTCAATTATTAACTGTTTCGCCTCAAAATAAGTATAGTTTTTATTTATATCTTTTATTAAAGGTACATGCAAATCATACATATGCATCTCATCTAAACCAAGAATGTTTTTTCTAACACTCATATAATCATGAAGTAAATCAATTCTTTTATTAACCGTATCAATAAGCTTATTATATAATCCAACACTAATATTATCATCATCTAAACTCATCTGCATAGGACTATCATATTTCCTAGTATGAGCAAGAAAACTATCAACTTTTAAATTACCCTTATATGTTGATGATATAGTATTCTTTAAACTATCATAACTATTATACATAGAATAAAATGCATCATGACGAACTCTTCTGTCAGTTGACTCAATATACTTAGAATAATTACTATTATTTAGTTCAACAACATTAGAAGAAGAATCCTTTATATTAGAAAATTTCATATCAACATCATCAATCATATCAAAAGTATCCGAAGGATTCCTAAAAATTTCTCCCAAAGATGCTAGTAATGTTTCAATCTCCTTAGTTAAAGTATGTTCCTTAGTCCTAAATGTATCTTTAAGAACAAAATAATACTTTTTTAATTCTTCATTTTCTTTCATATAACTATCTATTAAGCTATAATCACTCTTAAGAAGTTCAGGTGTAAAAAATGATATATCAGAAAATACTTTATCACAAACACTGTCAATTCTTTTTACTAGAGCAAGATTTGAATTAATAGACATATCCTCATGATGTTTCATATTAGCATAAACAACTAACTTATCAATAAGTCTCATTACCTCATAATATTTATTTATTGCATCAAGGAGATTAGTACTACTAGTAAGAAGATGTCCTTCATAAGAACATAACTCTTCTGTTAATAGTAAAACCCTATTAAGATCACTCTTTATCTCATCATTACTACTATAAATTTTAGATAAATCCCATTTATAAGAATCATCTATTTCACATCTTTGTTTAATTTTTTCCATAATCTCTCCTATATATTATATATAAGGGAAGTCTAATGACTTCCCCTAAATAACTATTTTTCTTCGTACTCTGCTTCTTGTACTCCATCATCTTTTTTATTATCATCACTAGATTCTTTATTTTCTTCAGGAGCAGTTTGTTGATAAACCTTTGCTGCTAAAGCATAAGTGATTTCTTGTAACGCTTCAGTCTTTTTCTTAATATCATCAAGATCATCCTTTTCTAATGATTCTTTTAAATCTTTAATCTTTTCTTCAGCATCAGACTTTTCTTTATCTTCAACTTTATCTTTAAGATCCTTAATAGCTTTTTCAGTAGCAAAAATCATTTGTTCCCCTTCATTTTTAGCATCTGCTAAAGCCTTTCTCTTTTCATCTTCTTCTCTATTAGCTTCAGCTTCTTTTACCATCTTATCAATTTCATCATCAGAAAGTGTTGTATTAGATGTAATAGTAATCTTTTGTTCTTTATTAGTACCTAAATCTTTAGCAGTTACATTTACAATACCATTAGCATCAATATCAAACTTAACTTCAATTTGAGGTACTCCACGTGGTGCTGGTGGTAAATCAGTTAGTTGGAATCTACCAAGTGTTTTATTATCCACAGCCATTGGCCTTTCGCCTTGAAGAACATGAATGTCAACAGCAGGTTGATTATCAGCAGCTGTACTAAATACTTGAGACTTACTTGTTGGAATTGTAGTATTTCTAGGAATTAATACAGTCATTACATTACCTAAAGTCTCAATACCAAGTGATAATGGTGTTACATCAAGTAATACTACATCGTTTACATCACCAGTAAGTACACCACCTTGAATAGCAGCGCCCATTGCTACTACTTCATCTGGATTTACAGATTTATTAGGTTCTTTTCCTAATTCTTTCTTAATTAATTCTTGAACCATAGGAATACGAGTTGAACCACCAACTAAAATTACTTGATCAATATCATCTTTAGATACTTTAGCATCTTTCATTGCATTTCTTACTGGTGTAAGAGTTGAATCTACTAAATCTCTAACTAAATCTTCAAATTTAGCACGTGTAAGACTCATATCTAAATGAAGTGGTCCATCGCTACCTTGTGTTATAAATGGACAAGATATTTGAGTAGTAGTTACTCCACTTAAATCTTTCTTAGCCTTTTCAGCAGCTTCTTTTAAACGTTGCATTGCCATCTTATCTTTAGATAAATCAATACCGTTAGCTTTCTTAAATTCTTCAACTAAATATTTAATAATAATTTCATCAAAATCATCACCACCTAAATGGTTATTACCATTAGTAGCTTTTACTTCAAATACACCTTCACCAAGTTCTAGAATAGAAACATCGAATGTTCCACCACCTAAATCATATACAAGAATAGTTTGCATCTTGTCTTGTTTATCTAAACCATACGCAAGTGATGCTGCAGTTGGTTCATTAATAATTCTTTCTACTTCAAGTCCTGCTATTTTACCAGCATTCTTAGTAGCTTGACGTTGTGCATCATTAAAATACGCTGGAACAGTAATTACTGCTTTAGTAACTTTTTCACCAAGATATGCTTCAGCACTATTCTTTAAATCAGTTAAAATCATTGCACTAATTTCTTCAGGACTATATTTTTTACCATCAAGTTCTACCTTTTCTTTAGTACCCATTAATCTTTTAATACTGCGTACTGTATTAGGATTAGTTTCAGCTTGACGCTTTGCAACATCTCCTACTAACTTTTCTCCATTTTTAAATGCTACAATTGAAGGAGTAGTTCTATTCCCTTCAGGATTTGGGATTACTTTAGCTTCCCCTGCTTCTAAGACTGCAACACAACTATTAGTTGTACCTAAGTCTATACCAATTATTTTACTCATATTAATCATTTCCTTTCATATTTATTTTTAACTTTTATTCATTTATTATAACCATTGCTGGTCGTAAAACTTTGTCTTTATATGTATATCCTTTTTTAAATACTTCAAGTACTATACCAGACTCTTTACTTTCATCTTTCTTAGTAGCAACACTTTGATGATACATAGGATCAAACACCTTATCAAGTGCTTCAATCTCTTTTACTTCATAACTATTTAATATATCAATAATTTGATTATAAATAAGTTTAAAACCATCAAGATAACTCTTAAAAGCCTCATCATCTAAAATAAGAGCCCTTTCAAAATTATCTACAACAGTAAGAAGTGACAATATTAAATCACCATTGCAAAATTTCAATAAACTAGAAGTCTCTTCATCTTTTCTTTTACGATAATTTATTAAATCTGCCTTACTACGAAGAACCTCATTATTTAAAGATTCAATTTTTTCCTTAAGAAGTTGTATTTCTTCATTCTTATTAGGTTTATGTTTTTTAACCTTTTCTAGTTCTATTTCTTTTTCTATTTCTTTGTTTTCTTCCATTATTCCTCCCTCACTTAAGATGTTCTTTTATATAACCAAGAAGAGATACGACACGATCATATTCCATCCTTTTTGGACCTATTACTGCTATTGTACCTTCATCAGTATTTGTTTTATATTTAGTTTTAATAACAGTAACATCATCATCTAATTTAGATTCTTTTCCAATATAAATATTTATATCATTATCATCCTCTTCAACTGATTCAAATAAAGAACTATCCTCAAATTTATTAAGAAGATTCTTAATCTTTTCAACATTGTTAAATTCTGGTTGATTCAAAATATTAGTCTTTCCTACAAATGACATATCATTCTTAGAAACTATATCACTAAATACATTATAAAAAGCATTATATATTATTTCGTGTTGCATTACATATTGATTAATTATTGGTTTTACTTCAAACTCTAATTTTTTATTTATTTCATCAATCGGAGTACCAATAAGCAATTTATTAATAAGTTCAACAGTTTTTTGAACCTCCTCAATACAAACACCAGAAATAGATATATTCTTATGTTCTACATGCCCTTTATCAGTTACTATTATAGCAAGAAGTTTAGAATCTACAAGAGGAAGAACCTCAACTTTTTGTAACTTATTCTCATTGGATTTTGAACCAAGTACTACTGATGTATAATCAGTAAGTTCAGATATAATAGCAAGACTCTTTTTTATTACATCAGGCATATCTAATTTATTATTATTAAATATAAGTTGTAATTTTAATAAGTCATCACCATTCATCTTCTTAGGTTCCATTAAATTATCCACATAATAACGATATCCCATTTCACTTGGTATTCTACCACTGGAAACATGAGTCTTTTCAAGATAACCAAGATCTTCAAGAATGGACATATCATTTCTAACAGTAGCACTAGAACAATTAAGCTCATCACATATTAGTTTAGAACCAACAGGATTAACACTTTTAACATACTCATCAACAATAAGTTGTAGTATTTTTTCTTGTCTCGAAGTTAGCATATTAACCTCCTTTAGCACTCTAATTCCTTAGTGCTAATATCATTATAATATTATATGTTGGCATTGTCAATATATGAGTGCTAATTTTTTTTATTTTTTTTATTTTTTTTACATTAATAAAAAACTTAATCATTTTTTTAGATGATTAAGTCTATTTTTTTAATTAATTAACCACGTCAGACACAGTTAAGTGAAAAGGGTC